>CAZYKQ010000005.1:0-51397 GCA_964648235.1 uncultured Christensenella sp. | reverse complement strand
AGCACCCCTTTGAGCCGGTACAGAGCGTCCATCCAGAAACTCTGATACATGGTGCAGCTGTCAATCGTTTCGGCGCTGTGCTCCAGACGGATCAGCCCGTCAGAAAAGTTGATTTCGACTGATTCCGAATCGTTATTGCCTTCGTCATCCCAATACCAGGAGAGATGGATGCTTTTGTTGGGAATAAACGCTATTATTTCTCCCTGAGCGCCAACGCCTGTTTTTTTGGAATAAAAATGAAAGTGTCCGCCTTGCCGGGCATCCAGCTCGTAAACTGTATCGGGGTACAAGGGCCAAAACCAGACGGCCAATTTTTCCGGGGAGATCCACTGTGCCCATAGTTCTTCTGCCGTTGCGGCAGGAATCGCTTGCTCTACCTGAGCGGCGCATTTTGTCATCGCTCGTGCCTCCGTATCAAGTCAAGATGCTATAATATACCCACCCATTGCCGCGTATTTCAAGCGCAGGATTATTATAGGCTGCGGGCTTGATGCGCCAGCCGGTTTTTACCCGCCGCGAACGTGTCAGTCTAAGGAAAGAAGATAAATCCTGGGTTTGCGCCTAGCCCTCTCAGCTTTCTCCCTCATCATCATCTTCCGCGGCTGACACACTGAACAGTTTGAGAAGATCTTGCTGGCTCAGCTTCTGAGGCAGCTGCTCACCGGGGGTGATCAACTGCTCAAACAGTTTGCGTTTTCCGCGGCCCAGTGCCAGCACCTGCTCTTCAATGGAATCGTGCATGACCAGGCGCAGCACCTGCACATTTTTCGTCTGTCCCATGCGGTGGGCGCGGTCGGCCGCCTGATCCTCCACGGAGGGGTTCCACCAGGGATCGTAATGGATCACCATATCGGCTCCGGTCAGGTTGAGGCCGGTGCCGCCCGCTTTGAGGGAGATGAGGAAGACAGGCTTTTCGCCCGCGTTGAAGCGGTCCACCAGCTGCTGGCGTTCTTCAGGCTTTGTTTCGCCGTCCAGGTACAGGGTTTCGATGCCTTCCTGATAGAGCTTTCGGCGCAGAAGTTTCAGCATCTGCGTAAACTGGGAGAAGAGAAGCACCCGGTGGCCTTCCCCGATGGCTTGAGGGAGAAGGTCTTCCAGCAGTTTGATTTTGCCTGCCTCGCCGCCAAAGCCGGGCATGATAAGGGCTGGATGGCAGCAGATTTGCCGCAATTCAGTCAGGGCGCTCAGCACTTCCGCCCGTCCGGCGGAAAGGGCGTTGTGCTCGATCAGGCCCTCCATGCGCATTCGCTTCTGGTGCAACACGGCAAGATAGACCTTGCGCTGTTCCGCGGTCATGGGGATGGTGATGACGGACTCCACCTTGTCGGGCAGCTCGGTCATGACGTCTTTTTTCAGCCTGCGCATCAGGTAGGGGCGGATGCGCCGCAGCAGGTCCTGAGAGTTCTTGCCCTGGTCATAACGCCGCACAAAGTCCCGTATATTGGGCAGATAGCCCGGCATGGTAAAATCAAACAGGCTCCATAGCTCCGCCACATTATTTTCCATCGGCGTACCTGAAAGAGCGAGGCGCGTGCGTGCTTGCAGGCGCTTGACCGCGCGCGCGGACTGACTCAGCGCGTTTTTGATGTATTGGGCTTCATCCAGCACCGCGAAACGGAAGGAGATATTTTCCAACAGATCGATGTCCTGGCGGATGAGGGGATAGCTTGTCAACAACAGATCGGGGGCCTTTTCCCCCTCAAACTCAGCGATCTGCTGCTGCCTGCGGGCGCGGGGACCGCTGAGCAGCCGCACTGAAAGGCCGGGGGAAAAGCGCTTGAGCTCGCCCAGCCAATTATAGGTGAGCGTGGTGGGAACGACGATGATGCTGGGCAGGTGCTGATGCTCATGCTCCGCGGCGTAGCGGATTGCGGCAATGGTTTGTACCGTTTTACCAAGACCCATTTCATCGGCCAGGATGCCGCCCATGCCCAGCAGATCAAGTGAATGCAACCAATGGAAGCCCCGTTTCTGGTAGTCGTGCAGACCGCTGACGGGGCTGTCGGGGTATTCGTCAACGGGGGCGGCGAGCCGCGCGGCTTCCGGCGCAATATCAACAGGAAGGCTGGCATCTTCAATCAGTGCCTTCAGATAGGCGGCGCGATAGCCGCGTATGTTGCGCAGCTCGCTTTGATCCTTTACCGCCTCCAGGGCCGCCTGAGCAAAATCCTGCCAGCGATCGGTGTCCTGCAGAGTTATGAAGGCCCCGTTTTTATAGCGAAAATATTGTTTATGGCTGCGGATGGCTTGAAGCAGGGGCACCAGTTCCTCAACGGGTGTGCCGTCATCCAGAACGGTCAGCTGCAGCTGGCTGGCACTGCCGGACAATCGGCCTGCCAGAGTGGGCGTTCTGGGCGAGAGCCGCTTGAACTCCTTGCTTAAGAACAGTTCGGCCTTCCCGCCCAGATCCTGCACGCCGCCCTGAAGGAAACGGTAGATTTCTTCATCGCCTGACAGGTAGACAAACCCTTTTTGCACCCGGAACCCGGCGTCTGCGAGGGCTTCCAACACCCGGCGTTCGCCGATGGCGTCGTGCAGGAGCAAGCGGCTTTCATCCTTTTCGACAGAGAAGGGATCGATCTCAATATCACCGTAACAAAAGCGCACTTGCGCCCGGATGGTGCTGCCTTGCTGATCGAGATAGATGCGGGGAGATAAGGGGCGGCGAATCATCTGCCGCTCCAGTTTTTCATCAAGAATGACAGCATGGCTGCGCATCAGCGTAGGCAGCAGTTCCCCGGTGACACGCGCGATCTCGCCGCGGGGGAAGGTGAACGTCCTGTCGCTTCGGCTCAGCACCAGGCGGGCCAGAGAAATATCGTCCTCCTCCAGGCGCATCAGCTGCCCGGACATCAGCATGTAGCGGCCGCATTGCCCGACCGGTTCGCAGGGGGTGTCAAGCTGCGCGCGGATGGTGAGGGCGTTGCGGTTTCCGCTGACATAGAACACAGCCGGCAAGGGGGACACAGGCAGGCCTGTTTGCAGACGGGTTATGCCTTCATGCGTCAAACGAAAGCGCAGGGAGGACAGGCTATCCAGCGCGCGGGTAGCGATCTCGCTTGTCAGAGGAAGCTTGCGAAGCTGCTGGGGACTGAGTTTCTTTTCACCCATTTCAAGCGCTTGCGTAAAGCATAGGATGACGCGCAGGAAGGCGGCTTCCTGCGGCGAAAAATCATCAAAACGGGGTTGCAGGCTACGGCCGGAGCTTAGCTCCACTTCCTCGCCTGACTCAAGCGCGTCCAAAAAACGGGGCAGGCTGCGCACCACATAGAGGCGCCCTTCGCCGACGCGAAGCGAAAGGCTCAGATCGCCTTTATCTCCGATAAAAAGCGAGGGCTCCAGGCTGAGGGCCGGTGCTTTGGGGATGATGCTTTCCACCGCGTCATAGAAGGCTTCGCTGGCCAGACGATCGCTGAAGCTTTCCAGCTCGGTCAGATGGCCGTCTGATTGCGCGGCCATATATGCGGCGACGATATGCCGGCAATTTTCCTGCCCGCAATCGCACCGGGCAGGATCGTCCGCGTGGAGGCGGACCAGGGCATAGGGCTCTTGTGTTATCATGTATTCAATCAGACCGGGGGCCGTTCGCAGCTCGCGCAGCATGCCCCGGGCAGCCAGGGAGACCCCGGAAGCCCAATCTTCGGGCGCGGTGAGCTTTTTGAGTCCGGTTTCTGTGATCATGAAAAAACTCCTTGAACAAGTGGATGGCGAGAGAAATCAATAGACGGCCAAGAAAATAAAAATAGCCGAATACTACCTATTCGACGCCGGGGACCAAAAATCCTGCCTCTGATCCTGATGCGGAAACCGGCGGTTTGGACGCGCAAAAAAAAGACAGGGATCAACCTGCCTTTTTAAACGATTGGTATATACTCAGATTTTGTAGTCCGGCAGCTCCTCTTTGTCCACTTCCATAAAGGGGGCCTGGGTGGCAATCATCTTGACCGGTTTATCGTAGTTGTTCATGAAGTAGTGTACTTCTTCGGGCTCCACGTGCAAGAGGTCGCCTTGCTTGAGATGATGGACCACATCATCGATGGCGACATCGACTTCGCCTTCCAGGATGAAGAAGTTTTCCTCCATTACGTGGTGATAATGGGCGGTGAATGTCTGACCGGGCTGGAACTGGACAAGTGAAAAGTTGGAACGGGGTCCCTTCATCAAGTACTTGGGGCCGCTGTCTCCAAAACGGTATTCGCGTTCATTCTCGTTGATGATATACATGATTCTCTCCTCTTTTTTTTATAAATATATATGATCAGGACAGCCCGGGGGCGATCCACATATGACGGGTTAGGCCGGCATCGGCGATTTCGAGCTGACGGGCATAGACTTCTTTCCAGGGGCCGTACATGCCTTCATACACAGCGTGGTTGTCAGGATTGGGGTAATAGACCTTATCCCAGCGAACCAGCTGCTTGGCGGCGTCTTCAATGCTTTCATACAGCCCCGCGCCATATCCGGCCAGGATGGCGGCGCCCAGGGCCGTAGCTTCCTTGACGACGGGCACCTTCACGGGCAGACCCAGCACATCGGACAGTATCTGGCACCATAAACCACCCTTGCTGGCGCCGCCGGCAAAGATGATTTCATCAGGCGCTTTGCCTGTTGTCTCGCGTACCAGATCCAGATGTCCCTTGGTGACCATCGCGGTGTTTTCCATGATTGCGCGGTAGAAGGTGTACTTGTTAAAGCGGGCGGGGTCAAAATCAAAGTTGGTGAAGGTGGGGGAGGCGTGCCGCCAGGAGATGAAGTTCATCACGTCACTGAAGGCGCACATCATGCCGTGGCTGCCCGCAGGCACCTTTTCCGCCTCTTCGTTCATCAGCTGATACGGATCGCAGCCCAGCTCCTGCGCGCGCCTGATTTCTTCCTGACAGAAGGCATCGCGATACCAGCGCATGGCCAGGCCTGGTTTGAAAGCCAGGGCTTCAAATTGCCAGAGGCCGGGCACGGCGTGGCAGTTGACGCGCACACGGCAGAGGCTGTCGGTCACTGCTTCGTCAGTGTTGTACTCATACTGCCAGAAACTGCCGCCGAATACAGCCGCCTGGTTGGGGAGAACCGCGCCTACGCCGACGCAGCCCAGCTGGGCGTCGCCGCCGCCTGCTACAACGGTGGTGCCTTCGCACAGGCCCGTGTCCGCGGCGCCTTTGGCGTTTACCGTTCCCGCCACACTGCCGCACTCGATTGTATCAGGCAGGATGTCATCTTTAAGCCCGACACGGCTGAGGATGGAAGCATCGAAGCTGCGGGTTTTGAGGTTAAGGATGCCGGTCGTGCTGCCGTTGCTGGGCTCAACCTTGAGGACACCTGTCAGCTTGTAGATCAGCCAGTCGTTGAACATGCCGACTTTCGCGACGCGTTCATAAAGATCAGGCAGCTTGTTTTTTACCCAAAGGATGCGCGGCAGCGCGCCCAGGGCGTAGGTTTCGCCGGACAGCGTGTAAAGCTCTTTTTCAAGCTCTGGATCCATCCGGATCAGTTCAGCCACCTCGTCACTGCTGCGGGCGTCCACATTGGCACAGGCCCATATCTCCCGGCCTTCATGATCATAGAGCACAATCCCTTCGCGCATGCAGGTGGTGGAGACGGCAGCGATATCGCGGGAATCGATCCCTGTCTCCTTGAGAACGCCGCGCACACAGCCACAAGCGAGCGCCCAGTTGTTGACCCAGTCAAAATCCATGCTGCCGGGATAGCGCGGATCTTCCGTATGGCTCCATTCGCGTTGCACGCAAGCGACTTGCTCGCCCTGCGGGGTGAACAGGACGGCGCGCACGCTGCCGGTGCCGGCGTCCAATGCCAGTAGGTATTTGTCTGCCATTGTTATCCTCCTTACTCTGCTTCGATCAGCCGGGATGCCGTTGTATCGTCGGTGATCAGGATGTCCAGATACTGTCCTCTGAGGGCCGCGCGGATGGCGTTTACCTTGTTTTCACCGGCGGCAACCCCGATGACGTTGGGCAGGGACTTCAGGGTGGACAGCGGGGTGCTGATCAGGCGTTCCTCCTGCGGGGTATCGATCAGATTTCCATCCTTATCGATGAAGTGGCTGAGCAGGTCCCCCGCCGCGCCCCGCATCTGAAGGTATAAAAAATCGTTGTGGTTGAGCACGCCCGATTTAAAGATGGTGGCCGACTCGTGCATGCCGCCGACACCGACGACTGTCAGCTGTGACAGGGCAATCATGCGGCTGATTTCCATCACAGAGGCCTCCTGCCGCATGGCCTGGGCCATTTCCTTGCTGCTGGCGAGCAGGGGGGCGGGAATCAGGTGAAGCCTGGCATTGAATACATTGCTGTGGGCATCGGGCAGGTAGTAGCTGACACCGCCGGTCAGGGATACACAGGTGAGCGTACGCTCGGTGATGGTTGCCAGAATGTTGAGGGTCCGGCTGGGTGTATTGCCGTAGCCGATGTTGATGCCGCCGCCCTCTTTCAGGCGCTCGATGATGTACATGCTGGCGGCCTCGGCGATGGTGGCGTTGGCGGCGTCGGGCGTTACGGCCGCAGGGACGACGAAGGCGTCCTTAAGCTGATAGCGCTCAATCAGCGCGCGCTCCAGCTGCATGCGCGTCTCTCCGTCCTTGCGTAGACGAAACTGTATGATGCCCGTCTGCCTGGCCTTTTCCAAAAGCTTGATGACGCGCATGCGGCTGATGCCCATGCGGTCGGCGGCCTGTTGTTGGGTGATCCCCTCGAAGTAGTAGTGCCATGCTACCTTCGTCATCAGCATCTCTTCGTAATCGTCCATGAGCCATCCGTTTCTACATCATCGTTCTTGAGTCGAGTGTTGTTAATCATATGTTTTGATTTACAACAATTGTATCAGGTGTGTTGAGTATAGCATCGAAAAATACCGATGTCAACGGAAAAATGGCAATAATGGAGTGATTAAAAGCGTTTTCACGTAAATATTCAAAAGATGTGTTAGTGGAGTGATGAGGATATCTAGAAATAATTTGAACTTTTTGTACAAATTTATTGACAAACGCGATTTGCTTGGGTATGATGGGAACATAGTAATAAGTTTTACTACCCAACAAATGTTACGTCAATGGGGGTTCTTCTATGAAAGAGGCCGGGAACCAGAGGCCCGAGACGCTCTTATCGATTCGAGGCATTACCAAGTCGTTTGGCAACAACTCGGTGCTTAAGGGGATCGACATGCAGGTTGACGCCGGAGAGGTCGTCGCCCTGATCGGCGGTAACGGGGCCGGCAAAAGTACCCTGATGAAGATCATCATGGGGATCTATCAGCCTGATGGCGGGGATATCTACATCAACGGGATTTGCGAAAAGCTCAGCAAACCCTCGGCGTCCCTGGCCCGCGGGATCTATTTGGTGCCGCAGGAGCCGATGCTCTTCCCCAACATGACAGTGGAAGAAAATGTGCTGATGGGCTTCACGGAAAAAAAGAGCGTTCTGCGCAAGCGGCTCAGCGACCTGATCAGCCATTTGGGATGGAAGCTGCACCTGGACCGCAAGGCGGCAACCCTGTCGATCGCCGAACAGCAGCTGGTGGAGATACTCCGCGGGCTGATGCGTGAGGCAAAATTGCTGATCCTGGACGAGCCGACCAGCTCCTTAACCTTCAAAGAAGTAGAGTCTTTATTTTCCATTGTCAACGATCTGAAAAGCAAGGGTATCGGCATTATTTACATTACGCATCGGCTTTCTGAAGTTTTCCAGATCGCGACCAGTGTGCTGATCATGCGTGACGGCGTGATCACCCTGTCCGGCCTTGTTTCGAAATTTACACGGGACATGCTGGTGGAGGGGCTGCTGCCCGCCAACGCCCAGGCGCGCTCAGCGCATGCGGCAGGCCGTGCTATCGATTACGAGCACGAAAAACCGGTCTTTGTGCTTGAACATCTCAGCGGTTATGGCTTTGAGGATGTCAGCCTGGAGGTTTATCCCGGCGAGATTCTGGGACTGGCAGGCGTTGTCGGCGCCGGCAGGACAGAGCTTGCCACCACCATCTTCGGCCGTGACAAGGTGAAAAGCGGCAAGGTTTTTCTGGACGGCAAAGACATCACCGGCCTGTCCACCCGTAAGGTGCTGGATGAGGGAATCAACTATGTGGCGGAGGATCGGTTTTTAAACGGCATTTTCCGCATCAGTGACGTTGGTGCCAATACCACTGCCTCCTACCTTGACCACATGTGCGGCTTCTTCCTGAACGATAAAGAGGAGGTCAGGGTGACGGATGAGTACATCCAAGCCTTCCGCATCAAGGTGACAGGGCAGGATCAGCTGATCGGCTCACTGTCGGGCGGCAACCAGCAAAAAGTGGTTATTGCCCGCGCGCTCAATACAAAGCCCAAGCTGCTGATCCTCGATGAGCCGACCCGCGGCATTGATGCCGCGGCGCGCGGCGACGTGTACGCGATCATTCAACAATTAAAGGAACAGGGCCTGGCGATCCTCCTGATCTCGTCGGACACGGAGGAGATCGTTGAGCTGTCCGACCGCGCCGTTACCATGTATATGGGACGCATCAATCAAGAATTCCGCAAGGAGGAGATCAGCCAGGACGCGCTGATATCGGCTTCCTTTGGCGTGGAAGAAGGGCGAGTGAGGCATGCTTAAAAAACTGCTGCATTCCCGCGAAGTGACGGCGCTGGGTTTCATCATTGTCATGTTTTTGGGCGTGGGGGCCGTCAATCCCAATTTTTTGACGCCCAACAATATCCTGCTTTTATTTAACAGCTCGGTGGTTTATACGGTGGTTGCGATGGGCATCGCGCTGGTGATTATGACGGGCGAAATCGATGTGTCCGTCGGGTCCATCCTGGGCATGGCGGCGGCTGTCAGCGGCAGCATGCTGCGTGATGGGAAGCCCTGGTCTTTGGCGATTTTAGCGGCGGTGGCCGTTGGTCTCGCGGTTGGCTTTGTCAACGGCTTGGGCGTGACGGTGCTGCGCATTCCATCGATTATTATGACGCTGGGCATCAACGGGATCGTACGCGGCCTGATCTACGTATACACCGGCGGGCGCTGGGTGGAAAACATCGATCCGGCGTTCAAGGCGCTGTCCCAGTCGCGTTTTATGGGCGGCCTGACCTGGTTTTACATCGCGGCGCTGGTGCTGGCTGTTCTGATCCACCTGATCCTGACCCGTACCCATAAAGGGCGCTTTGTGGCGGCCGTGGGTGATAACGCCGGCGGCGCGAACCTTCTTGGCATCCCGGTGGATGGTACCAAATGGATTGCTTTCGTGCTTTCCGGTTTGATGGCCGCGCTGGGCGGCGTGCTCTATGTCAGCCGGGTTGGATTTGTCACCCCCATCGCGGGCGCGGGCTATGAGATGACTGTGATTGCGGCCTGTGTGCTGGGCGGCATCAGCTTGTCGGGCGGCGTTGGCTCCGTGCTGGGCGCTGCCATCGGGGCCGTGATCATGTCGTCGATCCCGCGCGTGCTGGTGTTTATCGGCCTGGCTTCCACCTATGATGATACGATTACAGGGGTCCTGCTGATTGTTATTGTTGTGTTTGACGCTCTTATCCGCACCAGGGCCATTGAACGTGCCCGCAGGGAAAGACTGAGCCTTCGTTCACGGCTTATTAAGGAGGCAAACGGCGGTGAATAAGCTGAAAAAAGTATTTTTGCGCTGGGAATGGGCGTTGGTGCTGCTAATCGCTTTGGAAATCATTGTATTCGGCACGATGAACAGCAAATTCCTGAACATCACCAGACTCTTTGGCAGCCTCAACCAGTTCATTCCGGTGGCGATCATCGCTCTGTTTGTGACCTTTGTCCTGATTACCGGCGGCATGGATATCCAGGCGGGCTCCATCGTCGGGCTGACCAGCATCCTGGTCGGTGTGCTGTGGAGCGACGCGGGGATGAACATCTTTGTCGCCAGCCTGATCAGCATGATTGTTGCAGGCATCTGCGGCGCGCTCAGCGGCTTCTTTGTTGCCTACACCGGGGTGCAGCCGATGGTCGTGACCCTGGGCGGCTCCTTCCTTTACAGCGGCCTGGCGCTGGCGGTGACGACGCTGTCATCTACCGAGGCATACAAAGGGATCAGCAACTTCCCGGAAGCTTTCCGCGCCTTGGGAAAAACCAAGCTTTTTGACACGATCCCCATTCAGTTCGTGATTTTTCTGGGCCTGGTGGTGCTGTCCTATATCCTGCTTCACCGCAGCAAGTACGGCCGCAAGGTTTTCCTCTGCGGCGTCAACCAGAACGCGGCGGAGTACAGCGGTGTCAACTCAAAGCTTATCATCATGAGCACATACATTCTGTCGGGGGTGTCAGCCAGCATCGCGGGTATCCTGCTGACGGCCTATCTGGGGACTGCCAAGGCGGATATGGGCGCGGAATATACCCTGCCCATCATCACGGCGGTCGTCCTGGGCGGTACCAGCAACACCGGCGGAAAGGGCGGCGTTATCGGCACAGCCTTGGCGGCCATCGCGATCGGCCTTTTACGCATCGGGCTTAACCTCAACGGCGTAGCCACGCAGTATCTGGATATTCCGGTTGGGGTCCTGCTTGTGCTCGTGGTTGCGTTCCGCTTTGCGGGTACCAACCCCGCCTTGCAAAGCCGCATCAGCCGCAGAAAACACCGCGCCAAGACTTTGCAGCGGGGCTGAGCGGTATTCTTTCGTTCTTTTGCGCGCCGTCCAGGCGTGTGAAGATAAAAATTTAAGGAGGGAATCTATCATGAAACGATTCTCCAAGGTATTGGTTGCAATGCTGATCGCAGCACTGCTGGTCCCCTCAATGGCGATGGCCGCTGACATCAACGTCGTGTTTGTGCCGAAGCTGACAGGCAACGCCTTCTTTGAGTCCGCCAATGACGGCGCCCAGAAGTATGCTGCCGAGCAGGGCTTCACCGTCACCTATGACGGCAACCCCGAGGCTTCCGTGGCCAACCAGGTAGCCGTTATCCAAAACGCCATCAACAGCGGCGCTGACGCCATCTGCGTGTCTTCCGTTGACGCGACTGGCCTGGATGACATTATGAAGGAAGCAATGGCCGCCGGTCTTGCAGTCACCACCTGGGACAGCGACGTCTCCGGCGATGCCCGCAGCCTGATGGTGTCACAGGGTACGCCCGAAGTTCTGGGTAAGATGCTGGTAGATATGCTGGCCGAGAGCCTGACTGAGCGCGGCAAGGATGTCAAGGCTGACACCATCAAGTATGTCTGGCATTATTCGCAGGCGACTGTCGCCGACCAGAACAGCTGGCAGGTAGCCGGCGAAGCCTACGTCAAGGAAACCTACCCCAACTGGGTCAACGTGGCCCCCGAAAATTACTACTCTGAGCAGAACGCCGAAAAGGCCATTACCGTTGGCGAGTCCATCCTGACTGCCCACGCTGATATCGACGGCATCATCTGCAACGACTCCACCGCGCTGCCCGGACAGGCCCAGGCCGCCGTCAACCTCGGCAAGACCAAGGCAGACGTGTCCATCACCGGCTTCGCACCCCCGAACAGCATGAAGCAGTTTGCCCGTGACAACGTGCTTGCCCGCTGGGGCCTGTGGGACAGCGGCATGCAGGGCGCCATCGGCTGCTACCTGGCTTACTATCTGGCCAGCGGCAACGAAGTGAAGGTTGGCGACATGCTGACCATCCCCAACATCGGCGAAGTTGAAGTGCTGCCCAACACCGTGCTGGACGCAGGCGCCTACACAGCTGACAACAGCGGCGTAGTCATTATGCCCGAGCGCGCCGTGTTCACCCTCGAAAACATGGATAATTACGATTTCTAAGATAATCATCGAGGAAAATGATTTGCGGGAGGGCCCTGGGGCTCTCGGGGCCCTCCCGCGCTACATGGCCTGAGCGAGCGGACAAACCGACGCGCGGCCTCACAGACACCAATACACAAGGAACAAATCAGGAGGAAAAAATGGCAGATATAGATGGATTGAAAATCGCTAAGAATTACAGCGTTGATGTGGATTTTGCCAACCAGGGCAGCTTTTACGTAAAGGGTGCCAACAGCCTTGATTGGGGCATGAAAAAGCATTTGTCCAATATTTTTAACCCCAAGAGCGGCAACACAGTCATGTTTGCCTTTGACCATGGATATTTCATGGGCGCAACGGCGGGCTTGGAGCGCCTGGATCTGGTGATCCCGGGGCTTCTTCCCCATGTTGATTGCCTGATGGGCACCCGCGGGGCGCTTCGCAGCAGCGTAGCGCCGGACAACGGCAAGGCGATCGCTTTGCGTGTGACTTCCGGCTCCAGCATGCTCAATGACGATTTGAGCCACGAGATCGTTGCCGTTGACATTGAGGATGCCATCCGGATGAATGCTGACTGCATGGCTGTGCAGACCTTCATCGGCGCGGATGGCCAGCTGTCAAGCATCGACAACCTATCCCGTGTGGTAAATGCCGGCATGCGTTACTCCATTCCCACGATGGGTGTCGTGGCCGTCGGCAAGGATATGGAGCGCACCGATCGTTTCTTTAAACTGGCTACACGCATCGTGGCTGAAATGGGTGTGCAAATAATCAAGACCTACTACTGTGATAACTTCGAGGAAGTCGTCGCTGCTTGCCCGGTGCCGATCGTGGTGGCCGGCGGCAAAAAGCTGCCTGAGAAGGACGCATTAACCCTGGCCTATCGCAGCATGCAGGGCGGCGCCAGAGGGCTTGACATGGGCCGCAATATTTTCCAGAGTGAGAACGGCCCGCAGATGGCAGCTGCCATCAGCAAGATCGTTCACGAAGGCTTTACGGATGCCGAGGCCTGGGAGTTCTTTGAGGACGCGACCAAAGCATAAAAGAGATATCCGGTTGAATGGGGGCAGACGCTAGCGTCTGTCTCCTTTTCAAGAAAGAGGAAAGGAAGTATATGGGACTTTCTGTCATTAAAATGGTTCTTCCGGTCCTGATCATGATTCTGATCGGTTACTTCACCAATAAAAAGGGCCTCATCACCCAGGACGGCCTGGCCGGGATCAAAGCCTTTGTCAGCAAGATTACACTGCCGGTTGTGCTCTTCAATGCCTTTTTTACGGCTGATTATACGAAGACGACGGTGATCAGTTTTGCGCTGGTCTATATTGCGCTGGGCCTTGCGCTGGTGGCGGGCTTCGCGCTGAAGAAGCTTGCCCTGCCCTTTGACAAGTTTATGCCCTTGCTGGTGACGGGCTGGGAAGGCGGCATGCTGGGCTATGCGCTGTTTGCCCTGCTGTACGGCGCCGGAAGCACCAAGGTCTTTGCTGTTGTGGACATAGGGCAGACGGTTTTTGGCTATACGGTGTTTATCTCAACGCTCAAAGCAATCGGCGGGGAAAGGCCCGGTGTGAAGGCCCTGGCGATGGGCATGATCAAGAATCCGCCCAGTGCCGGTATGCTGCTGGGCATCGTTCTGGGGGCGACAGGCGTACACTCCTGGATTGCCAATACCAGTATTTTTCCGCCTGTTCAAGCGGTAATCGAGTTTATCGCCGCTCCGACCTCTGCTTTGATATTGCTGGTGCTGGGCTATGAGCTGTCCTTCAAGCGCTCGTTGATGAAGCCGGTGATGCGCACTGTGCTGATCCGTTTGATGGTGATGGCCCTCATGTGCGCGGCGACTGCCTTCGTGCTTTTTCAAGTGATCCCTTATGATAAGCAGCTGCTGGTGGCGCTCATGCTGGGTTTCTCGCTGCCTGCCCCTTTCATCATCCCCTTATTTGCGGACGTCTCAGGGCACGGAGAGTACATATCGACTTCTCTATCCGTACAGACTTTGCTGTCGGTAGCCTTGTTCGCCGGGATAGCGGTATTTACGCTGGCATAGGATAAGGCGTCAAAAAAGCCGCCCTATTGAAAGGCGCGGCTTTTTTGATGCCTGATTTTTATTGATCCGCGTACTGCGTTCCTATGCCATGCACCATCATATCGTAGGCGCGTTTGATTTTTTGATAATTGCCATCCCTGTCAAGGACAATGCCCCGCCCTACGCCGTCAACAACCTGACCCGCGCCGATCTCCTGCAGCCTTTCTTCCAGTTCGGCAAGCAGAGTAGGCGCGCTGCCGGGGGGCGTGCTGCGTCCGTCGAAAATGATATGGAGGTAGATGTTTTCAAGCCCCTTTTCCTTGGCCATGCGGGTCAGCGCCAGAGGGTAGTCAATCGATCCGTGGGATGATTTGTGCGACAGGTAGGAAAGAAGATGCAGCGCGCTTCCTTTTTCCTTTGCGCGGGCGACAGCCTTTTCAAACACTTCGTTTTCAGTAAAGCTGCCATCCTGAAGCGCTTTATCAAGCCGCACATCATCCTGAGGCACGACCCTGCCGGCACCGAGGTTCAGGTGCCCTGCCTCCGAGTTTCCGGGTTTCCCGGCGGCCAGGCCGACGGCGTCTCCGCTTGCACTGAGCCTGCAATGGGGGTTCTCCTTCAACAGAGCGTCCCACGCCGGCGTATCCGCCAGGAAGATGGGATCATTGTTATCCATGCTTCCGATGCCCCATCCGTCCAGGATGAGCAGCATAACTTTTTTGCCGGAAGCTTTGTCAAGCAGCAGGCTGCTGCCGTCCATAGCGGCCGGCTTTTCGATGCCGAGCAATTCCAGGATGGTCGGAGCGACATCCGCCAGGATGCCGTCACGCAAGCGGGTGTTTTCATCCTGCCCCGCCATGATGAGATAGACGGGGTTGGAAGTGTGGGCAACATGGGGCTTGCCTTCAGGAGTCAGTATTTCCTCCAGGTTGCCGTGATCAGCAGCGATTAACACCGTGTAGCCTGCTTCTGTTGCTTTGCGGGCAACAAGACCCAGATGCCGGCTGACATGAGCCGCGCATTCGATTTTTGCTTCCCTGCTGCTGGTGTGGCCGATGACGTCGCCGTTGGCAAAGTTAGACAGGATGAAATCATAGCTTTTTTCAATGCCTTCATACAGCACATCCGCCACACCCGCAAGGCTCATTTCCGGGTGCTGCTCAAAGGGAACCTTCTTCAGCGAGGGGATGCAGATATCCGTCTCTCCCGCCGGCGTCGCATTGGAACCGCCGTTGAAAAAGAAAGTGACATGGGCAAACTTTTCGGATTCCGCGGTATGAAGCTGGGTAAGGCCGGCTTTGCTGAGCGTTTCCGCGAGCGTGTCCGACACCCGGGAGGGCATGAAGGCAACGGGCAGATGCTTAAATTTTTCATGATAGAGCGTCAGAATGACAAAATCAAGCCCGCTCAGCATCTCCCGTTCAAAGCCGGTGAAAGCGGGATCTGTGAAAGCCTCTGTCAATTCAATTTCACGTTCGCCCCGCCGGCAGCAGAAGATAACGGTATCATCAGCTTTGATTCTTCCCGCTTTGCCGACGGCGTCGGCGCGAACCAGGGGATCAAGGTGGTAGTCGCTTGCTCCCTGCGTGTAGGCTTGCTCAACTGCTTTTGCAAGCAGCGGCGCCCCGTGTCCTGATTGGGTCATGGTTTCCTCCTATATACGAATCAATCCTGCCTCATCCACCTTGCCGCAGGCGGGAAAGGCATCCAAAAGTTGACGGAACGCGGTGATCTTGGCATCCGGCATCGTTTCTTCTGTCGGATTCAGGGGCTTTGTCCCCGGATAGTCCACGGCAATGGTCAACCCAAAGCCTGAGGCTTTCGCGCCAAGGATGTCGCGGGCCAGGTTATCCCCTACATAGGCGCTGTTTCCCGGCAGAACGCCAGCTTCATGCAAGGCATAGTAATAAATGGCAGGATGCGGCTTGCGCACAAGGGTCACAGATGACTGCTGGACCGTTTTGAAATAGGGGCGCAGGCCGTCTCGGTCGAGCCACTCATCAATCTCTGTTGTTCCGACCAGATCCGAGATGATGCCCAGGGTGTAGCCGCGCTTGAACAGTTCCTTGACCGTTTCTGCTCCGCCCTCCACGACCATTCGTTCGCCCTTGGCTTGCCTGTACAGGTAGGTCAGCTCTTTGGCGGCCTCGGTGATGCGCTGCGGGTCAAAGTCCGGCACCAGCCAGCGTGTCCAGAGGACTTCCTCCGGGGCTTCGCACATATACCGCAGCGCCCATTCCCTGTATATATCATAGCGGGCGTCGATCAGGCTATGAAAGCTTTGCGGGTCCATGTCTGACCCGCAAAGGGAAGCGATGCGCTGCTTGGCCTTGTCAGAATAGTCCTTGTCCTTGTGAACGACACGGAAGGTGCCGCCCAGGTCTATGAAGATAGCGCGGATATCTGTTTTCATAGCCTACCTCCAGGACCGGGGAACAAGGGCAACAGGTCTGATATCTTTTTGATGACGTGATCAGGCGGGGTGGGAGGCGTCTTCCCTTTTTCGCTCGCTTCGGGAACATCCAGCAGGATCATGGAGCCAAAGCCGGCGGCAACGGTTCCCTCCACGTCGCGAAGGGGATTATCACCCACATAGGCGCACTCCTTGGGCTTCGCGCCGATGCAGCGCGCCGCCAGGTGGTAGATGGCCGGATCCGGTTTGCGCAGGCGCACTTTGGAAGAAAGGATGACGGTCTTGAACAGGCCCGCGATCTGATCCTCGCACATCCAGTCGGGGATTTCGGTCTCGGTGATGGTGTTGGCAATGATACCCAGTTTATAACCGCGGCGGTAAAGCTCACGCACGGTGTCCTTGACATCCGGCCTGGGAACCCTGCGCCCGTCGTGATCCCGCCACAGGCGCGTCAAGCGGGTAGCGTTGGGGGCGAGAAGCTCTTGCGGATAATCAGGCAGCATGTATTGGATCCACAGTTCCATTTCCGACATATCCAGCATTTCAGATTTTGCCCTTTTTCGGAAAGCCTTCCAATTTTTCTCAAGCTTTTGGAAAAAGACCTCACGCTCCTCCCGGGGAGCAATCAGCCTGACAATCTCATCCTCGGCCGCGGAAGCGAATTCCTTGTCCTCGACGACAACGCGAAGGGTCGCGCCTACGTCAAAGAAAATGGTGTTGATCTCAGGTTTCATGGGATGCCCTCCTCTCGCCCTTGTGATTTTCCTGTGCTATGATTGCTGGAATTTCATCCAGCTGACTAATCAGATAATCCGGCTTGTAACCGCTGTCCAGATATTTTTGATCCCGAAACAGCGTTAAAGGATTCTGGATCTGGATCATTAAGCGCCATCCGGCTTCCCTTGTGCCGATCACATCCCTGGACAAAGTATCGCCCACATAGGCGAGCTGATCGGGCACGAGGCCCAGCTTTTCTTCCGCGATCCGGAAGATGCCGGCCTTCGGCTTGCGGATGCCGGTTTCGCTTGACAAGACCACGCAGGACATATAGTCGCTTATACCGTAGCGTTTGAGGACTTCGGGCACATAGGTCAGAGAGATGATATTGCTGATGACGCCGATGCTCAGTCCCATCGCGTGGATCGCTTTGATTGTTTCCAGAAGCTGGGGCCTTGGCTCGATCCGGCTTCGCTCGCTGTCAAACAGGTAGCTCAGCCTTTCAGATAAGGGAGCCAGTTTTTCTTTGTCGGGGTGATAGGGCTTGAGGTAATAGTCTCCCCAGATTTGCTCTGATGGGAGTTCCCTTCCGCTTTGTTCGGACCAGGCCTTGTATAGTTCGGCATTGCGGTGCAAGGAAGCGTAAAAATCTTCAGGCTTCTGTTCAATGGGCATTCCGGCATCCGCCAGGATGCCCAGAACCTTCCTGGAAAACTCTATCCGGATCTGATCATCCGGATGGGAGACATGCATTGTGCCTCCAACATCAAATACTACAGCACGGATCATCTTGACCTCCCGGCAATTTTTAAGCGCAATCGTTTACGTTCTTTTTTACCTATTATAGGGAGCGCATGGCAGGATGTCAAGCCAAATAGAACAAAAGAGGGCACGGATATGAAATTGTTTTGTTTGCGAAGACCGTTTTGCTTGCAAACATTGTTGCGTAGAGGTATCATATGCCAAAGAGATACTTTTCTGCCAATGAAGGAGGGGTTTGATGAAATATGTAACCCTGAAAGATATTGCCAAGATCGCGAATGTGTCTTCCGCCACGGTATCCCGGGCGCTCTCGGGCAGCAAGGAGATCGGGGAGGATACACGGGAGAGGATCCTGAAAATCAGCCGGGACATGGGCTATACGACGGACTATGTCGCCCGTTCCATGGTGATGAGAAGCACACGGACCCTTGGTTTGATCGTGACCAACCTGAATAACCCCTTTATGTCCGAGCTGGCATTTTATGCTGAGAAGTCTGCCCGGGCCGCCGGTTTTGAAATGATTCTGTGCAATTCCTCCCATGACCTGGAGCAGGAAAAACATGTGTTTCAGCTTCTGATTGCCAGGCGGGTGGACGGTATCATCGTTGTGCCCACGGAGCAGGAATCCTATGCGGTCTTAAGCCCCTATATCTCCCAGGTGCCTACGGTTTTTATCAGCGAAAGCATAAGGGAAATGCCGGTTAATTTTGTGTCCGTGGATAACTACGCCGGCAGTGTCCTGGGCACTGAGTACCTGATTTCGCTGGGCCATCGGGATATCATTTATTTTGGGCGCAGGATTGTCAGCGTGACCCATCATCTGCGCGCTGAGGGCTATATTGCCACCTGTATGAAAAACAGCATTCAGCCCCGCTTTGTGGATAATCCCCATCCCTCTACCTCTATCCGAAACGGATATGAAATCGCCGTCAAGCTCTTTGAGAAGAAACCGCTTGATTTCAGCGCTATCTTCGCCTCTTCGGATACCAACGCGCTGGGCATCATCAAAGCCGCTGACGAGGCGGGCATTCAGATCCCGCAGGATATTTCATTGCTGGGCTTTGATAACATCAGCTTTGCTGATCTGCCCAAGATTGAGCTTACCACCGTGGAACAGCCCAAGGAGGATATGGCCAAACAAGCCGTAAACACCCTGGTGCGCCGAATACAAGGGAACGAAGCGGGGCCTGCGGGGCAGAATCTGCCTCCCCGCCTAATCATCCGCAAAAGCTGCGTCAAGAAAGCTTGATCCAAACCAAATTGCAAGGGGGAATACTCATGAGTCATTATGACAGCTTTATCATCGGCCAGGTATGCATGGATGTGAACACCGATTACGGACGTGAACCGGTCAGAGAGCCCGGCGGCGCCGTGCTTTACTCCGGCTTTGCCGCCGCCGCGATGGGCAAGCGCGTTGCTGTTTTGCATAAGGGAGATCCACAGGTCGTTGACGCGCCTGCAGTTTTTGCCAGGCAGCCCTCGATCAAGGTCTACGCGCTGCCAAGCACGCATGCCACAATGATCCGCAATGTTTACCTGACCCCTGACCGTGAGCGGCGGGACAGCCATGTGGACAGTGTCATTGACCCCTACCTGCCCGGCGAAGTCCCCCCGGTGGATGCTTCTGTCTATCAGCTGGCCGGATTGATGCGGGGAGACATCAGCCACAGCATGATTGAGCTGGCTGCCGCTCGTTCCATGGCCGCGCTGGATGTACAGTGTATTCTGAGGGTCGTGAAGGACGGCAGAATGGTGTTTGAGGATTGGCCGGAAAAAAAGGACTATCTGAAACTGATCCACTTCCTCAAGACGGACGCCTATGAAGCCGAAATTCTCACCGGACTCAGCGATATGGAGCAGGCTGCTCGTGTCATGGCCGGCTGGGGGGCCAAAGAAGTAATGGTCACCCACAATTCGCGCGTCATCATATGCGACGGCAGCCGGATATACGAAGAACCGCTCAAACCCCGGAGCCTGCAGGGACGAACCGGGCGCGGGGATACCTGCTTTTCATGCTATATTACCGAACGGCTGACCAAGGGGATCCCGGAAGCGCTCCGGATGGCCGCGGCGCTTGTCTCGCTGAAAATGGAAACTCCCGGGCCTTATATGGGCAGCCGGGAGGAGGCGGAAGAATACGCCAGCCGCTTCTGGGGCTGACACGAACGCTGTCGTGATCGGCTTATAGGAGCGACTCGCAAACCGAAAGGACGTCAGCAATAGCGGGAACGGTAAAGTCAGGATGGGGCGCGTCGGTCAGCGCTTCGTCCTTTTCTTTTGTCAGCTGAGAATGAATCAGGATAGAATAGGCAAAGCCGGCCTTTTTTGAACCGATGATATCCCTGGATACGGTATCGCCGACGTAAACGCTGTGCCGGGCGTCCGATTGCATCTGAAGCAGGGAAATGCGGAAGATATTGGGATGAGGCTTTCTGTAGCCGACCTGTGAGGAAAGGGTTACATCACGGAAATACTTCCGGATGCCGTATTTTTCCAGCTGATCAAAGACTTGAAACAGACTGGCCGTATTGCTGATAATGCCGAGCTTAAGGCCCATTGCGCTGAGCCCCTGCAACATTTCCTGCACGCCCGGCCTGACATTCCGCTCAAAATAGTCATTTTCCCAGGCGAAGGCCAGTTCTTCACTGATGCCTGCCAGCTTGATCCTGTCAAGGCCCATGCCCTGCAGCATATAGTCTGCCCAAATCTGTTCAGGTTTCTGCTCCATGAAGGTCTCGTCCCGCTTGTTGCTGTACAGGCGGAGCCCTTTTTGAAGCCGAAGGGCTAAATCCATTTCACTCAGGGACATCTGCATGCCATGCTTTTTCAGGGTTTCGGCTACGCCGTGTGCCGCTTTGCTCAGGGTTTCGGGTGTGTTGCGGATATCTTCAAGTGTTCCGCCCATGTCAAACAGTACGGTGTCAATCATTGTCACAGCCTCATTTCAATTATTCGATCGGAATGGATGATTTATGTTTTCATGCGGCGCTTGATTCTGCCGCTTTGACGGATTGTGAAAACAGCGGATTTAAAAGAGCCTTCAGGCAGGCCGTCCACAGCGTCGTTTTCCAGGCTGGTAATCCTTGCTTTCCAGCGCTTTAACAAGCGCAGGGTTTCCGCCGCGGGGCGATGCTTGACGCTGTTATTCATCATGCCGGTGATGACAGCATGGGCAGGGCGAAGTTTGCGCATCAGCTCATTGCTCAGTGACTTTTCATCCCCGTGATGGGGCAGCTTCAAGATGTCACAAGGGATCGCGTCGGGCATGCTGTCCCAGTAAGCGCCATAGGCATCACCGGGAAGGAGAATTCTTCTGCCCGCATAAGACAGGGCGATGCGCAGGCTGGAGGGGTTGCGCTCCTTGGATACGGCGTACAAGGTGCTTTCAGGCAGATTTTCTCCGGCTTCTATCGCTCGCAGGACTTTCTTTTGCCTGTCAAGCAGGGGCTGGTCGGGGCTGCTGATTTGCATGGACAGGCGATCAGTCAAAAGGCAGAGGCTTCCGGGGACCGCCGGTTCCGTGACACATCCTGTCGATTCCAGACGGCGGAAACAATCGATAAAGTCTGAAAGAGAACGGTAGAGGCCGACGGTTGAGGCGCTGCTCTCAGGCCCTGGCTTTCCAAGGACAGACATCGTTTTTTTGGCGGGGAGATAGCAGGAGATCATGCGCGTAACGGCGATTCCATCAAGTATCCGCATCCCTCCGAAGTGGTCCTGGTGCAAGTGGGTGATGATCAGCAGATCAATCCCGGTGACGCCTTGCTCTTTTAGATAATCAGCCGCTCTGATCCTTTTGGATCCCTCATGAGAAAGCAGATCCAAACGCCCGCAGTCGACCAGCAGGGTAAAGACAACTTTTTTGTTTTTGAACTCTCTGACCAGGACAGAGTCTCCGTCGCCGACATTAATAAAATCAAGCTGCAGCATATGCTTACGCGGAAGGGGTGTTGGAGGTTTCGTCAAGCCGGGCGGGTTTTGTTCTTTTACCCAACCCTGCGCTTTTACGGTACATAAACAAAGAGCTGAGGCCGCCGACAATCAGAGGGACCGGGACAAGCCGCAGGAAAAGCCCCAGAAAAAAAAGCCGGTCCTCGCCCGCTTCCAGCGTCAGCATCATCCAGGCCAGGATAAATAAGGCATAAATCACCAGCCACAAATAGGCGGCCGTGATATAGTTTTTCTTCTTTGAAAGTGATTGGAGCAGGCAGATGAAAGCACAGCCCGCCAGACCCGGCAATAAGCTCTCGCCCAGGACGACGAGCCACGAAGGGCCGCTTTGTAGGGCAAGATAAACGGGATCGATCAGGAAATAGTAGGCCAGACCGTACACGGCAAGCAGTACGAAGCTCAGAGAAAAGGAATAGATAAGCAAAGGGTTCTTTACTTTTCCGTCCTTTGTAAAAAGGAAAATGCTCCAGAATTTGTCCGCCTTGGATGGCGTCGGTTTGGGTTTTTGTTTTTGCATGGATTTCCTGCCTGCTGCGGGTGCCCTTTCGGGCACCCGCAGAGATTGTTTTTATCGTTTTACTTGTTGGGACTTTTGCTTAAATTGTAGGTCCAGAAATCCTTGACGTCAAGAATGATCTTGTAGACCTCCTTGATGTTGGTCACGATAGCCCCGCTGTCCTTAATGGGGAAGGGGTTGTTTTCGTTGACTACGTCGTCCCGGATCGACCAGTTTCCTTCTTTGGTGAAGGGGTCGAAACCGCCGCTCTTCCCATCGGCTCCGCCCATCAGGAAGCGGATAAAAAGCCTGGAACCGGCGGGATTGTCCGTGCCGTTGACAACATAGAGATAGTTGCAGTTTTGCACGGCGGTATAGGGCTCAAGATTGGTCAGCCAGGCGACCGGCCAGTTGTTTTCATCACGGTTGGTGATTTTGCCCGCGGAGCAGAAGCCGAGTGCTGGTTCTGTGCTTGTGGCAACAGCCTGCACCACTTCGTCGCCGTCAGAGATGAAGGTCATCTTCAGCTGCGTGAAACGGTAGATATATTCCCATCCGTAGTTGTTGGCTTCTGTGCCGAAAACACTCGGATCATAGGTGAATTCAATCGGCTTGCCGTATTTAGCCAGATAGTCGGCTTCCATCAGATCAGCATTGACCACAAAGCTGCTGAACAGGGCCAGGTAAGTATCCTCCACTCCGATCTCTTTGGTGAAGACTGCAAAGCGCTGACGGCCGTTTTCGTCCAGTTCCACGATATCCCACCAGCTTCTGATCGGCTGCTCGTCGGAGAACATCTCTGTATTGTAATACCAGAAGTTCAGGGAGGCGTAGAAGGGGAAGCCGTATTCAAGCAGTGATTTGTTGCTGATTTTGTCGACGATATCGGCGGGAAAGTAGGTCAGAAGGTAGTTTTCGGGAAAAAAATCGAAGTAGATTTCACCCGCGGAATCCTTGCACTGCAGGACATCCGCGTTGATGTTTCCTGTTTCAGCTTCAATTTTGATCTTGGCAATCGCTTCATCCTGGTTCAGGTCGTAGGCGATCGCCTCCATGCCCGGATAGGCTTTGTTGAACTTTTCGGCTGTTTTCTGCATACGGCTGGAGATCGCGTACACATTGATGACCGGATTTTCCTGCTTTGCCAGCTCATAGAGCTCTTCGTCCGTCATATGCTCCCAGTCGGGCTCCTGCGCAAAAGCGGAGGGGAGAGAGAATAGCAGCATAGCTGCCAGCACCAGTGCCCAGATTTGTTTCATAGTTTTTTCCTCCATAATATTTCAGCCGCGGACTACACCGCGTACTTGATCAGATTGCCGGAGTTTTTGTCATAGATATTAAACTTGTTCGGTTTCAGCTGCAGGTAGACCTTCTGATTCATTTCGTACTCCCATAAGCCAAGCTGCTTGATGAGCAGCTCCTGGTTTCCGGCAATCAGCGTGACCAGCGTTTCTGAACCGGCAGGCTGGCTGGCGTAGACTTCTGCCTCGACCAGGCCTTCGCCGGGAGTGGTCTCGATCTGAACCTGTTCAGGCCTGATGCCGAATACGCAGGGGAACTCGTCTTGAGCAATGTCAATATCGGTCATATCGGATTTTTTAAATCGGTAGCTTCCCAAGCCGCAGGAAGCGGTCAGCCCGGCCCCGTCCGCGCGCGCTTTTCCATCCAGGAAGTTGATGCGCGGGTTTCCGATGAAATCAGCTGTGGTCAGATCAATCGGGTTCATATAAAGTCCCATGGGGGTATCAACCTGGGACAGCACGCCCTCTTTGAACAACGCGATCCGTGTGGACATCGTCAGCGCCTCCACCTGGTCATGGGTGACATAGATGATGGTCGTACCCATGTCCCGGTGCAGCCTTTTGAGCTCCGCGCGCATGTCGATGCGCAGCTTCGCGTCCAGGTTGGACAGCGGCTCGTCCAACAGAAGAAGCTTGGGGTTGGAGGCAACGGCGCGCGCGATGGCGACCCGCTGCTGCTGTCCGCCGGACAGCTCGTTGGGATAACGTTTTTCGAACGCCTCGATGCGCATGAGGGACAGAGATTTTCTGACCTGGGACTCAACCTCCGCGTGGGAAAGTTTTTTGATCTTCAGACCAAAGGCGACGTTGTCATAGACGGTCATGTGCGGCCATAGCGCGTAGCTCTGAAACACCAGGTTCAGCCCGCGCTTTCCCGGCGACTCATAATAGGCTGTGTCACAGTTAATGACTTCCTTCCCGTCGATCAGCATATGCCCGTTCTGCGGGTTTTCCAGGCCTGAGATCACCCTGAGGGTTGTTGTTTTTCCGCAACCGGAGGGGCCCAGCAGCGTCATAAAATCCCCGTCGTTGATGGTGAGGCTCAGATCCTTGAGCACGTGGTTATCCCCATAATATTTATCAATGTGAATCAGCTCAATCTTGCTCATGACAATTCCTTCCTTTTTCTGTTTAAACAATATCAGGGGATCAGCCCCAGCTCTTTCCAATATCAGCGCCGAAATGGTTGGCAATGCGGTAGCAGATGAGGATAAATATCAGCACACAGATGGATATGGCGGCTGCCATCTGCGGCATGGCCTCCTTGGAATAGGTGAAGGCAAGATAGGAGAGCGTCCGGTTTGCGGGCGTCATCAGGATGACGATCAGATCCAGCTCCTTGGCGATGCTGATAAATACCAGCATAAAGCCGGAGATGAAGCCCTGCTTGGCCAGCGGGATGATGATGGAGCGCATCCTGCGCCAGAAACTGGCGCCGGCCAGATCAGCCGCTTCCTCCAGCTCCACACCGATTTGCAGCATGTTGGCCGTACCCGCGCGGCTGGCAAAGGGGAAGTGTTTGACCACCGAAACCAGAACGATCAACGCGAATGTTCCGTATAGCGACGGAATCAGACCGCCCAGAGTCGGTCTGCTGAACATAGCGAAATAGATGGCCGAAAACGCGACGCCAGGCATCAGATAGGGAATAAATACCAGCTGTTCGGTTGCCTTTCCGTACCAGCGCCCGCGGCCGCGGGAGCTGATATAGCCCAGGAACTGTCCGCTGAACGAGGTAAGGATGGAGGCGATGACGGTCAACTTGACCGTGTTCCAGAGCGCCTTGGTAAACTCGGGGTTTCTGAAAATTCCCGGATAGTGGACGTTCTGGTTATCGAAATCCCTGACGCCGATGTAATTGTACAGGGTCAGGTTGTCAAGGCCGTAGCCGTTGCCGGTGGTGACCTGGAAGGATTCCATGACCAGCACAAACATGGGAATGACCATCGAAACCACCAGGAACAGAATAATGAAAATCATCAGCGGCGTCTTTGCCTTCCCCAAGGGAATGGGGGAATGGCGGGTGCCTTTCCCCCCCATGGTTTCATAGGATTTGCGGGTGCCGACCAGCCGCTGGTTGGCGATGATGGTGCCTGAGGCCATCAGAATCAAAAGCAGGGACATGGCGTAGCCTACGCCGGTATTAGCGGTTCCGCCAATGAACTCCTTCATTTTTGTGGCCAGCGTGAAATACCCGATGCGTGTGCCCAGGTTGGCCGCTACGCCGTAGGAGCCGATTGATTTGCTCAGCGTCATGATGGTTGCGGACAAAATAGCGGGCAGAACCATCGGCAGAGTGATGCTTCTCAGGATCTGACGCTTGGTCGCCCCCTGAATTTCCGCCATCTCCTCCAGCTCGCTGTTGACCGAGCGCAAAGAGCCCGACACCATAATATAGGAGAAGGCATAGTAGTGCAGCGTCATCACCAGGATGATGGCGATCGGCCCATAGGCAACAAAGTCAGGCACATTGACCCCCAAGCCGGCCAGGAGACCCAGCCCGCCGGAGCGTTGGTTGCGGAATACAGCAAGCCAGCTGAGCGCCTTGGTCCAGGAGGGGATCATGTAGGGGATAATGACCAGCATTGAGATCGTTTTTTTGTGAGGAAGATCGCTGCGAACCATCAGCCAGGCCAGGATAGACCCCAGCGGAACAGAGATAAGCGCTGTGAAAAAGCCGGTGACCAGCGAATGGGAGAGCGGCTCCCACAGAACAGCCGTGGTCAACTGCGATGCGAGAAGATATTTCCAGTAATATAAGGTAAAGTCGCCTACATGGCCGTCTACCCTGCGCAACTCGCTTCGCGACAGCGTGACCGTCTCCTTAAGCATCTGCAGAAGCGGGAGAACGATCAGGGCCACCAGCGCTACCAAGGAGATAAGGACGACCATGTTGAAAGGATTCCCGACCAGATTAAAGAACTGATTTTTCAGCCGTTTAATCGAAAGGGGTTTCTTCGTTCCTTGTCTGTTCACGTTGCCACCTCTTCTGTACAATGTTATGATCTGACAGGCTATCACAGTGAAATTATCCGATTGTTCTAAGCGTGACGATATCTTATAACGCAATCGTTTGCGTTCTAATTAATTGGATTATATCGATTTCATTTCTATTTGTCAAGACAATTTTTTGAAGAGAAGGCGGAGTGAACAAAAAAGCCTGCCCTAAACTGCGTCACCGCTTTTTATCGGACAGACTTTTATGTTGAACGCTTGAACTGTTCAGCGCAAGGCTATACGCGGATAAGCTTCTCTGACAACCAAGGCAGTTCCCTTTCAAAGGGCACGCCGAAGCGGGCAATTTTAGGGAGGGGATCGGCTTGCTCAAGGCAGCGGGCAATGAAGTGCACGGCGGTGTCACAGGCAAACTTAAGATCGTGCCCAAGCATCAGAGCCGCTTCCACCGCAGCCGCAAAAAGATCCCCCGTGCCTGGCCAGGCTCCTTCTGCCTGCCTTGTCAAAGCGGCCTGCGGGGCGGTCATACCGGGGCCCAGATAGGCGGCGCCCGTGTAGCCGGGCTGGCTGTTGATGCCGGTGATCACGGCGCTCCCGGTTCCCTTGGAGCAAAGGCTGACGAGCTGATGGAGCAGATCCTGCGGCGTATCGGGGGCTTTTGTATAAGGATAGTCCAATAGAAGGGATGCTTCCGTACGGTTTGGCATGATAAGATCCGCCTGAGCGCACAATTCGCGGAAGCCCGTGAGCAATTCGTCATCACAGAAACTGTAGCGCTTGCCCCAGTCGCCCATGACAGGGTCGACGTACAGGCGCGTGCCTTCCTTGCGGTACATGCCGATCACGCGCTCTACCAAAGGAAGCTGGTGCGCGCCTGCCAGATAACCGATGTGGATGGCGTCAAAACGCAGATCAAGCGAGGCCCAGTGATCAAGAGCGTTTGACATATCCTCTGACAGATCCCGCCGGGCGGGGTCAGGGAACCCTGTATGACTGCTGAGCAGCGCTGTGGGCAGGGGGGTGGCGCGTATACCGGCTATATTGAAAAGGGGCAGCGCCGCCATCAGCGAGCATCGCCCGATACAGGAAATATCCTGAATGATCAGTATGTGTTGCTGCATGTGTTTAAAGCGGACGCTCCTTGCCCATGAAGCAGATGGCCAGCGTGCCGGGGCCGGCATGCGCGCCGATGACGGGGCCGATCATGTGGATTGAGATCTTCTGTGCCTGAGGAAGCTTCTGCTGCAGCATCTGCTTTAGCAGATCCGCAGATTCCGGCGCGTCGCCGTGCTCAATGATGATCTCCTGCTCCGCGGCGTCGATGATGTTCAAAGCGACGTTGTCGACCATTGCCTTCAAGGCCTTTTTATGGCCCTGTACCTTGCCGAAGGCTTCCAGCTTGCCTGCCTTCGTCAGAACCAGGATGGGCTTAATATTGAGCATGGAGCCGACCACTGCGCTTGTGGAGGAGATGCGCCCGCCCCGCCTGAGATAGACCAGATCATCCACAGTGACGAAAACCTGGGATTTTGTGCGGTTTTCAAGCAGCCAGGCTTCTACCTCGTCCATCGAGGCGCCTTTTTCGTACATCTCATAAGCGCGCATGACCAGGATGGCCATGGGAAATGAAATGCTGAGCGTATCGACGACGGTGAACTTGCGGTCGGGATACTTCTGCAGCAGCTCTTCCCGCGCTTCCATGACATTGTTGAAAGTGGCCGACATCTTGCTGGAGAAAGCGACGAACAGCAGATCGCTTTTTTCAAGGATCGGCTCAAAATACTCCAGATAGGCGGCGGTAGGCAAAAGCGAGGTAACGGCTGTCGCGCCCTTGCGCATCTTGTCGAAAAACTCCTTTTCTCCGCCCGACTCGCCATTATCGTCAAAATACTCCTGATCACCGACGGTATAGGGCATACGGACAACAGGTATTTTCTTTTCCCTGGCGTACTGCCATGGCAGATCACTGTCGGAGTCTGTCATAAATACATAATTTCGGGGCATGTGAACCTCCTGATAGCTTGTATTTGCTTCGTATATTGTAGCGGGTTTAATTGACAATTGCAAGCGAAATGTCTAATATAATTGAGTGATTCAAAGGAGGGACAAGCATGGAAAAGATCGTGGTATTGGATGGATACACGACTAATCCCGGCGATATAAGCTGGAAAGGCATCGAGCGGTTCGGGGAGCTGACTGTCTATGACCGGACGGCTCCGGAGGACATTGTGGAGCGTATTGCCGACGCGGGGATTGTTTTCACCAACAAGACGCCCCTGACGAAAGAAATAATCAGCGCCAGCCCAAAGCTCAGGTTCATCGGCGTGCTGGCGACCGGCTTTAATGTAGTTGATATAGAGGAGGCCAGGCGCCGGGGTATCGTGGTGAGCAATGTGCCCGGCTACAGCACCGGGGCGGTCGCTCAGCTGGTATTTGCCCTGCTGCTGGAGGTCTGTCACCATGTGGGGCATCACAGTGAGGCGGTCCACGCTGGACGATGGAGCAAAAGCGCGGATTTCTCTTTTTGGGATCATCCCCTGATCGAGCTGGCCGGAAAAACAATGGGCATCGTGGGGTATGGCCGCATCGGGCAAGCGGTAGCCAGGCTGGCCCAGGCCTTCGGCATGCAGGTGCTGGCTTACAGCCGCTCGACAAAGCCGGGGACGCAGGAAGATAGCCTGCGCTTTGTAACACTCGACGAACTGCTTGGAGAAAGCGATGTCATCAGCCTTCACTGTCCGCTGACTGATGCCACGCAGGGATTGATCAACAAGGATAGTTTGGGGAAGATGAAGCAAAGCGCCATCTTGATCAATACGGGCCGCGGACCCCTGGTGGCCGAGCAGGATCTCGCCGACGCGCTGAATGCGGGCAGGATCTATGCGGCCGGTCTGGATGTCGTCAGCCGGGAGCCCATGACCAGTGACAACCCGCTGATCGGGGCCAGGAACTGTTTTATCACGCCCCATATCGCCTGGGCACCGCGGGAAACGCGGCAGCGGCTGATGGATATTGCCGCTGATAACCTGAAGGGTTTTCTTAATGGAACGCCCATTCATGTAGTGAATCCTTTTTGAAAATTGATTGATAAAAACAGTAATATGGGTTATAATTATATGGATTGTGTCCGTTCAGCGGACGTTTGCCCCCGGGCATTCAACGATTTAAGGAGGAACCAAGAAACATGACCAAATACGTCTATCTGTTCCGTGAAGGCGATGCCTCCATGAAGAACACTTTGGGCGGCAAGGGAGCCAATCTGGCCGAAATGAGCAAGATTGGCCTGCCTGTTCCCCAGGGATTCACTGTCAGCACCGAAGCCTGCACGCGCTACTATGCCGATAATAAGACCATTGCTCCCGAGATTGAGGCGCAGATCTATGCGGCTCTGGCTGAAACCGAGAAAGAATATGGCAAAAAATTCGGCGATCTGAATGATCCGCTGCTGGTATCCGTGCGCTCAGGCGCCCGCGCATCCATGCCCGGCATGATGGATACGATCCTCAACCTGGGCCTGAATGATGAAGCTGTTTTAGGCTTGGCCAAGCTGACCAACAACGAGCGCTTCGCTTATGACAGCTACCGCCGCTTCATCCAGATGTTCTCAGACGTTGTTATGGAGATTGACAAGCAGAAGTTCCACCATGCGCTGGAAGCCGTCAAGAAGGAGAACAACTGCAAGCAGGACACCGACCTGACCGCTGAGAATCTCAAGGAAGTTGTCCGTCGCTACAAGGAGATTTACGTTCAGGCCATGGGCTCTGAGTTCCCTCAGGATCCCAAGGTGCAGCTGATGGAATCCATCAAGGCCGTGTTCCGCTCCTGGGACAATGACCGCGCCATCTATTACCGCCGCATGAATGATATCCCCGGTGACTGGGGCACTGCCGTCAACGTGCAGGGCATGGTCTTCGGCAACATGGGCGATGATTGCGGCACCGGCGTTGCCTTTACCCGCAACCCCTCCACCGGCGAAAAGAAGCTGTATGGCGAGTACCTGATGAACGCGCAGGGCGAGGACGTTGTGGCCGGCATCCGCACCCCCAACCCCATTGAAACCATGAAGGACAGCCTGCCCGAGGTGTATGAACAGTTCGTGCAGATTGCCAACACCCTTGAAGACCACTATCATGACATGCAGGATATGGAGTTTACCATCGAGCGCGGCAAGCTGTTTATGCTTCAGACCCGTAACGGCAAGCGCACCGCCGCCGCCGCCGTCAAGATTGCCGTTGATCTGGTTTCCGAAGGCCAGCTGACTGAAGACGAGGCTGTGCTGAAGGTGGAGCCCAAGCAGCTTGATACCCTGCTGCACCCCAACTTTGATACGGCTGCTCTGAAGGCCGCTACGGTGATCACCACCGGCCTGCCCGCCTCCCCCGGCGCTGCCGCCGGCGCTCTGTACTTCACCGCCGCCGATGCCGCCAAGGCCGGCAAGGAAGGCAAAGCCGTTATCCTGGTGCGTGAGGAGACTACGCCCGAAGATATCGAGGGAATGGACCTGGCCCGCGGCATACTGACTGCCCGCGGCGGCATGACCAGCCACGCAGCCGTTGTTGCCCGCGGCATGGGGCGTCCCGCTGTTGTCGGCGCCGGCGCGCTACACATCGATGATGTGAGCAAAACGATGACCGTAAACGGGAAGAGCTACCGCGAGGGTGACAATGTATCCCTGGACGGAAGCAGCGGCAGCGTGTATGAAGGGCTGGTAGCCACTGTTGAGACCGCCGTGACAGGCGACTTCGCAAAGCTGATGAGCTGGGCTGACAAGGCCCGCACCCTGAAAGTGCGCACCAACGCTGATACCCCCCGCGATACCAAGCAGGCTGTTGAGTTCGGCGCCGAGGGCATCGGCCTTTGCCGTACTGAGCATATGTTCTTCGAAGCTACCCGCGTCAAAGCAATGCGTGAGATGATTCTCTCTGATAACGCGGAGCAGCGTAAGGCCGCTCTTGACAAGATCCTCCCCTTCCAGCAGAAGGACTTTGAGGAGATGTACATCGCGCTGGAAGGCCGCCCGATGACTGTGCGCTACCTTGACCCGCCGCTGCATGAGTTCTTGCCACAGCTGGGCATGAAGGATGAGATTGCTTCATTGGCGAAGGAGCTGGGCACCACCAGCGAGGCCATTGTAGACAAGATTCACCAGCTGCATGAGTTTAACCCGATGATGGGTCACCGCGGCTGCCGACTGGCCGTCACCTTCCCCGAGATTGCCCAGATGCAGACCCGTGCCGTGCTTCAGGCCGCGCTGAAGGTCCGCCGTGAGAACGGCCTGGATGTGAAGCCCGAGATCATGATCCCCCTGGTCGGCACAGTCAAGGAGCTGAAGTTTGTCAAGTCCATTGTTCTGGAGACGGCTGAAGAGATCTTTGCGGAGCAGAATGACCGCATCGACTTCCAGGTTGGCACCATGATCGAAATCCCGCGCGCGTGCGTGGTAGCCGATCAAATCGCTGAAGAAGCGGAATTCTTCTCCTTCGGCACCAACGACCTGACCCAGATGGCCTTCGGCTTCAGCCGCGATGACGCCGGCAAGTTCCTGGATGATTACTACGCCAACAAGATCCTGGAGAGCGATCCCTTTGCCCGCCTGGATCAGGAAGGCGTCGGAAGCCTGGTGAAGATGGCTGCCGATAAAGGCCGTGCTGCCCGTCCCGGATTGAAGCTGGGCATCTGCGGCGAGCATGGCGGCGATCCGTCCACCATCGAGTTCTGCCATAATGTCGGCCTGAACTATGTGAGCTGCTCGCCTTTCCGCGTGCCGATCGCGCGCCTGGCTGCCGCGCAGGCTGCCATCAAGGAAAAGAACGCCAAGTAATCATTGACGTTTTAAGCGGATGATTGGTTCATCCCCTTGGTCCGCCTCATGAAAATGAGGCGGACTTTTTCGTGCAAATCTTAAGAAGAGCCAAGGTCACAAGGGAGCTCTTTCACGTATCAAAATCGTAGCTGGCTACGCTCAGCCAGAAGAAAACGGGGAGGCTGTTAATTTATCAGCCTTCGAAGCGGACTTTTCTTTTGGGCGTATGGAAAGAACCCGCGTGACAAGGCTGGGAAAGCTTGGCCTTGGCATATAAATATTTGTTGCGTTTTTAACCAAATACTTTTATAATGAGCGAGGTTGATGTGCGGCTGTGGTTGAAAGCCGATGCCAGCCGCAGGCGAAACGGTCCACGTAAGCCGGAGAAACTCCGGTGAGCATGGTGCGGTCTAGAGGTAAGCCCGGCCGGACAGCAATGTCCGAGAGAGCGGCGTGAGAGCCAAAGCGCGGGTAGCTAAGCTCCTGCCGGCAAGTGTGGGGTCAAAGACCAGGTCAGCGTGCGTCAGCCCATTTATAATTCAGGGGGATACCACTCATGTACCAAGACAAAACTCTGGTATGCCGTGACTGCGGACAAGAATTTGCGTTCACTGCAGGCGAACAGGAATTCTATGCCGAGAAGGGCTTCCAGAACCAGCCCACCCGCTGCAGGGAATGCCGCCAGTCCCACAAGTCCAACCGTAACAACAGCGGCGCTCCGCGTGAAATGCACAGTGCCATCTGCGCCCAGTGCGGCGCTGAAACACAGGTGCCTTTCCTTCCCAGAAACGACCGTCCCATCTACTGCAGCGATTGCTTTGCGTCCATGCGTGGTGGCCGCTGATTCATTAAGTATCAGCGGAAAAAGGCTGTCAAGCAGAAGCTTGACAGCCTTTTTCAAAAGTGAGTGTATAGAACCCGGGAAAATGACAGGCAGGACAGATTATGGATATGCGAATGAAGGGGTTTAAGGCATCCAAGTTGTCTTTTTTGCGCTGAACGCAACATCAGCGACAGCCTTGCGGCATTGATAAAATGAAAGAGGAGCAGACATGAGCAAAGAACAAGCGGATAGCCCGAATATGGATGGGATTCTTGAGCGAGCCATTGCTTTCGCGGCAGAAAAGCATCAAGGCCAGCGGAGAAAGGGCACCCATGTCCCTTACATCGTTCACCCCATGGAGGCGGCCGCCATTGTCAGTTCCATGACAGAAGATCAGGAGCTAATCGCCGCCGCTATCCTGCATGATACGCTGGAGGATTGCGAAGGGGTGACAAAAGAGCAGCTGGCCTCGCTTTTTGGCGATAAAGTGGCTGAATGGGTTGATGAGGAAAGTGAAGTGAAGCAGGAGGACGCGGCCGGGAGCTGGAAGGCGCGCAAGCAAACAACCATCGATCAGCTAAGCACGGGCCAATGCAGCCGGGAGCATTTGATATTGACGCTCGGTGATAAGCTTAGCAACCTTCGGGCCATTCATTATGATAAAAGCAGACGCGGTGAAAAGGTCTGGGAGCGCTTCAATCAAAAGGACAAACGCCTTCATGCCTGGTATTACCGAAGCATCGGTCAGGCTCTGTCCAGCCTGAGCGATGAGCCTGCCTGGCAGGAATATAACGTTCTGCTGGGAGAAGTGTTCGGCGATTAAAACAAGGCCATGAGAGCTGACATGAAAGGGGCCAGAATAAGGGACGGCAGCATGTCGGCAGGCTTGAACTTTGTGATGTTCAGCATGTTGAGGCCAAGGGCCAGTATCAGCACTGAACCTACGCAGGAGATGGACATGATGGTCGGCTCTGTAAACAAGGGAGCGACCAACCGGGCCAGAAGAACGATGCCGCCCTGGATGATGAGTACAGAAAGGCTGGACAGCATGACCCCGATGCCGACAGCGCTTGTCAAGAGGATGGACGTGATGAAGTCCAGCGCAGACTTGGCAAAGAGAATGCTGTGGTCGCCCTCCAGGCCGGAGCGCAGGGATCCGGTGACCGTCATAGCCCCGATGCAAAACAGCAATGTGGCGGTAACAAACCCTTCACCCAGCGTGTGTCCGCCGTCCGGCGCGCTATTTTTCAGCCTCCGGTCCAGGGTTTCGCCCAGGCGCCTGACTGCCCCGTCGATGTTCAGCGCGATGCCGATGAGGCTGCCCAGTACGATGGAGAGAATGATGGCCATGCTGTCCACCTTGACATTCAGGCCGAGTATACCGATGACTATGACGCACAGGCTCAGGGCCTGCATCAATCCGTCTGTGAATTTCTGCGGCAGGCCGCGCCGCAGCAGCAAGCCCAGCCCGCTGCCTATGATAACAGCCAGCGCATTGACAATGACACCGAACATGAAACCCTCCTGCGTGAACCGCTCTTCCATGTAATCCTTGGTATTGTAGCATAGAATTTGCCGGTAAATCGCGTATTCTTCCGGGGATGAGAGTTTTAATTCTGCATTTTATCCCATACGTAAAAACAGGATGAGGAAAAACAAATGTTGTTCCAATCATCCTGTTTTTTTGGATATACAATGATAATGCCTGTTCAGCGGATTACACGGAGATATCCTTGCGCCCTGTCAGTTTAAAGAACAGCAGCAAAGACAGGATCGACGTGGCGGTCAGTATCGTGGAATACGCGGCCGCATTTCCGAAACAGTCTCTGATGACCTCTGTATAAATGGATACAGTGAGTGTCTGCGTGCTTGCCCTGTAGAGCATAATGGAGGAACTCAGCTCGCTTATCACAGTGACCCAACTCATGATTGCTCCGGAAAGAACGCCAGGCAGCATCATCGGGACCATCACCTCTCCAAAGGAGCGCAATTCCGATGCACCCAGGGATATGGAAGCCTCTTCAATGCTTGGGCTGATCTGACTGATGATGGCCGTGGATGAACGAACAGTGTAGGGAAGCCTGCGTACCGACAGAGAAAGGATAATGATCACTGCCGTTCCCGTCAAAGCAAGAGGCGGTTTGGCAAAAGCGTACAGGAAAGCGATGCCCAATACCGATCCCGGGATGATATAGGGGAGCATCGTCAATGTATCTACCGTTGACGTCAGAATCGAGCGCTTGCGAACTGCCAGATAGGAAATCATGATGCCGAAGATCACCACCAGCACGATGGCGAAAAGCCCGAAAATATAAGTATTTGAGATCACCCTTTGATTCTTGGAGAAGATGGTCTGGTAATTGATCAGGCTGAACTCAGAGGTGAACAAGCCGGGCGTGGATTCCTTTAAAAAGGAGGTGATGATGACCGTAATCTGAGGGAGCATCGCCACAAATACCACAAGGTATACGAAGGCGTGGCAGAGAAAGTTGGGAAGCGGCCTTGCTTTTCTGGGCTGCATAGGTTTCAGAGCGCTCATGGAATAGCTGTGCTTGCGCGACATCCAGCGTTGCAGGAAGAAGAACGCCAGGGTAATGGCAATGATGATGACGCACAGAGCGGCGGCGAAATAGCTGTCATTGGTTACTTCGCCCATGAACTGATTGTAAAGAACCGTTGGGAAAGTCCGGTAGCCTTCGCCGATCAGCATGGGTGTTCCGAAGTCGGAAAAGACACGCATGAACACAAGCAGGGAGGATGCCAGCACGGTGGGCAGCACGAGCGGAAGGATGATGCCGGTTACGCGCTGGAAATTGTTTGCTCCCAAACTTTCTGACGCCTCGTTAAGAGAGTTATCCAGGTTTTCCAGCGCGCCGCATACATACATGTATACCAAAGGGAAGGATTGCAGCGAGAAAACAAGAACAATTCCTGTAAATCCATAGATGCCCTGAAATTCAATGCCGAGCAGCGCATTGATGAATTTGGTGATGAAACCGTTTCGCCCCAAAAGCTGGATCCAGGCATAGGCACCGATAAAGGGCGGCGACAGATAGCTGACAACGATCAGGATGTTGAGCCATTTACTTCCCATGATCTTGATTTGGCGGGTTATATAGGCCATCACCAGACCGAGAATCGCGGAGATGACTGTGGCAACGAGCGTCACCTTAAACGAGTTGGTCATTGTGTTGAGGTAATATTTGCGTGAAAAAAACCGGATAAAGTTATCGATTGTAAAGCTGTTGTCAGCGGGATTGATCACCGAACGGTAGATGATCAGAATCAGGGGATACACTACGAATACCAAGAAAATCACCAGGATGATTAAGGTGAAGAACATCCAGATCGGCGCGATTTTCTGCCTTTTTCTAAACATTTTTTATACCCCCTCGCGGATCAGGGAGGCCTTGCTGGCGGCATCAAATACATTGATTTTTTCTTTGATGACCTGCAAACGCACAGGTGTACTATCAGGGATGATTTCCGATAGATCAGCCGGGCTGATAACTTCAATCTCATTCCCGCTCTGATCTTCGAGGAAATAGTGCAGATTGACCCCCAGAAACACACTGCTTTTGACGGTAGCCGGTATCCCCGGCTCGTCCGCAAGCCTGATGATAAACTCTTCAGGCCGCACAGAGACAAGTACATCCCCGGTATTTGCATGCTCTTGCTTCAGATAGACGCCTTCCGTTCTGTAATCGCCAAAGTCAATCATGCTGTCTTTGACCCTGGCTTTGATGACATTGCTAAGGCCGATGAAAGAGCTGACGAATACATTGGCCGGACGTTGATAGATCTGCTTGGGCCGGTCGATTTGCTGGATGATGCCCTCGTCCATGACAGCGATGCGGTCAGAGATGGCCAGAGCCTCTTCCTGGTCGTGTGTGACGTAAACAGTTGTAATGCCGATTTGCCGCTGTATGCTCTTGATCACGTTGCGCATTTCCACACGCAGCTTGGCGTCAAGATTGGATAAGGGCTCATCCATCAACAGAACGTCCGGATGGATCAGGATAGCCCGGGCAAGGGCGACGCGCTGCTGCTGCCCCCCGGAGAGATGTGAAGGCATCCGGTCACCGTACTGATCGATTCTGACCAGCTTGAGCATCTCATCGGCCCGTTTCCTTCGCTCTTGCTTGGAGACGCGACGTGTTTTCAGACCATAGGCAACATTATCGCGTACATCCATATGCGGAAACACCGCATAGTTCTGGAATACCATGCCCATGTTTCTCTGGTTGGTTGGAATGTTGTTGATGACGCGCCCGTCAATGCTGATCTCACCGCTTTCAATGGTGTTGAAGCCTATAATCATGCGAAGCAGCGTCGTCTTACCGCAGCCTGAGGGACCCAGCAAGGTGAAAAACTCACCGGGATTGATGGACACCGACAGCCCGTTGATGACCGTATGGCTGCCATAGCGTTTGATAACGTCCTTGATCTCGATTGCAACACCCATGATTTCAACTCCTGTCAGATATTCATGCAGGGGAGGGGCCTGCGATCACTACAAGCCCCTCCGTTAAAACGACCTTCGTAAAAGAATTACTCCATGATCATTTCAACGTGCTCGATATACTTGTTGACAATGGCCGCCTTGTTTTCAGCAATATAGGCGGCGCTGTAGGTATCAAAAAGCTTGATCTCTTCGTTAGGGATCATCTTATCATTGGTCGGAACGCCGGCGCGCAGGGGGCGCAGGTTCAGCTCAGCCGCGACGGCGGTCTGGACGTCCTCGCTGAGGACATAGTCTACGAATTTCTGAGCCGCCTCGAGGTTAGGGGCATCCTTGACGATCTGTACGCTCTGACCGGGGAAGATGGTGCCTTCCGTTGCGTAAACAACTTTGACGGGCTGAATGCCTGCCGCCTGGAGCTCCACGCATGGATCCTCATAGCTAAGGCCGACATAGTATTCGCCTGTGGCTACGCCATTGTAAACCTGGGAAGAGGAAGAAGCGATTTTACCATCAAGGTTTGCCAAAAACCCTTCGATGAAGGTCCATGCCTGGTCAGACATCGGATCGCCGTTGCCCATGCCGTACAGCATACCAATCAAACACTGGAAAGCGGAGGAGGAATTGGCGGGATCTGCGGAGATGATCTTTCCTTTCAGTTCCGGTTGGAGCAGATCGGCATAGCTTTCGACCTGGATGCCCAACTCGCCAAGCTTTTCGGTATTGACAATCATGACGTTGGGCTCAGCAAAGGCGGCGTTAAAGACGTTGGTGCCATCATTTTGGAACATAGGCATCATGGCCTCATTTTCTGTCGATACATAGACCTGGAACAGGTCCTTGTTGGCCGTCAGCATGGTTTCATCCGCTGCCCAGTGAATATCAACGGTAACGGCTCCGCTTTCGACTTCCGCTTTGATGCGCTGGTTCACTTCACCTGTGGAGCCGGTGATCATTTCAACCTTCAATCCTGTTGCGGCTTCAAAACCCGGAATGACGATGTTGTTGAGGCGTTCATTGCGCGCCGAGTAGATCACCAGGTCAGCCGCGAAGGCAGATACCCCAATGGTGGTAAGGGCGAGAACGAGAACCAGACAAACCAATTTTTTCATACAGAAGTGCCTCCTTAAAACATTTGGATTTTTGCGAGGATCATTTCCCCGTCTTTGATGTTGTGTCAAAAATAGCAGTTCATGTAAATTTTGTCAAGTATTGGATCAGATATGACGGGTCCCTTGCCCTGAGGCAGGGGGTAGTCCGAAGAACACAAAAAACCTGCCGGAATCATCTGCCGGCAGGCTGTATCAGGTAAGGGAAAACATTATTCCGTCATGACTTCCATCAGCTTGTTGCTGCGCTTCAGGAAATCCTTCAGTTCATCCTTTTCAAGCGGGCGCGAGGAAAGCTTTGCCAGATCAAAGATTTGCTGCTGCATCATCTGCTTGATTTCGCCGTCTTCCATCTGAGCGACACGCTGCACTGTGGGGTTGCGGCGGTTGAGAACCAGGGTGTAACGGTCGGGCATGGCAAAGCTTTGCCCGTAAACAACGCTCATCTCCTTGAAACGGCGCATCTGCTCATCCTCGGTCAGCATGGCGGTCAGTTCGGTGTCGGCGAAGGATTCGAGCTTAACATCCAGCTCCTTGTTATCCAGGGCTTCACGGAAAGCGGTCTGGATTTCCGCCTGGTCAAGGTCCTTGCCTTCTTCGCTCTCTTCCACCAGGCCTGCCGTGTCGGAGTCTACGCGTACAAAGCTGAGTTCCACACCTTCAGCGTTTTCCAGGAAGCCCATGAAGTTGATGTCGATCAGGCTGTCCATGACAATGACATCGATGTCGCGGGCGGTGTACAGGGCGATGCCGGCGGCTTGGCGGCCCTCGTCGGTGGTATAGAAGGCCTTTTTCTGCGTTTTCTCATCATTGCGGGCCTTGTACTCATTGACGGTATAATATTCGCCCGCTGTGGTCTTCAGCAGCAAACTATCCTTGACCATATCATAAAATTTCTGGTCACGCAGACAGCCATATTTAATGAAAGGATTGATATCATCCCAATAGCCTTGGTAGGTTTCCCGCTCGGTGTTGAACAGACCATTCAGGCGGTCAGCCACTTTCTTGGTTATGTGGGCGGACAGTTTGCGCACATAACCGTCGTTTTGCAGGAAGGAACGCGATACGTTCAAGGGCAGGTCAGGGCAGTCGATGACCCCCTTCAGAAGCATCAGAAACTCCGGAATGACTTCCTTGATGTTATCCGCAACAAAAACCTGACGGTTGAACAGCTTGATCTCACCATCCTGTCCGGCCAGATCACGCTTGATGCGGGGGAAATAAAGGATGCCCTTTAAGTTGAAGGGGTAGTCGACATTCAGGTGCACCCAGAAAAGAGGCTCTTCAAAAGTGTTGAACAGCTTGCGGTAGGTATCCTTATACTCCTCCGGCGTCACGTCCTTGGGGGCTTTCAGCCAGATGGGGTTTGTATCGTTGATGGGCGCGGGGACGGGCTTTTCTGCTGCCGCATCCTTTTCGCCATCCTTTTTTTCCTCTTTTTTCGCGGCTTCTTCCGCGCGCTTGTCGGCTTCTACATCCACAAAATAGATCGGTATGGACATGTAACCGCAGTAGCGGTTAAGCACCTCGCGGGTACGGAAACCGTCCAGAAACTCTTTTTCTTCCTCGGTGATGGTCAGGGTGATGGTGGTGCCGCGCGTTGACCTGCTGCCCTGTGACATGCTGTAGGCCATGCCGTCTTCGCTTTCCCAAAGGACGGGTTGCGCGCCTTCTTCAAAGGAGAGGGTGTCAATTGTCACCAGGCTTGCGGCCATGAAGGCAGAATAGAAACCCAGCCCGAAATGGCCGATGATGCCGGACTGATCGCCCGCTGTATAGTTCTTTAAAAACTCCTCAGCGCTTGAGAAGGCCACCTGGTTAATGTAGCGGTCCACTTCCTCGCTTGTCATGCCAATGCCGTTGTCGCTGAAAGCGATTGTGCCCGCGTCCTTGTCCACCGTGACGGTGACGCGCAGATCTTCATCCGCGCCCTTGCCCATCATCTTATACTTGTTGATGGCGTCAACGCCGTTGGAGACCAGCTCTCTGATAAAAATATCCTTGTCTGAATACAGCCAGCGTTTGATAACCGGCATGATATTTTGGGCGTCGATGCTGATGTTGCCCTGTTTAATTGATTGCTTGTCGCTCATAATGTCCCTCCGTGGTAATGATCATTCATAGTATATCATCATGTGATGCGCAAATCAAGCAGTTTTTAGCACTCTAATGACGAGAGTGCTAAAAACTTTCTTGACAGAGCCTTAAGGGCGTGATATTCTTCGCTATGGAATGTTACTCAATGGAGAGGTTTTATATGAGCAGATTGGGCGATTTGATCAAGCTGGAGCGCACGCGCCGCGGGCTGGATCCCAAAACGGTGGCGAAGAAATCCGGAGTCAGCGTCGGCTATTTGCTGGAGGTGGAGGCGGGCACGCGCATCATCCGGGACGATCAGGCGCGCCGTATTCTCAAGACAATGGGGATGGAGCAGCCCCAGGAGACGGATTTTACGCTGGACGACATCGCCAGCACCGTGGACCTGCAAAGCGCGATGCCCCGCGTGGCCCGGGCGATTGAAAAACAGGAAGCGCCTGAAAAGTCCAAGGGAAGCGATAAGGACGGCGACGGCTTGGCGGGCTCCATCTGGCTGGATGCGTTGTCGGGCGTTTTACAGCATGTGCCCATCTATAACGCTGTAATGAAAGAGGTGGGCAGCCGCCTGATGCCCGTATCCGAAGGAAAGGTAGAGGGCGCTCCCAAGGACAAGGTCTACTACTTTAAGGCCCCTGATGACGATATGCGCGGCTTCCGGGTGCATAAAAATGATCTGGTGCTGGTGGTTCCGTCCTCTTCGCCGCAAGATGACGCCATGATGCTGATTGAGACCCCGCAGGGCAAACTGCTGCGGATGATCAAAATCATGCCCCGTTTCCAGGTGATGCTGCAAAAATATGATCAAGCCTTTGAAAGTGAGATTGTGAACATCGCCGACCTGAAGGTTGTGGGCAGGTGCGTGCGGCTGGAGGCGGAGCTGTGAGGGGATAGGAACCCTGAAAAGCGCGAAGGCACGAAGCTTTGATAAGAGTTTTTCGTGTCTTCACGCTTTTGTGGTTTTTTATGGTTAGCTTATATCCACTAACCATGTAAAATTGTCAGGCAAGCGCTTTGATTTTGCTTGTTTTGACAACTTATAGCGGGATCTAAAGAACATAAGAGGAGGAAAGGCTAAGAGCTAACCTGGGCATGATAAAGACTGTCTCGCCAACTCCTTCGCCGCCTTCATCGCCGTCGGGAAGGGCAGAGCATCCATTTCATCTTGACCGGCCCACAACCCCTCACATGGCGTTTTGTCCCCCGATACATCAGCCAGATAGATCGTCATATGCCAGATGCGGTGGCTGAAGATATGGCGGGCGCGGCCGATTTCCACCAGGCTTTCGGGCCGGATGTTCCGTGACCTCAGGTGCTTCAAGACGTCCGCCGGTTTGTCGCTATGTTCCAGCAGGTAAAACACATAGAGGCCGTTCAGGAGCGTCTCCCGGCGCTTGGTAACGAATATTTTGCCTTCGTAGCGCAGCAAAACGACCGCCATGGGGATATCCTTCGGCGGTTTTTTCTGCGGAAGGATAGGGAGAAGCTCCGGTTCTCCCTCCCGGAAGGCCAAGCAGTGAACAGACAGAGGGCAGGCGGCGCAGTCCGGCGTGCCGGGCAGGCAGATGCCGGCGCCCAGGTCCATGAGGGCCTGGTTCATGTCGCCGGCCCTCGGTACAGGCATCAGGCCCCGGCCCAACTCGTACAGCCTGCGGCGCACGGAGGGTATGCCGATATCTTCTTCTATCAGGAAAAGCCGGCTCAGCACGCGGTTAAGGTTGCCGTCCATGGAGGGGACAGGCTCATCATAAGCGATGGAGGCGATGGCCGCCGCCGTATATGGGCCGATGCCGGGCAAGGTTTCCAGCTCCGCCGCCGTAACGGGAAACACACCTCCCTGCTCTGCCACCATCCTGGCTGTTTTGTGCAGGTTGCGCGCGCGGGAATAGTAGCCCAGCCCCTCCCAAGATTTGAGGACCTGTTGCTCCTGTGCCCGCGCCAGCGCGAACACATCTGGAAACAGATCCATAAACCGGATGTAGTAGCCTTCTGCCGTTTCAGTACGGGTCTGCTGCAGCATGATTTCGGATACCCAGATGCGATAGGGATCGCGTGTGCCGCGGAAGGCGAAAGTGCGCTTGTGCTGGTCGTACCAGCGGAGCAGGTCGGTCGTAATGTTCATGGGACGATTATACGATATGCGAGGGTCGCGAAGCAATCGGGGGAAGCGACGGGGGTATGCCGGGCTGTGAGGGCGGGGAAAGTGAAGGATAAAAAACATATTTATAACAAAAAATCGATGATTCGTGTATAATGGCATCAGGTGAGAAGGGGGCTGAGCGAAATAAAAGACGCAAAGGGAATCACCCATGCGTCACGTTCGACCAAAAAGACGGCGTAGAATGGCCCATTACAGGCGCGATTAGCTGATGAAAGGAAAGATAATGAGAAAACTGATTGTATTTGCTTTGGTTTCTGTTCTGCTTTTTGGCACGGTATCCGTGCTTGCGGAAGCTGCTCCCGTCCTTGAAATTCCCTCTGTTTATTCGGATGAGATGAAGATCCCCTATACGGTCGATTTAAGCCCGGCTGACGGCGCAAACAGTGTGGAACGCAAGGGTGATCACTGGGACAGCCCCTATTTCCGTCATCCGGACTTCTTCAACATGGAAGATACCGACACGCTGACCATCCTGACCCACTTCCGTACCCAACAGCAGACCTCCGAATGGAGCTGCGGCGTCAGCAGTGTTTTGATGGTGCTGGATTGGTACGGCAAGCTGGGCAATCATAATGAAGAAACCCTGGCCGCCTTCCGGCCAAACGGACTGGAGCCGGCCGCGACCACCACCAGCGGCATGATCGATATGCTGGAGGGTGTGGGCGGCTTTGATATCTATTCCGTGTTTGACGCGGGGGAGGATGTCCTGAAGATCTTCACCTCGTCGTTTATCCGGGAGACTCTTTCTGAGGGCAAGCCCATCCTGATCGGCTGGAATGATTGGGGCGGCCACTGGCAGGTGATCATCGGCTATGACACCATGGGCACCGAGACCGAGCAGGACGATGTGCTGATCGTAGCCGACTCCTACGATACCACCGACCACAACCAGGACGGTTACGGCATCTATCCGGCGCAGCGTTTCCTGAGCAATTTTACCTTTTACAACTTCTTCCCTGAAGAAGAGCTCAACCTCATGTGCTTTATCGTGCCCAGTTTGCGGCAATAAACACATGATTGATTCCCGCTTCTCACAGCCCTCTCCGATGCCGGGAGGGGTTTTTGCTGCTGATAGCCATTCAATTCTTTGGGATATCCCACACCGGATACCCTGAATCAGGGCTGCGTCATCGAAAGTTCAGTGTGATGCCGGCAGGCTTTCGTACCTATATTAAGAGCAAAGCAAAATCCCTCAACGTTTGGGATGCGCTTGTGTTTTCTGTTGCATGTGCCCTGAGTTCTGAGATGATATTGCTAAGCCTGCTGGAAGGATGCGAAGGCGGCGCGAAGAGCGACAATAAGCTCAGCCCTCTCCTTTCTGCATAATAAACCGAAATCAAGTAAATTTTTTGCGCAGAGGTCTTGCCATTTTCCCCGATATGCGCTATAGTATGCACAGGCTTAGCACTCGACCTTAAAGAGTGCTAAAGAACCGGAAGCAATCTTGAGGAGGAAAAACCATGCAAGTCAAACCCTTAGGTGACCGTGTTGTCATCAAAAATGTGGAAAGCGAAGAAACCACGAAAAGCGGCATTATTTTGACCGGCGCTGCCAAAGAGAAGCCCCAGATGGCTGAAGTGCTGGCTGTCGGCCCCGGCGGCAATGTGGACGGCAAGGAAATCACCATGCATGTCTCGGCCGGGCAGAGGGTGATCTACTCCAAGTATGCCGGCACCGAAGTGAAGGTGGACGGTCAGGAGCTGATCATTGTCCGCCAGAGCGATATTTTGGCTGTTGTAGAATAAGAAACAAGATAAGGAGTTTATATCATGGCTAAGCAGATCAAATTCGGAGATGACGCTCGCAAGGCTCTGGAAAAGGGCCTGAATATCCTGGCGGATACCGTCAAGATCACCCTGGGCCCCAAGGGCCGCAACGTGGTGCTGGACAAGAAGTACGGCGCTCCCGCCATCACCAACGACGGCGTGACCATTGCCAAGGAAGTAGAACTGGAAGACCCCTTTGAGAATATGGGCGCGCAGCTGATCAAGGAAGTTGCCACCAAGACCAATGACGTGGCCGGCGACGGTACCACCACCGCGACCCTTCTGGCGCAGGCGATCGTTCGCGAGGGCCTGAAAAACCTGGCTGCCGGCGCAAACCCCATGATCCTCAAGCGCGGCATCGAGAAGGCCACTGACGCGGCTGTCGAAGCCCTGGCCGAATTGTCCCGTCCCATCAGCGGCAAGAACGCCATCGCGCAGGTCGCCTCGATCTCTGCCGGCGACGACAGCGTGGGCACCCTGATCTCCGACGCTATGTCTATCGTAGGCAACGACGGCGTGATCACTGTTGAAGAAAGCAAGACCATGAAGACCGAGCTGAACACCGTTGAGGGCATGCAGTTCGACCGCGGCTATGCTTCCGCCTACATGGTGACCGATTCCGAGAAGATGGAAGCGGTGCTGGACAACCCCATGATCCTGATCACCGACAAGAAGATTTCCAACATTCAGGAGATCCTGCCGGTTCTGGAGCAGGTGGTGCAGCAGGGCAAGAAGCTGCTGATCATCGCGGAAGACGTGGAAGGCGAAGCGCTGGCCACCCTGGTGGTCAACAAGCTGCGCGGCACCTTCACCTGCGTGGCCGTCAAAGCCCCCGGCTTCGGCGACAGGCGCAAGGAAATGCTGCGTGACATCGCGGTGCTGACCGGCGGCGAGGTGATCAGCGAGGAGCTGGGCCTGGAGCTGAAGGAGACCACGATGGATATGCTGGGCCAGGCCCGCACCGTGCGCGTGGACAAGGAAAATACCCTGATCGTGGAAGGCGCCGGCGCCAAGGCGGATATCGATGCCCGCATTAACCAGATCAAGGCGCAGATCGCGGAGACCACCAGCGATTACGACAAGGAAAAGCTGCAGGAGCGCCTGGCCAAGCTGGCCGGCGGTGTGGCCGTTATCCAGGTCGGTGCTGCCACTGAAGTTGAAATGAAAGAGCGCAAGATGCGCATTGAAGATGCCCTGGCCGCGACCCGCGCCGCTGTTGAAGAAGGCATTGTGCCCGGCGGCGGCGTAGCCCTGCTGAACGTGACCGATAAGGTGCGCGAGCTGCTTGAGAAGACCGAGGGCGATACCAAGACCGGCGTCAGCATCATCCTGCGCGCGATAGAAGAGCCTATCCGCCAGATTGCCGCCAACGGCGGCATCGAGGGCAGCGTGATCATCGATACCATCGTTCGCAGCGGCAAGAAGGGCTACGGCTACGACGCGCTGAAGAATGAGTATGTCGACATGATCGACCGCGGCATCATTGACCCGACCAAGGTGGCCCGCAGCGCTCTGCAAAACGCGGCCAGCGTAGCGGCCCTGATGCTGACCACCGAGAGCTTGGTGACGGATATTCCCGAACCCGAACCGGCAGCGCCCGCTGCCGGCGGCGGAATGGGCGGTATGTACTGATCCTAGCTTCGCGCTTTCAAGCATCTCGTTAGGATCGCGAGAACGGATACATAAATCGGACCCGGCTTCGGCCGGGTCTTCTTTCTTGTTTTCAGGTTTGTTTTTTGGCAGGTTTGCAATGAGTATTGAAAAAAACGGAAATGATAAGGGAAATAGATATGAACAATTCGTACATTTATGTCTATTTATTTGCTTAAGCTTAGATACTAAGGGTATCAATTAAGCAACCGGAATATCCGGCGTATATGAAAGAGGAGGATACGGAATATGTATAACAACGTAGGGTCAAAGCTCAAAGGCCTGGCGAAGTTTATTGCCTGGCTTGGCATCATCGGCAGTTGCATCTCGGGAATCACCATTATGACGGCCGGCTCACGCATAACCTTCAATGGGGCTTACGGTTCTTCTTCTCTGGCCGGGGGCGGCGTAATCGCCGGGATTATTATCATGGTCATCGGCTCGCTGGCCTCCTGGCTGTCTTCTTTAGCGCTCTACGGCTTTGGTGAGCTGATAGAGAATACCGCGGAGATGAACGAGAAGCTCTCATCCAAACAAGTATCTGACCGGCAATGAGGCGAACCCGTCTTTTATGGCTTTTGTTTATCCTGGGACAGGAAAAATAGCATCATTCTGTTGCGGTTTAAGCCCTTGAAAGCCCCCGTTTTCCCTCAGTACACCGCCAGGGGGCCGTAAGGCCCCTGTATGATATCGATCTTAGTCTCAAATATATCCGTCAGTACCCCGGCATTCATGATTTCATCGACGGTACCGAAGGCGGCGATGCCGCCTTCTTTCATGGCGCAGATGCGGTCGGCATACTTGGCGGCAAAATTGATGTCGTGCAATACCGTTAAAATGGTCCGGCCGAACTCACGGGCGGCATATTTAAGGTGCTCCATCATCTGCACGGAGCGGGCGACATCCAGGTTGTTGAGCGGCTCGTCCAGAAGCACATATTCCGTTTCCTGGCAAAGCACCATAGCGACATAGGCACGTTGGCGCTGGCCGCCGGACAGCTCGTCCAAATAACGGTTTTCAAGCTCCCTCAGTTTCAGGAAATCAATGTATTTGGAGATGATCTCCTCATCTTTCCGGGTCACCCGGCCCTTGGAGTAGGGGAAACGCCCGAAACTGACCAGCTGGCGGACAGTCAGCCGGGTGATGAAGTGATTTTCCTGGCGAAGAATGGTCAGCACTTTTGCCAAATCCTCTGATTTGGAGCTGGCAACATCCATACCGGCCACCTTGATCTGGCCTTCCTCCATGCTGAGCAGACGGCCGATCATCAGAAGCATTGTTGATTTACCGGCCCCGTTGGGGCCGATCAGGGCCGTCAGTCCGGCTTTGGGAATGCAAAGATTCAGCGGGCCGATTTCGACGGAATCATAGCGCTTTTTCGCGTTGTTGATTGCAATCATAAGGTCCCCTTCTTTAAAATCATAACCAAGAATGTCAGGCTGCCGAACATCTCGATGAGAACCGAGACCACGCTCTGCGCGTTGAACACATGGTACATAAAAAAGTAAGCTCCCGTGATCACCAGAAAGGCGACGGCCATGGACATGGGAAGGATATAACGGTGATCATAGGTGGGCGCGGCCTGATAGGACAGTGTCGCCACAAGGAAACCATAGAAGGTTAGCGGCCCCACCAAAGCGGTAGAGACGGACATTAATACGGAGACCAGCACCAACGGATAGATAACACCCGGCTGATGCCTGACGCCCAGTGTTGTGGCTGTGTCGCGGCCCAGCGCGATCACATTCAGACGCTTGGAATACAGCAGAATCAGGGCTGCAGTGATGATAATCAAAGGAATTGCGATGGGAAAGTACTCCGACTGGGTATGGGTGACCGAGCCGAACAGCCTGGCCTGCAAAAGGTCAAAATCAGAAGGTGAAAGCATCCTGCGCATGAAAGAGGAGAATGAGCGCAGTCCTGTTCCCATGATGACGCCGATCAGGAGCATAAGCTGCACATTGCCGTACTTGCCTGACAGCAGCCAGCCAAATAGAATCAGGCACATGGCCACCATGACAGCCACCTGGATCAGGAAGGGAACAGTGCCCGTGAAGGCAATCATAGCCCTGGCGCCCAGAAAAAACATGGTAGCGGTATGGATAGTATTGTACAAAGCCTCAAAGCCGAGCAAAGAAGGGGTAATGATGCGGTTATTGGTGATGGATTGAAAGGTGACGGTGGACAGGCTTTGGCAAACTGCGACCAATACCATGGCTGTTACCGCGTACATCCGCCGCCTGACGATGGGCATAAAAGAAGGCGAACCGATAGGGACCGGGTTGTTATAAAGCAAAAGACCGATCGCGGCAAGTCCGCCCAATACGATTAACATACAAAGCAGGATCCAGTATCGCCGTCTTTCCTTCCTTGTGCGAAAAGCGCCGGCTGATCGCTGCTGCTGGTGCAGAAGCTGTGTTTTGGTGGCAGTCATATTGCTCATGCAGGCCTCCTTTGCCCTAACAGGATGATGATAAAGGCGATGGAGCCTACGGTGCCCAGAATCAGCGATACCGGGACTTCAAACGGCATGATGATCACACGCGAGAGGATATCTGACAGCGTGATGGTGCCCATGCCTGCCAGACAGGCCCATGGCAGATTGCTTCTTAGATTGTCCCCCCGGTAGCGGGAGACAAGGTTAGGAACAATCAGCCCCAGGAAGGGCAGGTTTCCGATGATGGCGGTGACGATGCCGACCGCAAGAGAGATCAGGGCGGTACCGGTCATGACAGTCCGTGAGTAATTCACGCCCAAGCTGGTCGCGATGTCTTCACCCAAGCCTGCCAGTGTCAACCGATCCGCATAAATAAAAATGAGGGCAGACACCAAAATGATCAGCCAGAGGTATTCATAGCGTCCGATCTGAACAGCAGCAAAAGACCCGATAAACCAATTGGCTATGTTCTGTGTCATATTGAAGGCAAGCCCGGTAAATGTGGATACGGCGGAGATAACAGCACCCAGCATCATGCCGATGATGGGTACGATCAGGGAAGAGCGCAGGCGTATCCGCCGCAGCAGGAGGAAAAAAATCATTGTGCCGGCAAACGAGAACAGGACAGCCCCGCCCATGCGCGCCAGCAGCGTCGGGTTGGGGGAGAACAGATAAACCAGCAGCAAACCAAATCCCGCCCATTCAATGGTGCCCGTGGTAGTGGGTTCGACCATACGGTTTTGTGTAATCAACTGCATCACCAGGCCTGCCATGGACATGGCGGCTCCGGTCAGCATCAAGGCAGCGGTTCTGGGCACCCGGGTAATGAAAAACATGCTCCAGCCGTCTTCCTTTCCCTGGATATCATAGACCCCTGTGAACAGCGAAAGTATGCCCAGCAAAGCAACCGTGATTATTGCCAGGAAAAGAGGCTTTGTCCATAGCTTTTTCATACCGGAACGTTGTGACTGAGCGTGCTCAGCCCCAACGTTCCGGCCGGATATATTCTGAGGCAAAAAACAATACTCCTAAGTTTTGATTAATCCGCAAGGGCAGCAGCCAGGGTGCTGAACAGTTTCAGATAAGTCTGGATGGACTCGTTGGTATAGGTATCGGCGGGCGCGTACACAATTTGTCCCTTAATAACAGCGGTGATATTTTTCAGCGCGGGCGCGTTGTCGATGACATCCTGAGCGGGAGGAGAATCGGAGCTTGAGACGGCCGCATCGCGATCCAGAACAAAAATCCAATCGGGGTTGCTTTGCGCAATGGCTTCCACGTTGATTTCATCACCCTGATGATCAGAGGTGGAGCCTGCGACATCAAGCGAAGACTTCCACGAAAAAATATTGTACATTGGGCCCCATACACGGCCGGCTCCCGGGGCAGAGAAGCCAATACTGCCGCCGGAGACGATGACGCTCATTACTGTATCGGTACCGTTGTAAGCGGCGGCGGCATTTTCTATGGCCTGATCAAAGGCAGCGTTCAGTTCGGCCGCTTCGGTATTTTTATCAAAGATCCGGCCCAGAGCGATTGTGGAATCCTTTAGTCCGTTTACAAGGGCTTCGCCGGGATTATCCGCCTGCTCAGAGACGTCAAAGGCAAAATCAATAACAGCGGCATCCGGCACGAGGGCCTTGATCTCTTCATAGAATCCCGCGAAGCGTTGCCCGACAATGACCAGGTCGGGCTGTAATGCTGCCAGCAGCTCCAGGTTCGGATCCCGGTGGTTACCGATGTCCTGGACGCTTTCGTCCTGTACATAGGGGCTTTGTGCGGGCATAACGCCCTTGGGCACGGCGGCCAGTTTAATGCCCCAGGCATAAAGCGTATCAAAGGTGCGGTTATCAAGAGCAATGACAGTATTGGGGTTCACGGGGACGGTCACCGTTCCGTGGATATCAGTAATATCGACAGTGGCAGTATTTTCAGCCCTACTGTTGTAAGCGATGAATGTCGCGATCATAAGAATGGACACAGACATAACAAGCAGCTTCTTCATACAATGAATACCTCGTCATTTATTAAGTTAGTGGCCGCTAACAATCTGACTATAGCATCGGCAATATAGGGTGTCAACAATCCTGAGAGGAAGGAAAAGAAATTATAGGTAAAGAAACATCAAAAAATGTCATCAATTTCATTTTGATAATATTCAATATAGAAATAATAGATGATTGAAACGTTGTTTGGGTGAATGAAAAAAGCCTGACATTATGCCAGGCTTTCTGAGTACCGATATGGAAGAAGTCAGGGAAGGACGCCTAATTGACGTAGCTTTTCATCAATATCAGGCTTGACGAAAACTCCGTTTTCAATTTCCTTTGCGCGCTTCTCCTCATAACTTAACTTTTTTAAAGCGCCTTGCGCGATGTCATCGGCCAACTCAGGGGGAATAACCACAACACCGTTGATATCGCCGACAATGATATCACCGGGGAGGACCGGTATGCCGCGACCCTTATGTGCTGTGACCGAACCGCTGATACAATTTTATTTTTTATCGTTAGGGGTATTCAAATTTTGCGTTAGGGTATTCAAAATTACACAGGGGTATTCAAATCGCTGAAAGTGCCGTAGAATGGGCATTTCTCGCAAGCTTCCGCGTTCCAGTCCCGGGTGTCGGCAGAAGGTGAAGGTGCAGAATTCTGGCTAGTTGGTTCCATTGATTTGCCCAAAGTGTAGGTGCGGCTTCACGCACGAAGCGAAGTGTGACTATAAAATAAGCCTCGATTTTCGTAGCAAAGGCTGGGTCTT
>CAZYKQ010000004.1:0-51831 GCA_964648235.1 uncultured Christensenella sp. | reverse complement strand
TTTTTTCTTTTTCCCTTGCTATCGCACAAACCTCATAGTATAATCGCCCATGCTTTAATAAGCGTCTTTTGAATTATGCATGAAAAGGGGTTAATGTGCGTGTTGGTCAAATGTCCCAAGTGTGAACTAAACTATATGGATGATTCAGATAAAATGTGTAAAGTCTGCTACCGAGAGATTCATGGCAATGATCGGGTGGAAGAGCAGGAACTTTGCACCATTTGCAATGAAGCACCTGTTTTACCTGGTAAAGTTTTTTGCCAGGTCTGCCTGCGGGAAATGAATGGCGAGAAGGTGGCAGCAGTGCATGATGAAATAGATGAGGATGAACCGTTGCTAACAGGTGACGGAACTGTCAGCACCATGGATGAAATTGTACCTGACTTGAATGATAAGGATATTCCTGAGCCTGAATACCAGGAAATCGATAAGAACCTGTCTCTGGAGGAAATGGAAGAGCAGGAAGAAAACGAAAACGCTTTGGATGATGACGAAGAGGACTGAAAAGCCTAAATTATTTGCAATCGGCGATTTGCACCTTCCCGGTGGTTCCGATAAACCAATGGATGTTTTCGGAACGCATTGGGAAGGTCATTTTGAAAAAATTTCAAGCGACTGGTGTGCGCGCGTGTATGAGAATGATATTGTGCTGATCCCGGGGGATATCAGTTGGGCGATGCATCTGGAAGCGGCGAAAAATGATCTTGTGGCTATTGGTGCACTTCCCGGCAAGAAAGTTTTAATTCGCGGCAACCATGATTATTGGTGGAATTCTATTTCCCGTTTGCGTACGATTCTTCCTCACGGAATGTATGCTCTTCAAAACGATGCGTTGAAGCTCGACGGTTATGTTTTTTGTGGTACACGCGGTTGGGGGCAGCCTGAAAGTTTGGATGACCTTGATACTAAAAGAATTTATCAGCGGGAGTTAATGCGTATGGAGCTTTCCTTAAAAAGCGCAAAAGCCCTTATTAAGGAGGGAGAAGCTCTTATTGTTCTGACTCACTATCCTCCTTCAGATTTTTCAGGAAACCCTTCTCCTATGACGGAGTTATTCGATCTTTATGGCGTTGAACACGTTTTTTATGGCCATTTGCATGGAGCATCCAATGCCTATGCCTTCGATGGTTATATTGGTTTGGTACGCTATCACCCTGTATCCTGTGATGGTTTGGGATTCAAACTTTATGAACTGATATAAAAGCGTGAAATGGTGGAGATAGGTGGGATAAATTAGAAAAACAATACCAAGAGTGATGAGAAGGGACGCAAAATGCGTTCTTTTTTTGCGCTTGAGTGTCAATCGAGGTTTTTTTGTGACACTTGAGGAAGATATTCTGATACTATTTGAGTGATATAGCACTGTCGTAGAATATTGCCAAAGCTAAAATCAACAATAAGCACAATTTAATGAGACAAATATGTTAATATTTAACAATTATTAATTAATTATAAGAGTATTCAAAGAATTTATGTTCTTATTATTTATTATAATGAGAACAATCTTTCCTATTAATCGACCTTTCTAAACCAAAGTCGCATGGCTAATGTGCCCAAAGCCTTATAAACCAATGGAAAGATGTTTGACTGAGGCGTTTTATAAGTGTTAAATAGTGTCTACGAGCGGTAAAAAGTGGAGATTGGTGGTGATTAAGTGTCTGATGAGGTGAACAAATCGGGGATAGACTTACCGCAGAACCAGGCATCTAATCCCTCCAAGCCAGGAAGAATAAAAGGTTTTTTTGGCGCTTACAACCACAGTGTTGATGCAAAAGGTCGTATGATTGTTCCCCAAAGTTTCCGAGAGCTCCTTGGGGAGGAGATAGTTATTGGTATCAACAGAGCTCAAAACAGTATTGCTATCTATCCGTATGAAGTATGGGCTGAAGAAATAGATTTTTTATCTGTACTCAGGGAACAGGATGCAAGAGCAGAGAAATACCTTGACAGATTTGCCCGATTCTCGTTTGACAATGTTTCGTTTGATTCGCAGGGAAGGGTGTTGCTTCCGGCAGCTTTACGAGAAATATATCTGAAAAACGCAACAGGCGTGCAGGTATCAGGGGCGAGATACTACGTCAAAGTTGTATCCAGCCAGCAGGCAGCAGAGGAAGCGCGTAGATTTGAAGAGGATGAAATCGATGTGCTGAGCGAATTGAGCAATATGCAATAAAACCCACTTATCCTGGCGGGTTGATCGACCAGACAGAAAGGAAGCAGTTATGTCACAGTATGCACAGCCTATGAAGAATAATAATTACGTACTTGCCGGAGACCAAGTGCTTCCCTTAGAACGCATTGTGGTTTCCAAGCATGTTGATGTACCGGATTCACCCGTTGAGCAGGAAGATGCCAGGGTTCCCTTCAAGGCGGGAGAAAGACGTGAAGCGAAACGCTTTGGCGTATCTTTACCTTGGGCGGCCTTGCTGATCGGCCTGGCAATTGTTATAATGAGTGTGATCACCCTGAACACGGCGCAGCAAGAGAGTGCACTTAGGGATGAAATTGCCCAGCTTCAAAACAAGTATACGGCCTTTGAACGGGAGCGACTTGTGTTGGATGGGCAGCTTAGCGAAGCCAAGGATAGCAATCTTATCTGCTATTACGCATCTCAGAATCTTGGCATGAAGCTTGCGCTTCATGAGGAGACCGTCCAAGTGATAGCATCCGGTATCGACCCTTCGAATTCAGCTTGGGGGAAAGATATTGGAATGGCTTCCGGGCGCCGTTAGTACAGGATCTTTCTTTGAAAGGCATGTAGAATGAAGTTATCGCAATTAGCGAAAGAAGCAGCCCCGTATTTTGTTGCTCAACGTGGCGAATGTGAGGTCAGCTCACTGTCACAGGATAGTCGGTTAAAGACAGAGCGAGGCTTGTTTTTTTGTATCAAAGGCGCACGCTCAGACTCTCACGATTTTGCCGCACAAGCTGTTGAAAATGGTGCGTCAGCTTTGGTTGTGACTCGCATTTTGGATAATGTGAATGTTCCTCAGATTTTAGTCAGCGATGATCGGGCAGCCATGGCTTTATTAGCTTCGGCTTTTTATGGTCATCCTGGCCGGGAGATGAAACTGGTCGGAATCACAGGAACCAAGGGGAAAACAACTACCAGCTATTTTATTAAAGCCATTCTGGAGGAAGCCGGCTGGCGATGTGGCTTGATTGGCACCACAGGCAATATGATTGGAAACAGGTGGATGAAAAGTACACTGACAACACCTGATCCCATAGAGCTTAATCGTACTCTTCGGCAGATGGCGAATGAAGGAGTGCAAGCTGTATGCATGGAGGTTTCCGCGCATGCAATTAACATGAAGCGTTTGGAAGGCATCACATTTGAAGCCGGGTGCTACTTGAATCTGTCTCAAGATCATTTGGATTTTTTTGGTAATATGGACCATTACTTTGAAACCAAGAAGTCGTTTTTGACCAACAATAGGGTAAAAAACGCTGCAATCAATGTTGATGACGATCGGGCGGCAGATTTAATCCAGGATCTCCGGGTGCCTTACAGCACTTTTGGGATTTGCACCAATGCCGATATATTTGCTCGAGATATTGAAATCAGTGAAAAAGGAGTTTCCTTTCAGCTTGCTTTATGGAACGAGCATCTCTATCCCGTTCATTTGAAGATGATGGGAATGTTTAATGTATACAATGCTTTGGCGGCCTGTGGTCTTGCTCTGATTATGGGGATTGATCCTCAGGTTATATGCCGCGCGTTAGAGGGAGTAAAGAGCGTCCCAGGACGTGCGGAGGTACTGGATACTCACACGCCTTACATGGTTATACTTGACTATTCTCATTCACCTGATGCGCTGGAAAATATTCTAAAAACTGCAAAGGACTTTGCGCGCGGCCGTGTTATTATATTGTTTGGCTGCGGAGGTGACAGGGATTATACGAAGCGTCCGCAGATGGGCACTATTGCCGGGCGATTGGCTGACTATTCTATATTAACAAGCGATAATCCACGAAATGAAGAGCCAATGGCAATCATTCGCAGCATTGAAGAAGGCATCAAGAAGACAGAAGCGCCCTATGAGATCATAGAGGATCGCAAGGCGGCTATTTCTCGAGCTTTGGATTTGGCGCTGGATGGTGATGTGATTATCCTGGCAGGCAAGGGGCATGAGACTTATCAGGAAATCAGCGGGGTCAAACGGCCCTTTGATGAAAAACAGATCGTAAGGGAGCTTCTGACGTTCAGAAAGGAACGGACATGATGTTGCCGTTTATCGCATTACTGTTTGCGTTTTCCATATCAGCTCTTGGAATGCCACACCTCATCCAGAGGCTGAAGGCTCGTCAATTTGGCCAGACCATATATGAGCTGGGACCCAAGGCTCACATGAATAAAAAAGGCACTCCGAACATGGGTGGATTGCTGATTGCGGCAGCATGCGTGGCCTCTGCCATGCTTTTTTCTCTTATTCAGGGCTCTACCTGGCATCTTTTGCCTATCTTGCTGGCAGCCCTCGGCGGAATGGTCATCGGGTTTTGGGATGATTATATCAAAAATATCCGACATAACCACGAAGGCTTGAAACCGAGGCAAAAGGTAATTGGGCAGATTGTGGTTGGATTTATATTTTCTGTTTTCTGCTACGTGCGTTTTGGCAGCAGCGTCTTTCTGCCCTTTACAAGGGGCGTATGGGATTTGGGAGTCTTCTATGTCCCGTTAATGACTGTACTGTTTATATTTATGACCAACAGCGCGAACCTTCAGGATGGAGTTGACGGAATTCTATCGAGCGTATCAGTAATAGGCGGCATAGCATTTGGAGTAATTGCAGCCCTTTTTAATCATTCTCCTGCTTCTTCTGCCTCGGCAATGGCCAGCTTTGCTTTAGTAGGGGCTTGCGCTGGGTTTTTAATTTATAACCGACATCCTGCAAGTATTATGATGGGTGATACAGGCTCGATGTTTATCGGCGGGTTGTTTTGCTCTATAGCAATGGCGCTTGGTTTACAATTTTGGCTGATTCCTATCTGTTTTACAATGATTATGTCCTCGATGTCCGTGATTATCCAACGTATTTATTTTAAGGCGACACACGGTAAGCGGATTTTTAAAATGTCTCCTATTCATCACCATTTTGAGTTGTCTGGCATGAAGGAAAATCAGATCGTGATTATGTACGCTCTTATAACAACGGGGTTGAGTATAGTGGCTATTCTGGCAGCACTTCCGTTGATGAGGTAGTCTTATGCGAACGCTGGAAGGTATAGAGTGGTCTGGTAAGCGGATCATGATCGTCGGGCTTGCCAGAAGCGGACTGGCTGCGGCTGATCTTCTGTTGCAAGCTGGAGCGATACCTGTGCTATATGACGCAAAGCGGATTGAAGAACTGGCTTCAAAAGACCATATCATGCAGTTAATCGAGACTGGTTGCGTGCAAGGAATGGGGCTTGACCCCTTTGCTTTGCTTTTGACCTGTGATATCATGCTGGTCAGCCCTGCAGTACCTGTGGACGCTCCTCTTATACATAAAGCAAAAGAGAAAAACATTCCAGTTATTGGCGAATTGGAGCTGGGCGCTTTGTTTTCCAAAGGGCCAATATACGCGGTAACGGGCACAAATGGGAAGACAACAACAGTTTCTATTCTGGGAGAGATGTTCAAACATGCCGGAATAAAAGCGATTGTTTGCGGTAATATAGGCTATCCGGTAGCAAGAGCTGTCATGGAAGCAAATCCTGGCGACCCTTTGGTGGTTGAAGTTTCCAGTTTTCAGTTGGAAACAGCCAGCGTATTTCATCCTCGCGCTGCTGTTGTTACAAATATCAGTCCCGATCATCTTGATCGTCACGGCAGCATGGAGCGTTATGTTGCTCTCAAACAAAGCATCTTTTTAAAGCAGACGAATCAGGATTTTGCAGTGTTAAATGCAGATGATGCAGCGGTGAGCGCTATGCAGGAGGGACTGAAAAGCGAGATTTTGTTGTTCTCAAGCCGTTCAGAAGTAAGAAAAGGTGTCTTTGTCTTGGATGATCAAGTCATTCTTCGATACAATGATCAAAATGAGTTGGTTTGCCAAACAAGCGATATCAAGCTGCCGGGTAACCATAATCTCCAAAACGTTCTTGCGGCCATTGCATTGGCGGCTGTCGCAGGTATTTCAATAGAGGCAATGAAAAAGGCAGTCACAGAGTTTGGTGGTGTGGAGCACCGTATAGAGGTTGTCACAACAATTAAAGGCATAACTTACATAAATGACAGCAAAGGGACAAATCCTGAGTCTACCATGAAGGCTATCATGTCAATGAAGCATCCTACAGTCCTGCTGGCAGGCGGTTATGATAAAAAAGTGAGTTTCGCGGAGTTGGCTGAAGCCATTGCAAATTGCCCAATGATTATTCATACGGTTCTTTATGGCCAGACAGCAGATCAACTGAAGAATTCCTTGCACCAAGTTGGATTTATATCCACATCCAATGAAAAAGATATGATTTCTGCCATTAACCGAGCAAGGTCAATTCCCGGCTTCAAGAAAGGCAATATTCTGCTGTCGCCCGCCTGCGCGTCCTTTGATCAGTTTAGCGATTATGAACAGCGTGGAATGTGTTTTAAGCAATATGTTCTGTCGCTGAGTGAGGAAAGCGATGTCAGAACCAGGCTTTGAGTATTATCCGCCTCCGGAAATGCCTGATCGGCAAAGGCCACCGGCGAGCTCACTTGGTTCTGACCGGCACAACGGAGGCTCATACCCTGATGATCAGGAACCTTCCGCGCCGTCACCGATAACGCCTGCGCGGAGAATGTTGGTTATTACCTGTGTGTTTGTAATGGCAATCAGCGTTGCGTTTATTCTTCGCGCGACTCTCTTCAGTATTCGATATGTACGAGTAATCGGGCTCCGTAATCTGAATTGGCAACAAGTCGTTGCTTCTGCGGGGATCAATTCATCAAGCAATTATTTTGGGCTCCGAGAAAATAAAATCAAAGAAGGGATCAACGCCAACCGATACCTTGTTTATGAGCGGATGCAGAAGGTCTTTCCCAGTTCGGTCATCTTATACGTGAAAGAACGCTTGCCGGTTGCCAGCATAAACTATATCGGCGTATCCTATATCATGGCAGATGACGGGCTGATCCTGTCACGGGCATCTCAATCAACAGAGGAAAGCGCTTTGATTCGTATTTCCGGCCTTGCTCTGAGGGATATACGCGAAGGAAAACTGCCTCTCAGTACCAAAGACGGTCAAATTGATAACTGTATTGCCCTGGTGAAGGAAATATACAGACAGGACTTCCACGAGGAAATAGCGGAAATCAACCTCTCAGAGCCTGCCAGTATATATATGACTACGAGAGATGGCTATTCCATACATATAGGAGACATCAGTGCGCTGAGGGCTAAAATTGGAACCCTGCGAGCTGTATTGCCAAAGCTCAGGAGTATGGGGCGTGTGGGCGGGACCATTGAGGCAACGGTCTGGGGTGAAGCGACCCACAGGCCGGATTCTTTGTAAAGCATACGTAAAATGTTAGAGAACAGCTGATTTTATGATTAAGCTCTTGCCATTGTATCACAAAACAGTTACAATAAGTTATCCAAATGACTTCCGGAGTTCGGTGTGTATTCGTGTTGGGCGGCAAGTCATACGGCAAAAGCCAGAGAAATGGGGATGAACGTTTGATGAGAAGCACGATCACGGTCATCGATTTTGGCACGAGCAAAGTCGTTGCGCTTGTTGCCGAAGTATCAGGTCGACAGCGTACGGACATCATAGGAGCGGGAATCGCACAGTATGATGGATTTGCTGATGCTAGATGGAATAACCCTGATTTGGTCAATGATACTATCTCTCAGGCCATCAAAACTGCTGAAGAACAGGCGCGTACAAATACCCGCGAAGTATATGTGGGTGTGCCGGGACAGTTTTCACGGATATACACGGTAGAAGTTAAGCTTGATTTGCAGGGTGCTGATCCGCATGTAACTTCGCGTGATATTGAAACTTTGTTCGCCTTGGCAAACGAAGAAGTAAGAGAGGTACGTGGCACACCCATTCACCGCAGTCCTGCATGGTTTGTCATTGATGATAGTAAAAAGACTCTTGAACCCTTGAACCGTCATGGCAACGAGTTGCGGGCAATGATTTCCTATGTCATTGCCGATCAGTTTTTTATTGACGATGTATCTGAGCGACTGCGCGCGATTGGCAAAAGCGCTAACGGATTCTTTTCAACTCCGATGGGCGAAGCGATGCTTTATATCTCTGATGAAGAAAGAGATCGCACGGCCTTGCTGATCGATAGCGGTTACCTCAATACTGAAGTGATGGCGGTTGAAGGGGATACAATTATCTTCCACAAAAATATTCCGCTTGGCGGAGGGCATATTACTGCAGATTTGACTTATGGGTTGGATATTCCTTTAGAACAAGCGGAACAAATTAAGCGTATCTATATATTTGGAGCGCCCAGTTCACAGCCTTCTTTTGATGTTTTAAGTACAGACGGCAGAACGCAAACCTTTAGTTATGAAAAAGTATCAGAAATTCTTGATGCCAGGGCTGAGGAGATTTGTGAGGAAATTGCTGCTTGCGTAAAAGAGTCGGGTGTCAGGTTGGGGAACTGGTCAGTTGTGTACCTGACAGGCGGCGGTCTCGCGATCAATCGTGGGGGACGAGAGTTTCTTAGCGAACGGCTGGGGCGTCCCGTTCGGGATCTGCCGCGTAAGGCAGTAAAACTATCAAGCCCTATTTATTCCAGCGCATTAGGTTTGCTCGACTTGATTATTGACACGAAAACCGGGGCAGGCGCCGCCCAAGGCGGCATCAGTTCCTTCTTCCGCAGTTTATTCGGCGGGTAAATACTACCTGAGTTCCATAAGAGGAGGATAAACCATGCTTGAATTACAGCAGGTTGACCAAGAACAGACCAATAATTCTTTTGCGACAATCAAAGTGGTTGGATGCGGCGGGGGCGGGACCAATGCTGTAAATCGAATGGTCGAAGCCAAATTGAAGGGTGTCGACTTTATTGCCGTAAATACTGACAGTCAGGCTTTGACCGCTTCGCATGCGGATTATATCCTTCAAATTGGCGAAAAACTGACAAAAGGCCTTGGCGCGGGTGCTGTACCGGATATCGGAAAGCGGGCAGCCGAAGAGAGCCGTGAAGAAATCGCTCAAATGCTGAAGGGCGCTGATTTGGTCTTTGTCACTGCAGGCATGGGAGGAGGCACAGGTACCGGTGCCGCACCCGTGGTGGCTGACGTTGCGCGTGAGTTAGGATGCCTTACTATTGCTGTTGTTACGAAGCCCTTTCAGTTTGAGGGCAAGCAGCGTATGCGCAATGCTGAAATGGGCATTAATGAATTAAAACAATATGTAGATACACTGGTTGTGATTCCCAATGACCGACTCCTTCAGGTAGTTAGCAAGGGTACCTCTATGCTGGAAGCCTTCCGCGTAGCTGATGACGTATTGCGTCAAGGTATTCAGGGAATTTCTGACCTTATTGCATTGCCTGCAACAATTAACCTTGACTTTGCAGATGTGAAAACAGTGATGGAATCAGGTGGTATGGCGCATATCGGAATCGGCAGCGGCAAGGGTGAAAACCGCATGGTGCAGGCTGCTAAGAACGCCATTTCCAGCCCCTTGCTTGAGACTAAAATCGACGGGGCACGCGCTGTGTTGATTAATATTACAGGCAGTGAAGATATGCCGATCCTTGACATCAATGAAGCGGCCCGCCTGATACAAGAGGCGGCCGACAGCGAGGCCAACATCATCTTCGGCGCGGGTGTTGATAACAACCTCAAGGATGAAGTGCGTATTACCGTCATCGCTACTGGTTTTGAAAAGACATCATTTCCAGTTCGCGATGCCAAGAAAAAGATGGCTAAAGCGCCCTCTTTGCCATACGGCGCTGCGAGTGCCGCATATAATCCATATGAAAACCGTAGCCCGGTTGATGCGCCTGCTGCTCAGACCATTGTTCCGGGTTTTGAGGCGCCACAGGTGCCGGCGATGTATGATCAACAAGAGACTTCTTCATTTTTTCCGACCCCCAGCCGCCCCGGCAGCGCACCACAGATGAATATTCCGCAACCCTATGCGCCTCCGTATCCCCCTCAGGGATATGGCGCAGGCAGTTACGCACCCGGTCAGCCTCAGCCTTATGTGCAACAGGCTAATTTATATCAACAGCCGATACAGCAACCTCAGGCCGCTCCTGCTGTTGAGAAGGATGATTTGGGCGTGCCGGCTTATCTGCGCAAGGCAAAAAAATAATAACTCGGTTGATCAATCCGGGAGAGTCCGCGAAGTATCATTCAATAGCCGACGCGGCGCCGAAGGGGACTGCAAAAACTCTCAGGCTAAAAGACCGGGTTGGGACGAAACTCTGGAAAGCAGCGATGCACCAAAGAAGCAACTCTGCAGGGCGGAGGAATCTTTAAGGTCAAACAACAGAGGCACGCAAACATGTTTGTGTGCCTTTTTATGAAGGAGGAATATCTATGGAGAAAAAAACGCCGTTGTATAATATGCACTTGAAACTGGAAGGTAAAATTGTACCTTTTGCCGGGTATCTTTTGCCGGTACAGTATCAAACCGGAGTTATCGCTGAACACAACTCTGTGCGAAAAGCATGCGGTCTGTTTGATGTATCGCATATGGGAGAGATTCTTTTTGAAGGGCCAGACGCACTAAACAACTTGCAAGAAATGCTGGTGAACGATATGTCGGGCATGGAGATAGGCCGTGTGCGTTACAGCCCGATATGTAACCATGAGGGCGGAATTGTGGATGATCTGCTCTGCTTTAGAATGGCCGAAGACAGTTATATGCTGAATGTCAACGCGGCTAATAAGGACAAGGATTATCAATGGTTTTTAGCTCATAAAAGGGGTGAGGTCAGCATTCGTGACGTGTCCGATGACTACGCGCAGCTGGCCCTCCAGGGACCTCAGGCCAAAAGCATCCTGTCAAAGCTAATTGTCGGGTCAGAGCAGCTACCTGAAAAGTATTACACTTTTAAGGAAAACATAGATGTTGCGGGCGTGCCCTGTCTGATATCGCGTACCGGGTATACTGGGGAACTGGGTTATGAGCTGTACTGCAAGCCCCACCAAGCTGTTCCTTTGGCTGAGGCTTTACTTGAGGCAGGAAAGGGAGAAGGCCTGATTCCCTGTGGTTTGGGGGCAAGAGATACTCTTCGTCTGGAAGCGGGTATGCCGCTGTACGGCCATGAGATGACTGAAGAGATTACTCCCTTGGAGGCTGGTCTTTCCTTCTTTGTGAAGATGGACAAGCATAATTTTTTTGGAAAAGAAGCTTTAATTGCGAAAAGCAATCCACAACGCATGCGTATCGGACTTGAGCTGATTGACCGCGGTATCGCCAGAGAGAATTGCCCTGTCTATTTGGACGGCGTACAGATCGGAGAAACGACCAGCGGCACGATGGCTCCATATTTGGGTAAAGCCATCGCCATGGCTCTGATCGACTCAGGCAAAATAAGCGCAGATGCCGTGTATGAAATTGATGTCCGCGGCAGAAAACTAAAAGCTAAGAAAGCAGAGTTGCCATTTTACAAAAGAGATAAATAATCAGCTTGGCTGATATATAAAAATGAGGGAGGATGAAAACATGAGTTTTCCAAATGATGTCCGCTATACCAAAACGCACGAATGGGTCAAAGATGAAGGGGGAAGCCTATTGATCGGGCTGACTGACTTCGCACAGAAAGAACTCGGAGATATTGTTTTTATTAATGTTCCTTTTGTGGGGGATGAGGTGAAGGCGGGAACGTCCTTTGCGGATGTTGAATCAGTGAAAGCCGTAAGTGAAGTCATCAGCCCTGTGAGCGGTAAGGTCTCGGCGGTTAACGAAGCGCTGGTGGATGCGCCCGAATCGATCAATGAAAAACCATATGAGGCTTGGATCATCCGGGTAGACGAAGTGACTGAGACAGAGCCATTGCTCAGCGCACAGGAGTATGAGGAATTGATTAAGGAGGGCTGAATATGGGAAGCTATCTCCCGTCAACACAGCAGGAGCGCGAAGCTATGCTGAAGGCTATCGGTTTGGAAAAAATCGATGATCTTTATCAGGATGTTCCGTCAAGCGTTTTGTTAAAAAAACCTTTGAACATACCCAAAGGGTTGTCCGAGCTGGAAGTGCGCTCAAAAATGCGTGGGATTGCTGCAAAAAATACTACTTTTGAGGTTGTGTTACGCGGAGCCGGCGCTTATGACCACTATATTCCAGCAATTGTTCCAAGTGTGACATCCAAGGAGGAGTTCAGTACTACATATACTCCATACCAAGCGGAGCTGAGCCAAGGCATTTTGCAGAGCATTTTCGAGTTTCAAACCATGATCTGTGAATTGACAGGTATGGATGTCAGCAACGCTTCGATGTATGATGGCGCATCGTCTGCCGCTGAAGCCGCTATGATGTGTCTTGATCGCAAGCGGGACAAGATACTTGTTTCGGCAGGTGTTCATCCGGAGACCATTGAAACCATCCGCACCTATTGCTGGGGAAGAAATATTGAGATGCAGTTGGTACCGCTCAAAAATGGTCTGACTGATCAAAAGTCTCTGGAAGAGCTTCTAAATGAAAAAGTTGCTTGCATGCTTTTCCAGCAACCTAACTTTCTGGGTCAAATTGAGAATGCTTCAGAGCTAAATAAGATCATACATCAAAGCGGGGCAAAGGCCATCATGGCTGTCTATCCTACATCGCTGGGTATGTTTGAAACTCCTGCCGCACAGGGAGCAGATATCGTGACAGGCGAGGGGCAGCCGCTTGGATTACCGCTTAGCTATGGCGGCCCTTATCTTGGCTTTTTAGCGTGCAAAAGAGAACTGACCCGTCTTCTGCCCGGCCGAATTGTCGGCCAGACGACAGATGCTCAAAATAGACGGGCTTTTGTACTGACACTTCAGGCACGAGAGCAACATATACGCCGCGAGAAGGCAAGCAGCAATGTTTGTTCCAACCAGGCGCTGTGTGCTATGACGGCAGCCGTCTATTTGGCGGCAATGGGGCCACAGGGACTTAAACAAGCGGCAGAACTCAGTTATCATAAAGCCCATTACTTCGCTGCGCAGTTGCAGAAATTAAAGGGTTTTGATTTGGTATATGAAGGTGTTTATTTCAATGAATTTGTCACAACCTGTCCCATTAACACCAAGCATCTTGAAGAAGCGATGATGTCAAGGGGCATCCTCATCGGACTTCCTGTTGAGGAAGGAATTATGTGGTGTGTGACTGAAAAACATAGTAAGCAGACACTTGACGCCGTAGTTGATGCTATCAAGGAGGTATGCGCGCTATGAAGTTAATTTTTGAAATCGGCGCGGATGGCCGGAAGATGAGTTACCTGCCCGAATGTGATGTTCCCCAGGCTGATCTTCCTAAAATCGGTCTGCGGAAAGAATCACCCAAACTACCTGAGCTAACGGAGGTGGAACTGTCAAGACATTACACAAGGCTTGCCAAGCAGGCTTTTGGTGTAAACACCGGCTTTTATCCCTTGGGCTCCTGCACGATGAAGTATAATCCAAGGATTCATGAGGTGACTTCTGGAGATCCGGATTTTCAGGCGATTCATCCTTTACAGCCAGCGGAAAGCACGAAAGGCTGCCGTGAGGCTTTAACTCTTGCAGAAACATTGCTGTGTGAGATCACCGGTATGGACGCAATGAGTTTCCAGCCTGCCGCGGGCGCGCATGGTGAATATACCGGGTTGCTTCTGATCAAGAAATACCACGATCTGCGCGGTGATAAGAAGCGTAGCAAAATCATTGTGCCTGACTCGGCACACGGAACCAATCCCGCCAGCGCTGCCATGGTGGGGTATAGCGTGGTTAATATCCCCTCTAATGGACAAGGCTGTGTGGATATGGAAGCATTGAAAGCCGCCTGCAATGATGAAGTGGCGGGCTTGATGCTGACTAATCCCAATACGCTGGGTTTATTTGATCCAAACATATTGGAGATCACGCGTCTTGTACACGATTGCGGGGGGCTGTGCTATTATGACGGCGCGAACCTTAATCCGATTATGGGGAAGGTAAGGCCGGGGGATATGGGTTTTGATGTGGTACATCTTAATCTCCATAAAACCTTCTCCACGCCGCATGGAGGTGGAGGCCCTGGATCAGGACCGGTTGGATGCAAAGATATTCTTAAGCCTTACTTACCTGATTCGTTGATGGGTGAAGGAAGGAAACCTGAAAGCGTGGGACAGGTGAGGTCTTTTTACGGGAATTTTGGCATTGTAATTCGAGCTCTGACCTATATTCTGACGCTTGGATCGGATGGTATACGCGCTTCAGCTGAGGGGGCGGTGATCAATGCAAACTACCTGATGCATCAGGTAAAGCAATACTTTCCGCTGGCTTATGATCATCCTTGCATGCATGAGTTTGTCCTGACACTGGAAAGTATGAAGCGTGAGTACAACGTATCTGCTCTGGATGTCGCCAAAGGGCTAATCGACCGTGGCATGCATCCCCCGACAATGTATTTCCCCTTGATTGTACATGAGGCGTTGATGCTGGAGCCTACGGAGACAGCAAGCCGCGAAAGCATGGACGAAGCAGTTATTGCATTTAAAGAAATCAGAGAAAAGATTGAGTCAGATCCGGAAAGCCTTCGCCGTGCTCCATTGACAACACCCATCAGCCGGCCCGATGAGGTGACAGCGGCCAGGAACCCTATCTTAAGATATACGCCTGAGGACTAATTAGTTTAAAAACTGAATTGCTATGTGACAGGCTTTTTTAAACAGATGTGCAGAAAGAAGGCAGCCTCCGTTTGGGAAACTGCCTTCTTTCTCATCTGGGGTAACTTATAGAATATACTCAGCTTTGGAAGCGGGGGATGATGCCATTTCTGACTGTTTCTGCTGGTATTTTTCAGCCGTGTTGCCAAGCACTGCGTAAGACGCGATTTTGGACTCCTCGACGCCAGGTTGATTAAAAGCATCGATATCCAGAAGTTCGCCAGTGTAAGCAGTGACAAGCTCGAAGAAATAGATTAACTGGCCAATAGTGTGGGCGTTTACTTCGGGCAAAGTGATGGTTTGGCTCATACGGTTCGATTTCAGCAGGGCGTATTCTGTTCCGGCACGTTCTGCTTCGATCAGCTCGTTATGGGTTTTTCCGCCCAGGAAAGCAACATCCGAAAACTCTGAGCAACCATGAGGAATAACCATGGTCGTACGGAAATTTTCTACCTTTAGAAAGGTGATTACTTTGTCATATGGGCCTTCCGTGTATAGCTGAAGCTGGCTATGCTGATCAGTCACCCCAAGCGATTTAACAGGTGTCTGGCCTACATTGACGCTTACACCTTTTCGAGTCACATTCTTTCCCAGACTTTCGGCCCATAGCTGACAAAACCAGTCAGCCATATACTTAAGGCTATCAGCATAAGGCATCATAACATGGACATTGACACCTTTGCGCTGCATCAGAATATACTGGATTACGGCCTGCATTAACGCAGGGTTTTTCCACAAATCATCAGACGAGCAATACACGTCCATTGCAGCGGCACCATCCAGCAACGCTTTAATATCAATACCACATACAGCAGCAGCCAATAATCCAACAGGGCTAAGCTCACTAAAACGGCCGCCGACTGAGGCTGGAATATAAAACAGTTTAAAGCCTTCCTTATGTGCAAGTTTGATCAGATTGCCTTTGCTTGTATCAGTAGTGGCAATAATGTGTTTTTGCCAGCCATCACCTATCTGAGTTTTCAGAGCTTCAGAGATGATCAGATACTGGCTCATCGTTTCAGCTGTTGCACCGGATTTTGTGATGATGTTAAAACAAGTTGTCTTCAAATCAATTATATCAAGCAGAGCCTGCATGCGTTCTGGATCAATGTTATCTTCCACAAAGAAACGGGGGCCTCCGCGCTTTTCATTGCTTAGATCATTGTAGTGCAGATGATTAAGAGCTTGCTGAACAGCAATAGGGCCCAACGCGCTGCCGCCAATACCCAACACAACAAATGTATTGAAGTTTTTTCGTACAGCCTGTGCTGTTAACAAAATATCCGAGACGATCTCATCTTGATTGTAGGGCAATTCAGTCCAACCCAACCACCCGGTTCCACGGTTGGATTTGACTGCTTGAAAAGCATCAACAGCACGGGGAGCAAGGCTTGACAATTCGCCACGGGTAAGGCCGTGTTTTTCTCCAAGCATATCGCTCATCAGACGGTTGATATCCATTTGTATCATTGGAAGTGAGCCGGACGTAGATTCATGCATTTTCATTTCCTCCTTTTTCATTGAAATTATAGCACAGTGCTCTACCATTGACAAAGACATCTCTTTGCTTTTATAATACCCAAACGGCTGTGATGGGAAGAGGATGCGTCGTCTGTCCATAGAGAAGGAGACCTTGGCTGAAAGTCTCCCGGCAGATTAGCATCGAGACACCCCGGAGCTTCCGGCGAGAGTCGGCGAGGGCCTGCGTTAAGGGTACAGAGCGGCACAGTTTTGTGCAAGCTGGGTGGCACCGCGAGCAATTCGTCCCATGCATTCAATGCGTGGGTTTGTTTTTTTGAGAGGGGGAGCTTATGATACAAGCACCGAAGGGAACTAAAGATTGTCTGCCGCAGGATAGCTATAAATTTCAATACGTTGAAAGCGTGATGAGAAAGCATGCTGCGTTGGCAGGTTACCGCGAGGTTCGGACACCGGTATTTGAGCATACCGAACTATTTTTGCGCAGTGTCGGTGATACAACTGATATTGTCCAAAAGGAAATGTATACTTTCACTGACAAAGGAGGCCGATCCATCACCCTTAAGCCAGAGGGAACCGCAGGCGCTGTGCGAGCTTTGATCGAGGGAAAACTATATGCACAGGCACAGCCGGTTAAAATGTACTATATCAATAACCCTATTTTTCGCTATGAAAATCCTCAGCATGGCAGGCTTAGAGAGCATCATCAGTTTGGCATGGAATGCTTTGGGGCCAGAGAGCCTTCCGCGGACGCAGAGCTAATCTCAAGTTTGCTCAACATGTTGTCCGAACTAGGCCTGAATGATCTGACGGTAAATATTAATTCTATTGGCTGCCCTGTATGCCGTCCGGTTTATCATCAAAGGTTACGGGAATACTTGAGCGAGCGAATGGACCAGCTTTGCGACAACTGCAAGGAACGTTTTGACAGGAATCCTCTTCGGATACTGGATTGCAAAGAGGAGGGCTGCAAACGCACCGTCAGACATGCACCTATTATCCTAGATACCCTCTGCGAAGATTGTTCCGTTCACTTTGAAGGGCTGAAAATGCTCCTGGATACGGCAAAAGTCAATTACCAAATCGATCCTTTGATTGTGCGCGGACTTGATTATTACACCAAGACAGTGTTTGAGATCATCATGCATGGCAAGCGTGAGGGGCTTGCTCTATGCGGCGGTGGGCGTTATGACGGGTTGGTTGAACAGCTGGAGGGACCAGCGCTTGCGGGTGTGGGATTTGGTATTGGAATTGAGCGCATTCTAATGGAGCTGGAGTCCAATGGCATTGCGCTGCCCCAGCCTCCTTTGTATCAAGTCTTTGTGGCCAACATTGCGCCGGAGGATTTTACGCAGGCCTTTAAACTGGTGTTATCCCTCCGTGAAAAAGGTATACTCGCGGACTGTGATCATACGGGCAGGAACCTGAGGGCACAGTTTAAATATGCAAATAAGCTGGGCATTCGTGTCATGGCCATTGTCGGTGGTGAAGAATGGGCGCGGGGCAACATCAAGCTGAGAAACATGCAAAGTGGAGAAGAAATGGAAATACCTTCACAAATTATATGTGACAATATTATACATATGTTGAAAGGATGATGGACAAATGGCTGAGTTTTTGGGTGGATGGAAAAGAGATTTTCGCTGTGGTGAAGTAAATGAGGCGATGGCGGGCAAACAGGTAACGCTTATGGGCTGGGTGCAGCGTGCCCGCAATATGGGCGGCGTTATCTTTGTGTGGTTACGCGATGTCTCCGGGATGATACAGGTGGTATTTAACGCGGATTCTTTGGATGAAAAGACGTTTGATATGGGAGGATCTTTGCGCTCTGAATATGTTGTGGCAATTAAAGGCGAAGTCGCTCTGCGCGATGCTTCTGCCATCAATGAGCAGATGGCAACCGGACGGATTGAAGTGCTTGTTAAGGAGATGAAGCTTCTAAACGCGGCTGATACACCGCCCATTTACATTGAAGACGGAGCGAAAGATAACGAAGCAATACGCCTGAAGTACCGGTACCTCGATCTTCGTAAACCATCTATGCAGCAAATCATGATGAATCGCTCCAAAGTCATCAACGCTATCCGTGAGCATATGATCAGCCAGGGCTTTGCTGAGTTTGAGACGCCTATTCTGACGAAATCCACCCCCGAGGGCGCGCGTGATTTTCTGGTACCCAGCCGCATCCATACAGGAGAGTGTTATGCGCTTCCGCAAAGCCCTCAGATCTATAAGCAACTGTTGATGCTGGCCGGTATGGATAGGTACTTCCAAGTGGCTCGTTGTTTCCGTGATGAGGATAGCCGTGCAGACCGTCAGCCGGAATTTACCCAGCTGGATCTGGAGATGAGTTTTGTAGAGCCGAAAGATGTGCAAGGTGTTGTGGAAGGTGCTTTTGCTGCGGTATTCCGCCAGGTAAAGGGAATTGAGCTTCAGTTACCCTTGCCGCGTATGACGTGGAAGCAGGCAATGGAGGAATACGGCAGCGATAAACCGGATACCCGCTATGATATGAAGATATCAACGGTGAATGATCTGGTGCGCGATTGCGGTTTCTCCATCTTTGAACAGTCTGTGGCGGAGGGCAATATCGTATGCGCCATCACTGCAAAACAAGCCGCCGGCCGGCTGAGCCGCAAGGAGATGGATGCGCTGAGCGAATATGCCAAAACTTACCACGTTAAGGGGCTGGCCTGGCTGGCCTTGGCTGAAGACGGATCAATTCGTTCATCATTTGCTAAATTCATATCAGAAGAAAAATTAAAAGAATTGCTCAGCTACATGCATGTTGAGCCGGGCGACGCTCTATTCCTGATTGCCGATAAAAAGTTGATTGCACTTAATGCGATGGGGCAGCTGCGCGGTAAGCTGGCGCGTGATTTAGGCTTGATTGATAAGAGCAAATATAATCTTTTGTGGATCACTGAGTTTCCTTTGCTTGAATGGAACGAAGATGAACAACGTTTTCAGGCCGCTCACCATCCCTTTACGATGCCTATGGAAGAGGATTTTGACTTAATGCAGGAACATCCTGAATTGACCAGGGCTCAATCGTATGATCTGGTACTCAACGGTATTGAGATGGGTTCCGGTTCGATCCGTATCCATGCCAGTGATTTGCAGGAGAGAATGTTCAGCTTGCTAGGTTTCACCCATGAGGAAGCCTGGAAGCGGTTCGGGTTCCTGTTGGAAGCATTTAAATATGGAACGCCTCCTCACGGCGGTTTTGCGTTTGGTATTGACAGACTTATGATGATGCTGACAGGCGCTGAGAGTCTTCGTGACGTGATCCCTTTTCCAAAGGCACAGAATGCGGCCTGCCTGATGATGGATACACCCAGTCATGTGGCGGAAGATGCCCTCAAGATGTTGCATATGCATTTTGATGCAGAAGCGAAAGACTGAGCTGAGTAATCATGCTTCACGAAATCAGTCCGCTTAACTTTGACAACGTATACTATCCTTATCAAGTTCAAAAAGGCGATACGATCCTGTGTTATCAGGGAGATTCTATCCTTATGAAGGCTGAAGGGGAAGAAATCAGTTATCCTTTTTTTGAAGATTCCCTGATGGACTCTCTGTCTTGTATCTATTTATTTTCCATTGATTCTCAAAGGTTCTTTCTGTCTCTCACGCCCATATATGCGCCTGACTTCAGATTTTCTCCTGTGCAGCTTCTTCGTAGCGCTCTGCCACAACACCTTGCCTTTGCCGGCTCTGTCGGAAATCATCTTTTTCGTTGGTATCGTTCGAGAAAGTATTGTGGCGTTTGTGGAGGAACAGCAATCCATGATTCCAAGGAACGAATGATGATTTGTCCATCCTGCGGAGACAGAGAATACCCCCAGATTATGCCTGCGGTTATCGTTGGTGTGGTTGATGCAGACGGATTGCTTTTGACCAGGTATGCTGATCGAGGAGATCAGCTATCCAACAGGCGTTTTGCTCTTGTAGCAGGGTACACTGAAATTGGTGAGACCTTGGAAGAAACGGTACGCCGAGAGATAAGGGAGGAAACTGGGCTTGAAGTGTGTGATATAACCTATTACAAGAGTCAGCCCTGGGCCTTTTCTGGTTCGCTTTTATCAGGCTTCTTTGCCAGGGTAAAGGGTAGTAATGAAATCACCCTCAACAGAGAGGAGCTTTCACAGGCTATTTTTGTTAAGCAAAAAGACATTGATGTGCCTTATTCCAACATTGCGCTCACCAATGAAATGATTTGCCGCTTTCGTGACCTGGGGCCTGATTTGCTCCTGACCCACGACCCAATACGTCAGGAGCCTTTCAGACCTGCAGAGGTTGCAGGGCGTTGAAACAGGCGTGTTGCGCCCTGACCCAAGTTTTGTTATACTATCGAGGTAATGAGGAGGTGTATCCACATGGCACCTAAGAATGAAAATCTGCCAGTTGACGCAGAGATGAAGTTGAGCGACGGCGGCTCAATTACCTATGCCAATGAAGTTATAGCCATTATTTCCGGTATCGCAGCCAATGAGATTGATGGCATTGCCGGAATGGTAACCAGTGGCGGTTTTGGAGATATCATCGGTAAAAATCGCAATATTACCCGTGGCGTGAAGGTTGAGGTGGGAACGGAGGAAGTATCCGTTGACCTTTATACCATCATTGAGTATGGACAACCCATCCAGCGAGTAGCTACCGAAGTGCAAGAAAATGTACGCAAATCAATCGAAGCAATGACAGGTTTGAAGGTTGTTCGAGTAGACGTACATGTACAGGGCGTCAGTTTCGAAAAAGAGAAACGTGAAGTACAATCGAACCTTGAAGCCGCCAATGTGCCCAGCCTGCCAGACAGCAGCAAGAAGAAAAGCCGGCAACGCAAGGAAGAGATCCCTGAGGTTAAAGAAGAGAAGGTTGAAAAACCTAAAAAAAGTGAAAGCCCCCGGCGGGAAAAGCAGACTGAAGAAGAGCAGATATCAGAACCAACAATGCCTGGTGATGAAAAGTCTGACCCTAAGGAGCAGGATTTATAAAGGCTTTCCAATCTCTCTTACTTGTTTGGCTGACAGCCTGAAGGGAGGGGATTCCGTTGAAGCTTCGTTTGCTTGATCGAGTTATTCTTATTATCGGTGCATTTCTAACAACGCTGATTGGTGTCTGCATTTTTTTGATAGGCCTGCGTATGGACGCGCTGGCATTCCCGGATTTTAGTGGGGGAATGTTTTATGTCCGTTCCGTTTTTGTTGTGATATGTGGCGTAATATTATTCATATACGGTGTATACGTGATGAGCCTGCCTCAAAGCTATCGTAAGATGAAAGCGGATTTTGTTGTACAGCAAACGGCGGACGGCGAAATGCTTATTTCGGTGCACGCAATGGATAATTTAGTGCGTAGAGTCATGGAGTCGCACGAGGAAATGAGCCTCAAGAGCATGGATGTACAAAACCGCAAGGATAATGTATACATTGACTTGAAGGTAACTGTGTCAAAAAACGTAAGCATTCCCTTAGCTGTTTCCTCCGTTCAAAAGGACATCAAACAGTATCTTCTTTCCTCCACCGGTGTGGATGTGAGAGAAGTCAAAGTAACAGTCGATACAGCAGATGAAGAAATAAAAGACTCTCCTTATCTGATGAAAGAAGTCTTGAGCACAGTGCAGCACGTTGATAATGCACAAACTCCGAATATCCCGTTTGATGATATGGCTTTGGAGGAGGAGACGCTTGAGGGAGACGAAACCGAGCGAACGACAGATGAAGAGCTTGAACGGTTCTCGGATACCGTTGATTTATTTGAAGATCAGTTGCAGGAAGGGGACAAGCAAGACAATGAAGGAAACGGACAAAACACCCATCAAGGAATCTGAAAAGCATGCGGGCGCCTTACGCAGACTGGTATTCCCCTTGGCATTCTTTGTTTTTGGCATCTTATGGACTTATTTTGGATTCTGGAAGACAATGTTTGTTGCGGCGCTGACGTTGATCGGTTATTTTATCGGGTCTACTGATAATCTGGAGGCTTCGATTAAGCAATTGATTAATAAATTGTTTCCACCTTCCGAAAAGAAGGTTACTTACAGCGCTCAGGATTTGGAAAAGCTGAAAAAGGCGTTGGAAAAAAAAGAAAATGACGAGAAAGAACCGGCAAAAGAAGAAAAGGCCTGAGTCTTTTTAAAGCCATGAAAACTGGCTGTATAAACGGTCAAGGAGAAGAGGGAGAATGTCAAGACTTGGGGCTCGCAGAGCGGCCATGCAATTGATTTATGAAGAGATTCTAGGCGGGGAAGGCGGTGATGACACACTTCTTGGCTTAATTGAATTTCAACCCGATGATGAGCGTGATGAGGAGTATATCAATGCGCTGACAAATGGTGTTAAGCACCATCAAAGCGAAATTGACCAGAAGATCGCCACTCGAAGCCAATCAAGGGAACTTGGGCGCATACCGGTACTGGTGCGTGCTATCCTGCGTCTTGCGATATATGAGATGGATTACATTAAGGATACACCGTCCAGTGTAATCATCAACGAAGCGGTTGAACTAGCAAAACGCTACGGAGAGGAAGGTGACAGCCGGTTTATCAATGGCCTTTTGGGCAGTTATCTTCGGGAAATTCAGCCGACATGAGGGTTGTGCTAGGCATCGATACCAGTTGCTATACCACATCCTGTGCATTGGTGGATGAGCAACTATGCTTGCTCAGCGCTGAGAGGATGTTTCTTCCGGTAAAAGAGGGAACCTGCGGCCTGCGGCAGAGCGAGGCCGTTTTTATTCATATAAAACAACTGCCACAAGTGCTTAAAAAGGCACTGAAAGATAATGATTCTGATATTTCAGCAGTATGTGTATCCTCAAAACCGATAGACGCAGAGGAATCTTACATGCCTGTGTTTCAGGCCGGGCTGTCTGTTGCTGTATCCATTGCAGAAGCTTTGGGTGTACCTTGCTACGAGACGACGCATCAAAGAGGCCACCTGGCTGCGGCGCAGATAGGAAAAGAGACCATTCAAGACGATTATTTTGCCATTCATCTATCCGGCGGGACCACAGACGTATTGAAGGTCTCCGGGGATATCCTGACACCGATTTTATCTTCACTTGATTTACCTGTTGGACAGTTGATTGATCGCGTTGGTGTGCGCCTAGGGCTTCCTTTTCCCGCAGGCCCCTCCCTTGAGAAATTGGCAATAAAAGGAAATGCGACAGGTCGTTATGGGGTTTCTCTTGGCAAGGAAGGCTGTCACGTATCCGGTGCTGAGGCACAGGCAATGCGTGACATTGAACAAGGCGAACTAAGCGCTGAAAATATTGCTGCTGAAGTATTTGACTTTATCAATCGAACTGTACTTCGTATGTTAAGCCGTCTAAAAAAGGAACAGGGGATTGATTGCGCGCTGATCTTCGGTGGTGTGGCGTCGTCAAAGTTGTTGCGCACAATGCTGATTGAACGCGCAAAGGAAAGGCGCAGCGGATTAAAGATTATGTTTGGAGCTCCTGAATATTCGGGCGATAACGCAGCCGGTGTCGCAATGATCGGCGCAAGACGACATTTTTATCAGCTTTAAAGGAGGAAACGGTATGGTACGGATACTGGATGGGAGGCTAATGGCCGAAGAACTGACGCTGGATCAGGGGCGACGCGTAGCTGAGCTGGCCCTTAAGGGGATCATACCGGGGCTTGCCGTTGTATTGATTGGAGAAGACCCGGCAAGCCAGATTTATGTTCGCAACAAAGGGATAGCCTGTGAGAGAGTCGGCATCCATTCTAAAACAATCCATATGGATAAAGACGTATCTCAAGACGAGGTGCTTGCTGTCGTTGATGAACTGAACCTGGACCCTGCCATACACGGGATCTTGATCCAGCTACCCTTACCGCGCCATCTTGACGAGGATATCATCCTTGCTCGTATTTTGCCGCAAAAGGATGTGGATGGCTTTCATATCAGCAATGCCGGCAAGCTGTTTTCAGGCCAGCGCGGCGTAGTTCCTTGTACACCAAAGGGCATTATCTATATGCTCAAGCAAGGCGGGGTAGAACTATCCGGAAAGGATGCAGTAGTGATTGGGCGGTCCAACATCGTAGGCAAGCCTGCCGCCATGCTGCTGCTCAATGAGAACTGTACAGTGACGATCTGCCATTCCCGTACACAGAATTTAAAAGAGCACTGTTGTCGTGCTGATATCCTGGTGGCGGCAATTGGTAAACCAAACTTTGTGACAGCTGATATGATAAAGCCCGGCGCTGCAGTAGTTGATGTTGGTATCAACCGCGTCAATGGGAAGGTGGTTGGAGATATTGAATATGAGGCTGTCAGCAAGGTGGCTGGATACATCACCCCGGTCCCGGGTGGCGTCGGCAAACTGACCATCAGTATGCTGATAGAAAACACATTGGAGGCGGCATGCAGGTAAAGGCTTTAAGCGTATCTGCTCTTAACGAATATGTCAGGCGATTATTGGCTGGTGACCCCATGCTGCAGGGGATAGCCGTCCGAGGAGAAATCAGTAATTTCCGCCCTTATGCCTCGGGTCATTGGTACTTTTCACTAAAGGATGAGGAGTGCCGCATTGCCTGTGTGATGTTTCGCCAACATAACAATTATCTTAATTTTCTGCCACAGGATGGCATGAAGGTGGTGCTGATAGGGTCTGCAGGGTTGTATGTTTCAAGCGGCAACTACCAGTTTTATGCTGAGGCCATGTTACAAGACGGTGTGGGCGAATTATATCAGCGCTATCAGGCACTTAAAGACAAATTGTTGAAGGAAGGACTGTTTGACGCATCCCGTAAGCGCCCTCTCCCCTTGTTTCCGCGAGCAGTGGGTATTATCACGTCTCCCTCCGGCGCTGTAATCCATGATATTAAGACAGTATCAACCAGAAGATTTCCCGGAATCCGCCTGGTTTTACGTCCTTCCCAGGTACAAGGAGGGGGAGCCAAAGAGGATTTAACAGCAGCATTACATGAGCTGTCCGAGATTGAAGACGTGGATGTTATCATTATCGGACGCGGCGGCGGATCGATGGAAGATTTATGGGCATTTAATGAAGAGGAAGTCGTGCGAGCTGTTGCGGCATGTCCCAAGCCCGTTATTTCCGCTGTCGGCCATGAAACCGATACAACTCTGTGTGATTTTGCGGCAGATATGAGAGCGCCAACTCCTTCTGCTGCTGCAGAATTGGCGGTGCCTGATATACGAGAGCTGTATCGCAAGATTGAAGAACTGAAAGGCAGAATGGTTCAAGGAACATATAGACGCCTTCTGGAACATCGTGCAATGGCTGAGAGATTGAGGCAAAGGCTGGCCGCCCGGAGTCCTCAGATCGCTGTTGAAAGAACCATACACCGTGTGAGCAAGGCTCAGCAAATTTTGCAGAGTGTGACGGATCAATCAGTTCAGGCCATTCGAGCACGGCTTGAAAAGTTGAGCGGATCAATTTCAGCCATGGGACCGATCAGCAGCTTAAAGCGTGGGTATGCCATGGCCGTGAGCGAAAGAAAACCAATAACAAGTATAAGTGATTTGCCTGAGCGCTTTGTGCTGATCTTTCAGGACGGTTGGGCACAGGTTCAAACTTTGGCAAAGGAAACAGGAGAGTTTTTATGAGCAAGGAAAAGGCCGGAATAAACTTTGAGCAAAAACTGGAAATATTGGAAGCCTTGGTCCTCAAGATGGAAGGAGGTAATCTAAAACTTGAAGAATTGCTTGAAGAGTATGCCAAAGGAATGGAACTTTCCAAGGAGCTAATGCAGGAGCTTGAAACAGCGCAGGGCAGATTGGAAATACTTAAAGGTGATTCAATCAAAAACCTGGAGGACGCTGATGAACTTTGAACAGGAATATGCGGAACTTAGCTTGATGGTTGAGGACGCGCTTGTCAGGACACTGGGTGGTCAGCGGATAGAATGGCCTCAAAATGGTGTTCCCAAACTATTGAATGATGCCATGCGATACAGCTTGCTTTCGGGGGGTAAACGTTTAAGGCCCGTGCTTTTATTGGGTGCTTATCGACTGATCGCTGATGATATCACTTCAGCAATCCCATTTGCTTGCGCGATTGAAATGATCCATACGTATTCACTTATTCACGATGACCTACCCGCGATGGATAACGATGATATGCGCAGAGGAAAGCCGACTAATCACAAGGCCTATGGAGAGGCAATCGCTATTTTGGCAGGAGACGCGCTGCTAAATCTGGCTTACGAAGAGATGTCTAAAAGTGAGCATCCCGATGCTTTGAAAGTATTGGGGATGATTGCGTCCGCGGCTGGCTCAAGCGGCATGATCGCAGGTCAGGCGGCCGATGTATGGATGGAAGACAAAGAGCCTGACAGCGAAATGCTTCGATACATCCATAGCCATAAAACCGCTGATTTAATTATCGCTCCTGTAGTATCCGGCCTGATACTGGCCGGGGCGGATGATCGGCAGATTGAGCAGGGGAGGGCATATGGCTATCATATGGGGCTTGCTTTCCAGATTGTTGATGATCTGCTGGATGTTATGGGTGATGAAGCCACGATGGGAAAGCGGCTTCGCAAGGATAAAACGATCGGAAAGCTGACCTGGCCCGGCCTTTATGGCATTCGTATGGCGCAAAACGAGGCAAATAACCAAGTTGAAAAGGCTGTTCTGGCTGCTAAGACATTTGGACAACGGGGTGAATTTTTATCAACGCTTGCACAAAACAGTCTAAAACGAGTAGTATAGGGTTTGGCTCTTAATGATCATGTAGAGGTGAAGGAAGTTGGCGGATTTATTTAGTAATGATATTCTTATGTGCGCGATAACCTCTTTTATGATTGCACAGTTCCTCAAGGTCATGATTGATTGGGCCGTTAATCGGAATTTTAATTTTCGCAGGACCTTTGGTATGGGAGGAATGCCCAGTTCGCACACGGCTTTTTTAGTGGCATTAACATCCATGATTGCTTTAAGAGAAGGAATGGGAACAACATCATTTGCCCTTTCTGCTGCCCTTACGATGGTCGTGATCTATGACGCAATGGGTGTCAGGTTACAGACAGGCAAACAAAGCAAAGTCATCAACCGGATTCTGCATCGGATGCTGGTTGAAGGGCAACCGCTTGGCGACGCAGATTTACAGGAGTTGATCGGCCATACGCCCACAGAAGTTTTCTTTGGAGCCATTATCGGATTGTTTATCCCCGTATTTTTTAGATAGGAGAGAAAACATGGATCAATTTATGGAAGAAGTTGCCAGCAAACGCAAGAAGGGGTCTGAAAATATCATGCTTGCTTTAGCGTGGGCAGCGCTTATTGTTTCAGGCTTAATCGCTGTGTTCATGTTTAACTTAATCACGATGACCATCAGCACACAGGGATTCAGTATGAGTATGTTGCTTGATATCGTAATTACGCTTCTGATGATAGCATCTGCTGTGCTGACTTTTCTGTACAAAGACAGAATCAAGACGGAGTATGAATATACTTTTACAAATGGTGTTTTAGATTTTGCAAAGGTATTTAATAGTCGAAAGCGTAAAACGCTTGGTACGATGAACGTAAAAAACGTGGAGGCGCTAGGGATGGTTCATTCCGGCTCGTTCAACCGTTATGTTAACATGCCGAACATTAAGCGCCTGAACTGGTTTGCTAACCGGGATGCTGATTTATTCTATATGTATTTCCAAAAAGACGGCTCAAAGTCATTGCTGGTGATGGAACCCAGCGAATCCATGCGCAATATGATTATCCGCGCTGCCGGGCAAGGAAAATTTCAGCAAAATTGAGCAATAAAATCAAAGTTTATCTTGATAACAGCGCAACTACGCGACCTGATGACCGCGTCATTGCGGCTATGCAGCAGGCCATGTCAGAGCATTACTATAACCCTTCCTCTCTTTACGCGCCTTCTTTGGAAGTGGAAAAGTCCATGGAAGTATGCCGAAGAAATATCCAGGACGTTCTGAAAGCTTCGGATGGACAGGTTATATTTACATCCGGCGGAACTGAAGCTGATAATCTTGCAATCATCGGAAGCGTTGCCGCCTATCGCTCCGGAAAAGTCTTATACAGCGCCGGAGAGCACCCTGCAGTCATAGAGAGCTGCAGATCGCTAATAAAGCGCGGCTTTGCGGTGGAAGAGATCCCCCTTACGCCGGAGGGTATCGTTAACCTTGAGGCCTTTGAGTCTGTTATAACGTCTGATACAATACTTATTTGCGTAATGCAAATAAATAACGAAACCGGAGCTATACAACCCTTGCGCGAACTCGGCGAGCTTCGGGACAAGCTTTGTCCGGAGGCGCTTTTTCATGTCGATGGAGTGCAAGGTTTTCTGCGTCATACCTGTCATGTATCAGAGATGGGAATAGACAGCTTCGCCCTGTCCGGACATAAGGTACACGGTCCTAAAGGCATAGGCGCTCTATGGATAAGCGGGCGTCAGCGTTTGCAACCAATTATTTTAGGCGGAGGGCAGGAGAGCGCTTTGCGTTCCGGCACGGAAAACACACCCGGTATAACAGGGCTCTCATCCGCTATCAGTTACTTCCCTACCTCACATAATATGCGAGAGATGAAAATCAGCCTTCTAAATTATATCCGAGGCATGATACCGCAAGCGCGAGTGAACGGCCCTGATCCGTGCTCGCATCAGGCGGCTGACCATATTCTAAATATTTCCTTTCCCCCTGTAATGGCCGAAACTATGCTTCATGCCATGGAAGGGATGGGCGTGCTGGTGGGTAATGGCTCCGCCTGCTCTTCAAAAAAAAAGAAGCAAAGTCATGTATTAGGCGCTATGAACGCATCTTCTGAACGTCTCGAAAGTGCCATCAGATTCAGCCTGAATCCCTATTTGACACAAGAAGATATCGACTATGCGGCTGAATGCTTGAACAAAAATTACATGCTGTTAAAACGCTTTATCCGGCGATAGAAAGAGACATTATGAAAGAATTATTGATGGTTCGTTATGGTGAAATATATCTAAAAGGCCTTAATCGGCCTTATTTTCAGAATTTGCTTCTTGCCCGTGTCAAAAGTGCGGTGAAAGCATATTCCTCTAATGTTATCCTTCATGACAGCCGTATCTATGTTCAGGACATGACGGATACAATGGCGTGTTTACAGGCTGTACAGAAGGTGTTTGGTGTTCACTCTGTCTGCCCGGCAATTGAGATGGAGAAGGATAATTTTGAGGCAATATCCGAACAAGGTCTTCGGATGTTGCAAGGGATTAGCGGTACCTTTAAGGTGCTGGCCCGTCGGGCTGATAAGCGATATCCAATGGATTCTCCACAGATTGCTGCTCAGATTGGAGGATATATTCTGGAACGCAGACAAGATCTCAAGGTTGATGTCAAGAATCCTGAGCATGTCTTAAATGTAGAAATCAGGGACCGTGCCTATCTTTATGCCAAAGTCTATCCTGCGCCAGGAGGGATGCCTGTTGGCAGCAACGGTAAGGCCGCTCTTCTATTGTCGGGCGGTATAGACAGCCCCGTAGCGGGTTATATGATTGCCAAACGAGGCGTATCACTGGTTGCTGTGCATTTTTACTCTTTCCCATACACCGGTGAACGTTCTAAAGAAAAGGTGCTTGAACTGGCCAGGATACTCTCGGGCTATTGCGGCGGTATTCGCTTGTATGTTGTCCCATTTACAGAGATACAGATGCGCATTCACGAAAGCTGCCCCGAGGACCATACCACCTTGATTATGCGTCGCTTTATGATGCGGATCACGGAGAGAATAGCAAAAAACGAGCACGCGCAAGCCCTCGTTACGGGAGAATCTATCGGGCAGGTCGCAAGCCAGACTATGAAGGCGCTGGCCTGTACAGATGCCGTGGTATCCATGCCAGTATTTCGGCCCGTGATCGGTTTTGATAAAATTGAGATTATTGATTACTCACAAAGGATTGGCACCTATGAAACCTCCAGCCTTCCTTATGAAGACTGCTGTACTGTGTTTACACCCAAGCACCCTGTGACCCAACCCAGGCTTGATAAGACTGAGCAGGCTGAGAATAAGTTGAAAAACTCGGAAGAATTAATTGAGATAGCTGTCAACGACAGTGAGATCATCGATCTGTGAGCCGGAAACCGAAAAGATGTCAAGGGATTATGCTTGACAAAATGCCGTAAGCCAGTATAATGTTTCTGTCAAGTGCAACAACTTGACAGGAGGACGAGTGGCTGATACTGAAAACAAATTGGAGATTAAAGTGGAGTATGGCGTGCTGTCATCATTTTATGGCTCGCTTCTGACTGATCGACAACGTTCTATGCTAAGTCTGTATTGTGATGAGGATTTGTCTTTGGCCGAGGTGGCAAAACAGTTGAGTGTAAGCCGCCAATGCGTCAACGATACCCTGCAAAGAGCTTTTCAAAGACTAGATGCGCTGGAAGGCAGCCTTCGTTTGATGGCGCGTTTTGAACAGCAGCGTGATGTGATGGCTGAGTGCCGTAATCTGGTCAATCTGAGCCTGCAAGGCATAGATGTAGACAAGAATCTGACGTCAGCTGTTTTTTTGTTGGATGAGTATTTGCGTGAGGAGGATACTTGAGGATGGCGTTTGAAGGCTTATCCGATAAACTTCAAAAAACTTTTAAAAAACTGACAGGCAAAGGGAAGCTCAACGAGCAAAACATCAAGGATGCGATGCGTGAAGTGCGCATGGCCCTTTTGGAAGCTGATGTCAACTATATTGTTGTAAAAGACTTTATTAAACGCGTTACGGACCGTTGCGTGGGGACAGAGATTTTGTCTTCACTTAATGCCGGCCAACAGGTCATTAAGATTGTCAACGAGGAATTGACTTCTCTGATGGGCGGTACCAATGCCAGATTGACATGGTCTTCTTCGTTGCCTACTGTATATATGTTATGCGGTCTGCAAGGTTCAGGAAAGACTACCATGGCCGGTAAACTGGCAGGCTATCTGCAAAAACAGGGGAAAAAGCCCTTGTTGGCCGCCTGTGATATATATCGCCCTGCTGCCATCAAACAGCTGCAGGTGGTAGGAGAGCGGGTTAAGGTGCCGGTGTTTGAACGCGGTACACAGGACCCTGTGCTTACATCCAAGGAAGCGATAGAGCATGCGCGATATTATGGTAATGATGTTCTGATTCTTGATACCGCCGGCCGCCTTCACATAGATGAAAACCTGATGGGTGAGCTGGAACGTATCAAAGCCGCAGTGAAGCCTCAGGAGATACTGCTGGTGGTGGATGCGATGACAGGTCAGGATGCTGTAAATGTTGCTTCGGCTTTTAATGATAAGCTGAACATTGACGGGGTGATCATTACTAAGCTTGATGGAGATACCCGCGGCGGCGCAGCACTTAGTGTACGTGCTACAACAGGTAAGCCCATTAAGTTCGCAGGTACCGGCGAAAAAATGGATGCGGTTGAACCTTTTCATCCGGATCGTATGGCCTCCCGTATTCTCGGCATGGGGGATGTACTTACGCTGATCGAAAAAGCAACTGAAGCTATGGAGCTTGAGGAGACCTTCAAGCATCAAAAAAACAAGGGTCTGGATGATCTGACCTTGGATGACTTTTTAGACCAGATGCAGCAACTGAAAAAGATGGGTCCCTTACAGAATGTACTGGGCATGCTACCAGGGGTTGGTAACAAGCTTAAGGATGTTGAGATATCCGATGACGCCATGAAAAAGCCCGAGGCAATCATTCGCAGTATGACACTGAAAGAGCGGCGAAAGCCGGATATTCTCAATGCAAGCCGAAGAAAGCGGATTGCAGCCGGGGCAGGGGTTACTGTCCAGGATGTCAATCAGCTGATGCGTCAGTTCGATAATATGCGCAAGATGATGAAGCAAATGATGGGAAACAAGCGCGGGCTTCGGGGGAAATTCCAGATGCCACCCTTTAACTAAGCGGTTATCATAATAAATATGATTTCCATAGATACTTCAAAATTAGGAGGAACAAAACCACATGGCAGTTAAAATCCGTCTCAAGAGAATGGGCATGAAGAAGAAACCTTTCTATCGTATTGTTGTCGCCGACGAGCGTACCCCTCGTGACGGCCGTTTCATTGAGGAGATCGGCACCTATGATCCGATGACTAACCCAGCGCAAATCAAAATCGATGTAGAAAAGGCTGAGTCATGGATGAAAAATGGGGCCCAACCTACTGACACTGTTCGAATCCTGCTGAAAAAAGCTGGCTCCGTCGAAGCTTGAGTTATATAAAAAGGAGCGCTATCATGAAGGATTTGGTCCTTTTCTTAGCCAAGTCATTGGTTGAACACCCCGACGATGTACAGGTTACTGAGACCGAAGGCCCTGAAGCGACGATTCTTGAGCTGAATGTTGCACCCGATGATATGGGCAGGGTAATTGGTAAACAGGGACGCATTGCCAAGGCTCTTCGCAGCGTAGTCAAGGCTGCTACGGAGAAGGATGGTAAGCCGGTATTTGTCGAAATCCAGTAAGTTTGTTCACTTAAGCGCCGCTCCTGCGGCGCTTTTATAAAGAGGTGTGTATATTATGTTAGCTGAATATCTTCTGATTGGCATAGTGCTAAAGCCGCAAAGTATCCACGGTCAAGTGAAGATTAAGCCACTGACAGATAATCCGCAACGCTTCCTCAACTTATCTCAAGTGCTTGTCCGCAAACGGGAAGGGGAGGAATATCAACCGGTTGATATTCAAGACATCACCGTCCGAGAAGGTTTTGTGTATGCGAATCTATCAGGCTCCGCAACACGTAATCAGGCAGAAGAGCAACGGGCATGGATGCTTTATGTCCACCGGTCTGACGCTGTAAAACTTGAAGAAGATCAGCACTTTATAGCTGACTTGATTGGTTGTCGAGTAGTGGATTCAAAGGAAAATGAAATCGGTATCTTGCGCGAAATTCTCCAGCCCGGAGCAAATGACGTTTATCTGATTGATCTGAAAGACGGCGGCGTAATGTTGCTTCCTGCTCTTAAAAAAGCTGTTCCAGAAGTAGATGTTGAGCAAGGTATTATCCGCATTGATGAAAGCATTCTGGATGAGGTAGCGGTCATTGAACATTGATGTTTTGACTATCTTTCCCGATATGTTTGCTCCACTTGATCAAAGCATGATCGGAAGAGCACGACAGGCTGGAAAGTTGGATGTACGGATTACAGATATTCGTGGCTTTTCAAAGAGCAAGCATAAGAATACGGATGACTATCCTTTCGGCGGAGGTGCCGGCATGCTGATGATGGTTCAGCCAATTATGGATGCCATCCGCGCAATCGCACCGGATCCTTATCCTGGGAAACGAATCCTGATGAGTCCTCGGGGAAAAAAGCTGACCCAAAAGCTTGCAAATGAACTTAGCCGGGAGGAGTGTCTGCTGATTCTCTGCGGACACTATGAAGGTGTTGACGAACGGGTAATTGATAATTGTATTGATATGGAAATATCCATCGGTGACTATGTTCTGACTGGCGGTGAGTTACCTGCAATGGTATTGATCGACTGCCTCGCCAGACAGATAGAAGGTGTATTAGGAAGTGAAGAGAGCGCAGGAGACGAAAGCTTCTCATCATGTGGTTTGCTTGAATACCCGCAGTATACAAGGCCGCGTGACTTTGAGGGGCTGAAAGTGCCTGAGGTTCTTTTGTCGGGTGATCATGCCCGCATAAATAGCTGGAGAAGGCAACAATCTCTGCTGATTACAGCATGGCGAAGGCCTGATCTATTAAAAAAGGCTTCCATTTCTGACAAAGAAAGGGCCTGGCTTCAAGAAAAAGGGTATCTTGTATAAAACACATTTTTGTACAAGGGAGGGCAGACATGACTATCAAGGAGATGATTGAGCAACGCGAGGTAGAAAGTCTGTCTTCGCTTGCTTCTAAAAGTGTACAGAGCAAAGGCCGTGAACATCCAATAAGCATTTGTGATCTTCGCAGTGAATATCAGCGTGATCGAGACCGCATTATCCACTCCAAAAGCTTTCGCAGGCTCCAATTTAAGACACAGGTTTTTGTATCTCCTGAGGGAGATCACTACAGGACGCGTCTTACGCATACATTGGAAGTCGCTCAGGTGGCGCGCAGCATTGCGAGGGGTTTACGGCTCAATGAGGATTTAACTGAGGCAATTGCTCTGGGACATGATTTGGGACATACTCCCTTTGGGCATATCGGGGAGAGAACCATGAACCGTTTGATTGGTGGAGGATTCCGCCATAATGAGCAAAGCTTGCGCGTAGTTGAGGTGTTGGAAGGAAAAAACGGTCTGAATTTAACATGGGAAGTACGCGATGGTATTTTAAAACATTCAGGTTCGCAACGTGCATTTACCATGGAAGGGCGTGTTGTTGGCAAGGCAGACCGCATCGCTTACATAAACCATGATATTGATGATGCGTTGCGCGCAGGTATTATCAAACCGCATGAATTGCCAACTGAGGCTTTGAATATGCTTGGTCAGACCCATGGCGAACGAATTGCTACTATGATCAACGATATGATTAAATCCAGCAACGAGGCAGGTGATATCGTATCCAGCGAAAGGATTCAGTCCGCCACCGACAAGATGCGTTCTTTTTTGTTTAAAAATGTGTATCAGGAAAGTTGGCGCACACAAGAGGAGAATAAATGCGATTTTATTATTTCCAACCTTTTTAAGCATTTTATGGAACATCCTGCGGATATGCCGCTTGAATATGTTACCATTGTTTACAAGGAGGGAACTGAGCGCGCCGTTGCTGATTATGTAGCCTCTATGACTGATAGATTCGCTACAAGGCTGTTCCAAAAGTTGTTTGTCCCTGAGAGCTTTTCTGTCATATAGCAGGATAAATGCCAGGCGTGTCGAATTAACTACACAGGGGTGATGAGCATGGCTGGTATGTATCCAAGCGCTTGGGTGGATGAAGTCCTTACACGCGCTGATATAGTTGATATTGTATCATCCTATCTCCCTTTAAAGCGTCAGGGGCGTAATTATACAGGTCTTTGCCCATTTCACAACGAAAAAACACCTTCTTTTTCTGTCAATCGAGAAAGCAATGTTTATCACTGTTTCGGCTGCAAGGCAGGGGGGAATGTAGCACAATTTGTGATGGAAATGGAGAAGCTGACCTTCCCCGAGGCGCTCCGACACATCGCCAAGCTGCTTAATATTCCTGAGCCAGTACAAGAATATGATCCGAAGGCTCAAAATGAGCGAACGTTTAAAGAAAAACTTTTTGAAGTTAACCGGGAAGCAGCCTTATTTTATCACAGCTGGCTCTACCGTCCCGAGGGTAAACAGATACTGGAATATTTCTATGCGCGCGGAATTGATGACGCGATGATCAAGCGTTTTGGTCTGGGTGCCAGCAGTGAAGAATGGGACACACTCAAACAGTATCTGTTTGAAAAAGGCTATACACAAGAAGAACTGGCAGCTGCAGGCCTTTTGTATGTACGCGATAAGCATAGCTATGATTTGTTCAGAAACCGTGCGATGTTTCCAATTATTGATCTCTATGGCCGAACCGTCGGCTTTGGAGGGCGAGCGATGGGAAACGCACAGCCAAAATATCTTAATACACAGGATACCCTTGTGTTTAATAAGAGACTTGGCTTATATGGAGTAAACTCTTTACGAAAGCAAAGGGATCTGAAGCGAGTCATTCTTGTGGAAGGCTACATGGATGTAATGGCCCTGTCAAAAAAGGGAATTCAGGGGGCTGTGGCCACGCTGGGCACAGCATTGACCCCTGAGCAAGCAAGGTTAATGAAACGCCTGGCACCCGAGGTTTGGGTCTGCTATGACGGGGATGAAGCCGGCCAAAATGCCATCATTCGGGGGCTTGATGTGCTTGAAAAGGAAATGATCCCCGCTCGTGTACTTCAATTGCCTGACGCAATGGATCCTGATGATTTTTTGAAGCTCTATGATGCTCGGCAATTTGAAGACATCAGGCCGCTCAGCGCAAATCATTTTCGTTTGCTCCGGCTTAAAAAAGGGTATGATGTTGCGTCAGCTGAAGAGAACAGTTCCTTTTCCTTGAAGGCTTGCGAACACATTGCTGAAATTTCAAGTCCGCTTGAGCGGGAAGATTTATTGCGGTGGCTTCAGACACAGACAGGGTATGATAAGGAAATCCTTTCGCAGCAGGTTCAGCAGATGATCAAAGGGTCTGCCGCCAAGGCAGGTTCAGAAGAAAAAGTAATTTCTGGTACCAATCGTCGATTAAAAAGAGAACATGCGGTGGATGAAGCAGAGAAAACATTGCTGTCCCTTGCTGCTACCGGTTACCTTCCTGGGGATCTTGTCAGAGCGGATGATTTTGATAGTTTGATCATTAGAGGGCTTTGGCAGGCGCTGTCGAAAGGGAAAAAACCGGTACAAGTTTTGTCGGAATGTGAGAATGATGAAGGGCGTTCTATTGCCAGTGAAGCATTCAATAGAATGGCGGAATTAAACACAGAACAGATTATACCGGCAGCTGAGGATTGTATTTTAACACTCAGAACAAACAAGCTTGATAAACAGATCCGTGGAATCAGTCAGAAATTAGACAGTCTATCCGGGGATGAAAAGAAGCAAGCACTAAAAGAAATTATGGAGTTACGAATGATGCTAAACGGTCTTAAGCGCACTCAGGTGGAAGGAAAGGAAATTTCTTGATGAGTATGAAAGCAGAAACAAAACAAGAACAAAAGCTTCAAGAGCTGTACGAGTCCGCTAAAGCGCAGGGGAGTATCAGCTATAATACGATCATGTCTGTTCTCTCTGCCGAGGAAATTGATTTGGATCAGTTTGAAATAGTGCTTGAGACATTGGATTCGCTTGGCGTCACTGTAACCAAGGATAACAAAAGCGCTGAGGAGAAGGAGGCTGATGAAGAGGCCTCTGATGAAGAAGAAATTGATTTGAGTGTGCCTGACGCGATCAATATTGATGATCCCGTAAGAATGTATCTCAAGGAGATCGGTAAGGTTCCCTTATTGACAGCAGATGAGGAAGTTGAGATTGCAAAGCGCATGGAACTGGGAGATGAGAGCGCTAAGCGGGAGTTGGCTGAGGCCAACCTGAGACTCGTTGTCTCTATCGCCAAACGTTATGTAGGGCGTGGCATGCTGTTCCTTGATTTGATTCAGGAAGGCAATATGGGATTGATCAAAGCTGTTGAGAAATTTGACCATACCAAGGGATTTAAATTCTCAACTTATGCAACCTGGTGGATCAGACAGGCGATTACACGTGCTATTGCGGACCAGGCGCGCACCATCCGTATACCAGTGCATATGGTGGAAACGATTAACAAGCTGATCCGTGTATCCCGACAACTCCTTCAGGAGTATGGCCGAGAACCTACGCCTGAAGAAATTGCTAAAGCTATGGGGATCAGCGAGACCAAAGTCCGTGAAATTATCAAAATTGCACAGGAACCTGTTTCATTGGAAACCCCCATTGGCGAGGAAGAAGATAGCCATCTCGGTGATTTTATACAGGATGAGGATGCTCCTGCCCCTGCTGAAGCGGCTTCCAACGCATTGATGAAAGAGTTGTTATGGGAAGTCCTTGATACCTTAACACCCAGGGAAGCCAAGGTGCTTCGCCTGCGGTTTGGGTTAGATGACGGAAACCCCCGGACGCTTGAAGAGGTTGGGAAAGAGTTTCACGTGACGCGCGAACGTATCCGCCAGATTGAGGCAAAGGCTTTGCGCAAGTTACGCCACCCAAGCCGCAGTAAGAAGCTGAAAGACTTTTTGGATTGATCCAAGAAGATTTCAAACGGCGTGTTCCGCTTCTTGATACACGGTTGCTTTGCATTGCTGGTTTGGTGCCGACTTGCGATATCGCTGCCGATATAGGAGCTGACCATGGGCGGCTTGCCTGTCATTTGTTAGCCAATAATATCTGCAGGCACATGATTGTCAGTGATATCAGCCCTGATTCTTTATCAAAAAGCAGGCATCTCTTGGCGTTGCACAGCTTGGATCATAGAGCGGACTTTGTTGTAGCAGACGGGCTGGATGCAATCATGAATCCTCCCGTTGATGCCGTTGTGATTGCCGGCATGGGCGGGAGAACGATTGCGGATATTCTTAAAAAACATGACAGGATCGGCAATGCTAAGCTGATCGTATCAGCACATACTGATAATTATTTGTTAAGGCAGAGGCTGTTTGAATATGGCTTCTGTTTTGAAGAAGAAGTCGTGATACGTTCTAACGGAAGATTCTACACTGTTCTGACTGCTCGGCGTGGGCAGTGTAATTACACCCAGCGCGAACTTTATATTGGCCCCACACTATCGGGAGATTGCCTTTTAGACTACCTTGAATGGCGCAAAAATGTTGTCGGTATCTGTCGGGATAGAGCAAGCAAGCTGCACCTTGGATGGCTTATTGAGGAGATAAATAATGAAAAAAGCAAGCAGTCAAACAATATATGATATAATCAACGAATTTGCACCATTTGAAACACAGGAAACCTATGATAATTCCGGGTTTTTAGTTGGAGATATCAATGCGAATGTTTCACGAATACTGGTTGCGCTTGATGTTACCCCAGAGGTCATTGAGGAAGCCGTTGAGCAAAGTGCGGATCTGCTGATATCACATCATCCATTGATGTTTCATCCTGTAAAGAGCATCTTGAATGATGATTACGATGGTCTGGTTCTGTCAAAGCTAATCAAAAGCGGCTTGTCGCTATTAAGCGCACATACAAATCTCGACTTAAGCGATTTGAGTGGTGGGTCAATCATTGCTAAAAAGTTGGATCTTCTGAATATCCGAAAGGGAACAGACCCAGTTCTGACATTGGGAGAAGCAAAAACGCCCCTAACGGCAAATGATTTGGGTAAGCAAATCAGTGATTTGACTGGCCTTCGGTTGAGATGTTATGGCTCCCCTGAGATTATGATTTCAACGTTGGCTTTGGCGGGTGGGGCCTATGACGTAGGATTTTCCAATGCTCAGGCAGAGGGCGCGCAAGCCATGCTAACAGGAGAGGTCCGTTATCATAATGCTATTAAGGCGGCGCAATGTGGTTTTGCCTTGTTTGACGGCGGTCATTATCATACCGAAGTCTGGATGATGGATGAGCTGGCTTTCTATTTACAAAACAAGCTTAATCTACTACAATATTCAGTGGAAGTATATGCGTCCAAGAAACATCATTTCTCGGAGGGATATACTTTATGAGGAGGAAGAATGAATCAACTTGAACTATTGTGGCAGTATCAGCAAGCGGACATTGAGGTCGATAGTCTTGAAATGTCGATACGGAGATCTCCTAAACGTCAAAAGCTGGTCAAGCTGCGCGATTCTTTTCAGGAACTTCAAAAAAATTTGAAGCAGGTAGAAGATGAAGTGCTTGCCATGCTGGACCGAATGGACGCATTGAAGGATGCGATTTCTCTTTCGGAGGATCAAATCAGACAGCTTCAATCCCGCATACAAAACGAACCGGCGGTGGATAGCCTTCAGGTGCGGAATTATATTGAAGAAGCACAGCGCCTTACCGGGTCCCTGCAGGATTTTGAACAGGAGACCCGCCGGTTGCGTAAAATTGCTGCTGACCGTGATCGTGTACAACGCGATCTGAAAATCAGGCTGGTTACCGCTAAGGAGGAATTTATTCCCTTGCGCGACGAGTATGACGCCGAATACAAAGATGCTCAGGTTCAGGTGGAGAAGCTGCGTGAAAGAGCCAAAGATAAGCTCACCGGTATCGAACCTGAATATATTGAAAAGTACAACACCATCAAGCAACACTGCACACCGCCTATAGCAAAGCTTCAAAATGGTCAGTGCGGTGGATGCAATATGTCCTTCCCCTCGTCGGTATTAAGTAACATTAAAAATGGCAAGCTTGTCGAATGCGAGACTTGCGGCCGCATGGTGATGATCTGATTTTGTTTTATTATGATGAGGCAGCTGAACGATCGCATGCTGATATGACATGAGGAAAGTCCGAGCACCACAGGGCAGGGTGCCAGCTAACGGCTGGTGGAGGCGACTCCAAGGCAAGTGCAACAGAGAGATACCGCCGAATCTTCGGTAAGGGTGGAAAGGTACGGTAAGAGCGTACCGGCGGCTTGGCAACTTGTCCGTCATGTAAACCCCACCTGGTGCAAGATAGATGAAAGCGCATGGGGCGGCCCGTCCCGCTTTCGTAATCGCTTGAGCCGTCCGGCGACGGTCGGCCTAGATAGATGATCGTTCCAGACAGAACTCGGCTTACAGGCTGCGCTCATCATATAATATGATATCAAATCGCCCCCTTCATGATCATGCACCTCCAGGCTGGAGAAGGCCAGCAAAGAGGATGAAGTATATCATGGGGGCGGTTTGATATCTGCTCTGCTAACGGAATGCATACTTCCTTCTATAGCCAATAAAAATCATTTGTTTTAACGTTTCCATGCCTTTCGAAATTGGTATTGACGTTTCCATTGAGCGATAGTCCCGCGAATAAGATTGATAATATCTCCTCCAAAGAAGAGAAAAAGATTGATCAAGCTGAACAGCAGAGCAGAACGGTCATACCAGCCGCTATTGATTAAGGCATACAGATAGTAGGCGGCATTCAGCAAACCAAGCCACTTCATTTTAACGGGAAGGACGAAGAATAACAGAAGCTCGTGATTAGGATACAGGATAGCGAAAGCAAAAAACATAGACATCATCAGATAATGGTTTGTGCCAATCCCGGTAATCAAGGCTGAAATAATCGCTCCGAAGACACCGATAATGAAGTACAGGAGGAATCGCCTGGGGCCCCATTTGTTTTCAAGCGCGGTTCCAATAAAATAGTAAAAGTACATGGTCATGGCCGCATAGAAGACCGTGTTCATTGGAGGGATAACAATGAACGTAATCAGCCTCCAAATCTCTCCCCGGTATACCATCGGCATATAGAGCATCAGATGATTAAGAATCGGGAAAGAAGGAAAGAAAAAGCTAAGCGCATATACACCGGCCATGGTCAATATGACGTACTTAAAGAAGGGTGCTATTCGAAATCGATAAAGCTTTCTTTCCAATTGATTCATAAGTTTCATATGATATCCCTCACTTATTTAACATATATTTACGAGAGAAATAAAACAATGAAAATTAATCCTGCCACGTGTTATCGGAGTATTCTTGCTCATCCTCCGATACAAAGGATACAGTTTTTATCTGCTCCTTTTTCTTATCATTCACTTTGTTAGATGAAGGAGGAGTAAGGCGCTGAACTTCTGTGCCTGGAAATTCTTTATACTCGTAGCTATCCTGTCCTTTTGATATGCGTACCTTGACCGATTCTTTCAAGGGGTTGAGTTCAACCACCGTACCGCGACCGTCAGGGGTATGTACATCACGTCCAATATGAGGCAATAATTTACGAGCCCTCTCGTACTGATCCTGCTCATATTTCAGGCAACACATCAGACGGCCACATACACCGGATATTTTCGTGGGATTCAAGGAAAGGCTCTGTTCCTTTGCCATCTTGATAGACACGGGTTGAAAATCACCCAGGAAGGACGAACAACAAAGGGGTCTGCCACAGGATCCCAAGCCGCCCAATATCTTTGCTTCATCGCGCACCCCAATTTGTTTTAGCTCGATACGGGTCTTGAAAACAGCCGCCAGGTCCTTCACCAGGCCACGGAAATCAACCCGGCCGTTTGAAGTGAAATAAGCAATCAGTTTGTTGCGGTCAAAAGTATATTCAACCTTTACTAATTTCATATCGAGCTTATGCTCAGCTATTTTTTGCTGACAAACCCTATGGATATCTTTTTCGCTTTCCAAGTTAACGCGGTTCTTTTCAGCATCTTCTTCGTTTGCAACTCGTATCACCTTTTTGAGTGGAGACGAGATGCTTTCTTCGCTGACCTCATGAGTTCCCATTACGCATTGAGCGTATTCTATTCCTCTGGAAGTTTCAACAATCACTGAGTCACCCGCTGTAGGCCAAAGATTACCTGGATTGAAATAGTACAGTTTCCCGGCGTTTTTGAAACGGACGCCTATCACCATTGGCATTGGTATATCTCCTTTGTAATAGAAAATAATAAACGATCCGCGATGGCTTGCCACGATACGTTGCTAGCCTTGTACTTACGCGCTTCAAACAGCCCTTCAAGCACGCGCTTTAGAGATGCTGTGTCAGCAGCAGACCAAGGAGAGGAACTCCGGTTCTCAGAGAGAAGGTGCTTTTTCGCCAGAGCATGGCCTGCTTCCTGTTCCACAATGTCAAGAAGAAGGTCTGAAGAGTCCTTGGCATCCTTGAGCAGATTTGAAGCGGCTGGAATATCTGCAAACCTTCTTACCGAAAAAAAGGTCTTATCTGCTAATTCTTTTACACCCCAGTACAAACTGTCCCCGGTGACCGACAATGCAAAGCCAATACGTCCATCTGAAATTTCCGAAATCTTCATGGCCTGATTCTCGTTACATCCGGACTGTCGAAGAACCTCTGCGACTTTATCCTTTTGGAGCATTGGAAGCCGTATCAGACTGCAGCGTGAGATGATCGTAGGCAATACCGCCCGCTCATTATTGCAAGTCAGAAGGAAATAATCATGTGTCAAAGGTTCTTCCAGAGACTTGAGAAGAGCATTCTGCGACTGAAGTGTCATTGTGTGAATATCCTTAATAAGAATCACACGAGGCCCCGGCTCAACCGGATGCAAAGAAAGCGTATTGAGCAGGATACGAAGCTGTTCAATTTTGATGGTCTTCATTCCATCTGCAAGGCCAAGGCTGAGAAGATTACCATGTTTTTCCGACATACTGCGGCGACAATCAGGGCATATTCCGCAAGGCCTATCCTGCTCATTGGACTGACACAACAAGATTTGTGCTAAATGAGAAGCAAAATCTTTTTTCATGATACCTGAGGGCCCACATAAAAGAAGCGCATGAGATGCCTGCCCTTTGCGGTATTCCGCAATCAGACGGTCATGCGCTTGACTGAATCCTTGGAAGTTAATACCTTGCGTCACAGATACTTTTCATAAGCCCTGAGGCTTACATTTTTAAGAACTGGTCAACGGAAAGTACAAACACGGTTGCGCCGCCGACAGTGACTTCAATGGGATAAGGGGCATACATACCGGTCGCTCCTCCGATGGTAACAGGAGATGTGGCAATCTGCTTGCGGCTTTTGCACACCTTCTTGATAATATCCATGCAAGGATCAAATTTGTCATCATCGACGCCGACAAGCAATGTAGTATTTCCAGCTCTTAAAAACCCCCCAGTGGTTGCAAGCTTTGTAACGCTGAAGCCTTCATTCATCAGCTCACTTATCAAATGGGAGGCATCCTCATCCTGAACTATGGCAATAATCAATTTCATCATGTTATCCATCTCCTTTACAAGACGCGGTGATTGCATTGATACCTCGCATGAAAAGTATACCATGTTTAGCCTGAATATGACAAGTCTGTCATCATTCTCAATGCTTGTCATTTGCTTTGACATATGTTAATATCAGTTTGTTATTCGGTGCTTTTATGCCCGATAAACTTGGCAAAGGAAAGCTTTTAGTGCAAGAAATTTATCTGTTTATTGACGCAATGGGCGGAGATAACGCTCCGGAGGCGCCTGTTAAAGGGAGCATACTGGCTCTGCGGAAGAACCCGAATTTAAAGATATTACTCGCTGGTGTCCTGGCTGAAATCGAACCTCATCTAGCTGGCGCAGATGACGTGCGCAATCGAATCAAACTGGTGGATGCCCCTGATATCATTACAAACCATGATGCCCCAGCATTAGCCATCCGTCAGATGAAGCGATCACCCATTGTGATGGGAATGCTTTCGGTGCGGGAGGGAGAGGCCGACGGATTTGTGTCTGCCGGTTCAACTGGCGCGGTTTTAGTGGGAGGCATGCTACGACTTGGTCGTATACGAGGCATTGAGCGCCCAGCGCTGGCTCCTATGCTTCCAAACGGTAAGGGGAGTTTTCTTTTGATTGATTGCGGGGCGAATGTTGATTGCAGACCTGAGTACCTGCAACAGTTCGGTTTAATGGGCAATGCCTATATGCAAAAAATCATGAATATCCCAACCCCACGCATTGGCCTTGCCAATGTAGGCGATGAAGCGGAAAAAGGGAACGCTCTGGTTAAGGAGGCCTTTCCTTTGATGCAATTGTCCAAATACAATTTCGTAGGCAATATCGAAGCACGTTATATCCCGGCTGACACGGCTGACGTTATTGTATGTGACGGTTTTGATGGCAATTTGATTCTTAAGTATACCGAGGGCATTGCGTCTACCCTGATGGGTATGATTAAAAAGGAGTTGCACGCCGATATTCGTTCGAGGGTTGGAGGATTCTTTGCTAAGCCTGCCCTTGGTCGTGTCAAAAAGGTCATGGATTACACAGAGATAGGCGGTGCTCCTCTGCTGGGCGTCGCGGGCGCTGTGGTCAAAGCACACGGAAGTTGTAACAATTATGCCTTTGCTTCGGCCATCAAACAGGCTTCCAATATGGTGACCGCTCAGGTCGCACAGACCATTATGAGTCAACTATAAGGTATTTATTGAATTCGGAGGTAAACTATGGTATTTGATGAGTTGAAATCTATGATTGCCAATCAACTGAAAGTAGCACCCGAAAAGGTGACCCGTGAAGCCCGACTGGTAGAAGATCTTGGTGCTGATAGCGCCAATGTTATGGTGCTGATCATGGATCTGGAAGATCACTACAATATGCAGGTCGAGGACAGCGCGATTACGTCGCTGAAGACTGTCGGGGATGTAATGGATTATATTGAAGAAAAAACAAAATAAGCTGCTTTGATACCTTATTGGCTGCTGCACAATATGGCAGCAGCCATTTTTATGCGGAGGTTCTGGTATGCCGGGATATCCCGAATTGTCAAACTTAATTGGATTTGAATTTGTAAATACCAAGTTATTGGTATTGGCGATGACACATCCTTCATTTGGCATCAATAATAACCAAAGGCTTGAGTTTCTGGGAGATTCTGTGTTGGAATTATGTGTCAGTCATAGACTTTACGCTATGCATCCTAAAATGAAGGAAGGCCAGTTGACTGCTCTGCGCGCATCCCTTGTGTGTGAGGATACATTATATTCTATAGCTGAACGTTTAGAACTTGAGCATTATATCAGAATGATTCCTCCTCTTCGATCGGATACACGGGGGAGGAAGAGCATTATGGCTGACGCGGTCGAAGCAATGCTTGCAGCTGTGTATATTGATGGTGGTTTTGAGGCTGTAAAACAGGTTGTAGATAGCCTATGGGCTGCTGAGTTTGATGGGAAGTCCTCGGTACAAAACAGTAAAAGTGAACTGCAGGAGTACTTGCAAGGCAGACATCTTTCTGAACCGCAGTATGATACCGTTGCAGAAGAGGGGCCTGCTCACAATCGGCGTTTTACTGTTGCTGTTTCTATTGACGGAGAAGAGATGGCCCGTGCCCAGGGAGGCAGCAAAAAAGATGCGCAGCAGCAGGCTGCCACAAAAGCACTTGAGATATTGATGTCTAAGGGAGAAGGAATATGAAGCTAAACCGGGTAGAAATTCAAGGCTTTAAATCCTTTGCCCAGAGAACTGAGTTGTCTTTTGATCGCGGAATCACCGGTATTGTTGGTCCTAATGGATCGGGAAAAAGCAACATCGCGGACGCTGTGCGCTGGGTTCTGGGTGAACAAAGCGCCAAGATTTTACGCGGCGCCAAGATGGAAGATGTTATATTCAACGGAACCCAAACAAGGAAGCCGTTGCCTTATTGCGAAGTTTCTCTTCAGTTTGATAATGAGGATAAAGCACTCAACTCGCCATATTCTGAGGTTTTGGTGACTAGACGTGTTTATCGAAGCGGTGAAGGTGAATACTTTTTAAACCGCGTTAACTGCCGGCTGCGTGATGTGCTGGAGCTTTTTCGCGATACCGGAATTGGCAAGGAAGGCTACTCCATCATCGGGCAAGGACGCATTGAAGAGATATTGTCAACCAAAGGAGATGAACGCAGACAAGTATTTGAAGAGGCTGCTGGTATTGTTACTTATCGTGTTCGCAAAGAAGAAGCTGAACGCAAACTGAACAGAACCCGCGAAAATCTTCTGCGTGTTAATGACCTGATCGAGGAAATTGCTGCTCGTTTGACCCCTCTGGAAGATCAGTCAAAAACTGCGCAGGAATATCTGGCTTTATCGTCGCGCTTAAAATACTTGGATATTAATGTCTATTTGATCAGGCATGATCGCCTGCAGGCGCGCCTTTCATCTCTTCGTGAGCTTACACTGGGCCTCCAGGAAAACATACAGATTAATGAAAAGCAGATGGAAGCTTTGGGCCGAAAAAGAGAAGAGCTTGATCGACTTCTTGAGGATGTGGATCTTGAGGATAAGGTAGCCCGTCAAGCACTAAATGAAGCACAGGAAGCTCATTACATATGCCAACGAGAACTACAAGCCGCTCAAAACAGGACGCAAGCACTGGAAGCTCAGCTGCTTCAAGCGGCAGATGACATTGAACAGAAAGAAAAGGAGCTTTCAAAGCTCCGTAGTATATATTCAGACAGCGAAGAAGGGCGCCAAGCCCAGCTATGTTTTCAGGAGGAATCTCAAAAGACACTAAAGCAAGAAGAAGAGCAGCTTCAAGCTTTGCTTGACAAAGGCCAGAAAGCAGAGCAGCAGCTAAATGAACATAAGGTCCGCATCATTGATGCAATCACTCGCCTCAGTGATGCCAAGAGTATGCAGGCGCGACAGCAGACAATGCTGGCTCAGATGGTGGAACGGGTCAAGGATGTTCAAAAGCAAAATGAGGAATTATCCATTCAGGAATTGGCACAGGCCAAGGTTTCTTATAAGGCAGATGAGCAGCTGAAAATCGCTCAGGATACTTTGAGCCAAATGATTGTTGACACTGAAGAAATGGAGCAAAAGCATAATGAGAGTAACATTCGTTATCGTATAGCCACTCAACACGCAGCAGACATAGCCAATAAAGTGCAAGGGGATCAAAACAGGCTGAATTTGCTGGAAGATCTCTCACGTGATTATGAGGGATATAATCTTGCAGTCAAAAGAGCATTGCAATTTGCATCGGGTAATCCAAAAGTTCATGGTGTCATTGCTCAACTGATTCGGGTACCCAAGGAATATGAGACTGCAATTGATATGATTCTGGGCGGTACGCTTCAGCATATTGTTACAGATGACGAGGGAACAGCCAAAAGCATGATCGATTATCTGCGCAACAATCGTTTGGGCAGAACAACTTTTTTACCTATCAACGCTATCAGAGGGCGCAGCCTTAGCCATGATGAACGGGCTTTTCTTAATACACCAGGCTGTGTCGGGGTTGCAAGCGAGCTGATAGAATATGAACAGTACCTTCGCAGCATCATTGAAAGTGTATTAGGACGCACAGTTATCGTAGAGGATATGGATTCAGGAATTACCTTGTCGCGTCGCGCACGACAGGCGTTCAACGTGGTTACGCTGGCGGGGGATGTTTTGCGCGCAGGCGGAGCGATGACTGGAGGTACTTCACAGTCACGCGTCAGCAGCCTTCTTGGCCGAGAGCGAGAAATTGATGAGCTAAAGAAATCCATTAAGGCAAGCCATGAACTTATTAAAAAAGCGAATGAAGATAAACAGCAAGCAGAATTGGAGCTGCAAGAGCACACATACCTTTTACAGGAGGCGACCGAGGCGCTGGGCCAGCACCGTATTCTTGTCGCACGAGAGCAGGAACGTAGTCAGAACGCAATGCATGAGCTCGAAGGTATCCGTCAGCGCAAGGCAGATATGGAAGATGCGCTGGAACAGTTGAAGCAGGCAATTGCGGATGTTGAAGCTGATCTTCAGATTGCTTCTGAACAGACGCACAGCGAGTCAATAGACCAAAAGACTTTGGAACAGGAAACTCTGAAGTATCAGCAGCTGCTGGTTCAAACGAGAGAAGAGACAGAAAGACAACGCGAAAAAGTCGCAATTTCTACCGCTCGCTATAGCGAAATCACACATCAATATGACCTGCTCCGTCGTGACAGAGAACGATGGGCAAACGAGATGATTTCCCTGGAAAATTCTTTAAATAAAAAAGCTTTAGAGCTTAAGCGTTTGGAAGAAGAGGAAGGCTTAGCGCGAGAGAAACAACAGATTCAGATAAAAGCAGCGGAAGCTTCTTCTATGCTGATTTCTCAAAAGCAGGAAGCTTGGGACATGGTGGCGCAAAAAAGATACATCATTCAGAACCAACAAAAAGAAAATACCAAGGAGACCGAGTCTCTGCATGCCTTACAAGCTCAGGACAATGATAAGCTACATCGAAATGAACTGATTTGCGCACGTACAGAAAGCGAGATTCAGTCTTTCAATGATTATATTTTCAATAGCTACGAGTTGACTTATGCTTTGGCCCAGGAACAGCGCGCATTAGGAAAATTCGATCTTCCACAGGCGGAGCTTGAAATCAAATCCATTAAACAACGCATCCGAGAAATGGGCAGTGTAAATGTCGGAGCGGTTGAGGAATATGCCTTAACCCGTGAGCGTTATGACAGCATGATAACCCAACGGGATGACGCGCAAAAAGCAGAACAGGATCTTGTCACGCTGATCACCCAGCTTCTTGGCAAAATGGAAAAGCAATTTGTTGCCGAGTTTTCAAAACTTAACGCTTATTTCTCAGAAACTTTTACGCGATTATTTGGCGGAGGTAAAGCAGAGCTGATCCTGTCTGATCTCTCTCACCCTCTAACTTGTGATATTGAGGTGGCAGCACAACCGCCGGGTAAGAAGCTGCAGTTGTTGAGTCTGTTATCAGGGGGAGAAAAGGCCTTGACAGCTATTTCGATTTTATTTGCGATGCTGAAGCTCAAACCGACACCTTTTTGTATTCTGGATGAGATAGAAGCAGCGCTTGACGAGGCAAACATCAGCTATTTTGCGGAATATCTGGCCGAATATGCTCGATCTACCCAGTTTGTAATCATTACACACAGGAAAGGTACAATGGAATGCTGTGACGCTCTTTATGGTGTAGCGATGGAAGAAAAGGGTGTATCAAGCATGGTATCAGTTAACTTGCAACAATATGTAGAAGCTTAAGAGGAAGGATTGAATATGAGTTTTTTTCAAAAACTGAAGGAAGGCCTATCAAAAACCAGGGGTAATTTTACTGCTAAGGTAGATGATTTGGTTGAGCATACGCAAGTTATTGACGATGATTTTTATGATGAATTGACAGACATCCTGATTTTATCTGACGCAGGTCTTGCGGCGACGGAGCGAATTATCCAAGCGCTTAAGAGAGAAGTAAGCGACAAAAAGGTAAAGTATGCAACGCAGGCGCGAGAGATATTCAAAAAGATCATTGTTGACGAAATGAACATTGGCCGCCCACCGCTTCGCTGGCCGATGGTCATGCTAGTTGTTGGCGTGAATGGAGTCGGAAAGACCACTACTGTAGGAAAACTGGCTTTGCGTTTCCAAGAGCTTGGCCGTTCCGTGATGCTGGCTGCTGCAGATACATTCCGAGCGGCTGCGGATGAACAGCTTAAAGTATGGTCTGAGCGGGCGAACGTTCCCATGATCAGCCAGTCGATGGGAAGTGATCCCGCCGCAGTTGTATATGATGCATTACAGGCAGCCAAATCCAGAAAAACAGATTTATTAATTGTGGATACAGCAGGCAGATTGCATAACAAGAAGAACTTGATGGACGAGCTTGGGAAGATCCGGCGAATAATTGATAAGGAGTTTCCGGAAGCTGCTGTCAGAAGTATGCTGGTATTGGATGCGACAACCGGGCAAAATGGATTGCAGCAAGCAAAGCAGTTTAAGGAAGCTGCAGAAATTAACGGTATCATCCTCACTAAGCTTGACGGAACTGCCAAAGGGGGAATTTCCATTGCCATTCAACAGGAACTGAACATACCTGTGTGGTATATTGGTGTAGGCGAAGGGATCGATGACTTACAGGCTTTTGATGCTGAGGAGTTTGTCAACGCTCTTTTTTGAGCTATTTTGTCTTGCTATTACCAGAACGGCCGCCTAGAAGGCGGCCGTTCTGGTAATGAAGAATAATAATTATGATTCTACCGGGAAATTGCCTTCATACAGTATCCGTTGTGTTGAGGGGCCTGCTACACCGTCCTGCGACAGGCCATGGTCTGCCTGAAAACGCGTCACCGCGTCAATGGTGCCCGTACCATATTTCCCGTCAACATCACCCTTATAATACCCTTTGTTTTTCAGAGCTTCCTGCAATTTTCTGACGGGTTTTCCCATATGACCGGGGCGTAGCGTTGCATAATAACCCACGGGAGGTTCTGTTACAGTCGTAAACTGAGTAATTGGTGTAAGGGAGGGAAGCGGTGTTACACGATCGCCAGAACTTCCCGAGGAACCTGCACGTTTAGCGCTGCTGCTGTTCAACCGGTTGAGTGTAGTTTCGCCTGCCTTGCCGTCAACGGTTAGATTATTGTTCCCTTGGAAACTACGTACGGCAAGCTCTGTTCCATCACCAAAGTTACCGTCTACACTGCCGCTGTAATATCCCAGCTCCTTCAGTCGACGCTGAAGAGAGCGCACAGCTTCGGAGTTTTTGATGCCATTTTCAAGCACTGTGCCAATCGTTCCTGCGGAGCTGCTTGTGCGCTGAGCGGAACTGGAATAGAGCTTGCTTAATGTCATTGGACCAGCTTTTCCATCATAATAGGAGACATTACGCTTCTGAAACGCAATAACTGCAGCTTCCGTCGCCTCATTAAAGACGCCCGTTGGTTTGCCGTTCAGGTATCCCAGCTCGATCAGCCGCTCCTGCATTTTGCGTACATCCGATCCGCGAGAACCAAGTTCCAATATCACATTTTCATTGATGCGGGGTGTTGCGGTTACCCTGACTGTTTGCGTTGGCTTGGGGGTAGACGCTGCACGTACAGCATTTTTTGAGTTCAGCTTATTCATAGTCGCCTGACCGACAACACCGTCAGCGGGCAACCCATTTCGATTTTGGAAAGCGATAACAGCACGTTTAGTACCGGCTTCAAATTTTCCATCCACAGTTTTCATATAGCCCAGATCACGCAATTTTGTCTGAACATTACGCACAGCAGTACCAGTGCTTCCTTCTTTGAGGAGCAAAGGTGTTATGGTAGGACCAGGAGTTGCCGTTGGAGGTTGCGTAACCGGAGTAATAGAAAATGTCACCACCGGCTCAGGAGTAACAATACCCAGGGAATCTGTACTTCCGCCTATGATTCCAGTCTGTGGGTTATCACTTTCAGGAGAGGCGGAAGGAAGGACAAGGGGATTGGTATCTGGTGTCGGAGTAATATCCAGAGGGGGAATAGTAGGCGCAATATCCCATGGAAGATTGCCATTGTAGCCTGCTCCGGCGCTACTGTTTCCGCTTGTATTATCGGGGTTGGAAACACATCCTCCAAGCAGCATAGCCACGGATAGAGCGGCGATAAGGATTAATACTTTCTTTTTGTTTAAAAATTTCATAGAATCATCCCTTACTTTCTGCGATAACCGGGCACCGGCGATCCATGCATACAACGAATGAACAAATGATTTTCTTGCATAAAAGCATTAAACAGCTTGTCCGCAAGACATACTTGTTTAGCTACAGCATATCATAATTCCTCATTGCATTCAATCAGATTTTGTAACAATCTTATTCCTTAAAACATAATCAAATTTC
>CAZYKQ010000003.1:0-53617 GCA_964648235.1 uncultured Christensenella sp. | reverse complement strand
GGTGATCATCCGGAAAGAGGAATAATTTATTTCTTATGTCCTTTGCGCCGTCTGAATAGCTTCAGAACCAGGCTTCGCAATGCCTCATATCCGGTCGTTGTATGCGAAAAAAGACTTCCGGACTGATATACCCCCACGTTGAACGAAGGCCGACTTTGGGGTGCTTATTTCCTTGTGCCATCTTCTAATCTGTGTTAAAATACACCATCTTATATTACCGGACTGCCCGTGGCCCGCGATCTGCGCGTCTTGCGCGGCTGTCCTCCAGGAAGGACTGCGTATGACCACAGGCTCCGCTATTTATATCATCGTTGACCGAGGAAAGGCCAACCGCCTGCTGCACCGCGCCCAGGAACTGGGCGCGCAGCGCGGCACCGTGTTTCTGGGTGAAGGCACCCTGCCCTCCAAATGGCAGGACCTGCTGGGCATCAACCAGACACAGAAGGAGGTGCTGCTGCTGGCGGTGCCCCAAGAGCAGACCGATGCCATTTACGGCATGCTGCGCGAAGAATTCCACCTGCATAAACGCTATAAGGGCATCGCCTTTTCGGTGCCCTATCGTCAGTACCGGCCGGATGACACCCGGGAGGGTGAGGCGGAGCGCGCGCTTCACTCCCCCCATGTCTGCCTGATGGCGGTGCTGGAGCGCGGCTTGGGCAGCGAGTGCATGAAGGTGGCCCGCGCCGCCGGCGCACGCGGGGGCACCATCATCCACGCCCATGGCGCCGGTGTGCCACAGGAGTATTATTTCCCGCTGAACATCGAGCCGCAAAAGGACATCGTTATGATCGTCGTCCCGCGGGTCAACGCGCCGCAGATCCGCCAGGCCATCTACACTCAAATGCAGCTGGAGCGCAAGGGCGCGGGCATTATCTTTGGCCTGCCGGTCACCAAGGCCCTGGGGCTGTATGAGGATAGCAAGCCGGGCAAGGAGGTGGCGACATGAGCCTGCTTCGACAAAAATTTTCCGAGGTCAGCCGCAGCCTGCTGCCGGTGATGGCGCTGGTGCTGCTGCTGGCTTTTACCATCGTCAAGCCCGACGCTGACATCATCTGGCGTTTCCTGCTGGGCTCATTGCTGCTGTTGGTGGGCCTGGCCATCTTCCTGCTGGGCGTGGACCTGGGCATGAACCCCATCGGCGACCACATGGCGGTGGAAGTGGCCACCTCCAAATCCCCCGTCAAGGTGGCGGTGATCGCCTTCCTGCTGGGTTTCCTGGTGACAGTGGCCGAACCCGACCTGCTCATCCTGGGCCACCAGGTGGAGGCGGCCTCCGGCGGCGTCATCGGCGCCCTGACCATGGTCTACCTGGTGTCGGCGGGCGTCGGCATGCTGATCATGTTCGGCACCTTCCGCCTGCTGGGCAGCCGCTCTTTCCCGGCTTTCATGGGGCTGACCTACGCGGGCATCCTTGTGCTGAGCCTCTTTGTATCTGAGGAGTTCCTGGCCATCTCCTTTGATTCCTCCGGCGCCACCACCGGCGCGCTGACCACCCCCTTTATCCTGGCGCTGTCCGCCGGCCTCTCGCGCATCAAGGGCGGCAAGACCTCCGAGGAGGACGCCTTTGGCATGGTGGGCGTGATGAGCGCCGGCCCCATGTATGCCCTGATGCTCATGAGCATTATCACCGGGCAGAAAAACATCCAGGGCGAAGCGGCGGCCTTCGCCGTGCAGCAGGGCGGCGTGCTGGGGCCCCTGCTGCGCTACCTGCCCCAGGAATTCCTGGGCTCCCTGACGGCGCTGCTGCCGCTCACCGCCTTTTTCTTCCTGCTCAACTTCATCCACTTCAAGGCGCCCCGGCGCGAGCTGTCCCGCATTGTCAAAGGCCTGGTCTATACACTGGTCGGCCTGACGCTGTTTTTAACCGGCGTATACTCCGGCTTTCTGGACATGGGCCAGCTTATCGGCCGGTCCATCGCCGCCCAGCACCTCTGGCTGCTGCCCGTGGTCGGCTTTTTCATCGGCATGATCGTGGTGCTGGTAGAGCCGGCCGTCATCGTGCTGGGCCAGCAGATCGAGGAAACCACCGGCGGGCGCATCCCCGGGCGTATCATCAAGGTCACCCTGTCCATCGGCGTGGCGCTGGCGGTGATGCTGTCCATGCTGCGCATCATGATCCCCGCGCTGAAGCTATGGCACTTCCTGCTGCCCGGCTTTGCCATCGGCGTGCTGCTGTCCTTCCGCTCGGACCCGGTCTTCGTAGGCATTGCCTATGACGCGGGCGGCGTGGCCTCCGGCCCCATGACGGCCACTTTCGTGCTGGCCTTCGCCCAGGGCGCGGCGGCTATCGTGCCCAGCGCCAACGTGCTGGTGGACGGCTTTGGCGTCATCGCCATGGTAGCCATGGCGCCGGTACTCTCGCTGATGATTGTGGGCGCGGTTTTCCGGCGTAAATCTCATGAGAAGCTGCGCGAGGAGGTGCAAAACGGCATGGCGCAGACCCGGCTGCCCTTTGGCAGCATCGAGCTGTATGACTGCGTGGTGGCCATCGTCAACCGCGGCCTGTCCCAGAAGGCGGTGGACATCGCCCGCGCGGCCGGCGCGGGCGGCGGCACCATTATGCACGGCCGCGGCTCCACCGGGCACGACATGAAGGTGTTCAGCCTGGAGATCCAGAAGGAAAAGGAGATCATCTTCTGGCTGACGGACACCCGGATCAGCCAGGGCATCGCCGCAGCACTCTATGAGCAGCTGGAACTGGGCGGGCCGGGCAGCGGCGCCGTCTTCATGATGCCCTCCGGAGCCTTTGGCCTGGAGCATCCGGTGGCCATCGGCCTGCGCGAAGAAATCGAGGCCGAAAAAGCCTCCCACCCCAAGGAGCTCAGCACCGCGGAGGATCTGCTGCCCCAGTCCGCCGCCAAGGATAGGGACGCCGCGGACAGCGCAGCGGCAGAATAACAACACCCCGCCGCCGCGGAGCTTCCTGCGGAATCAAGTCAAAGGGAACGGCCAAATCAGCCGTTCCTTTTTCTCGGCTTCAGGAAGATGCCCGACACCTGCGCCGATTGAAACAATTTTCGATGATAAAAATGACCCTCCCGGCGCTTTCGCGCAAAGAGGGTCTTGTATGTGTTGGCGGCGAGCCGTTCAGGTTAAGGGGACCTTCACGGGCTCATTTCCGATGCGTTACTTCATAGAAGAACGCGCCGCCGGGATAGACTTTTACGTTTTTGAAGCCGCTGTTGCCAAGCATCCGGGCAGCGGTATGGGCGCGCACGCCCGCGGCGCAGAAGATGATGATTTCCTGATGCTTATCCAGCTCATCCAGCCGCCCGCGCAGCTCGGCCAGGTCAATCACCTTGGCGCCGGGGATGGCGTAATCGGCCACCTCCCATGCCTCGCGTACATCGAGAATCGCGGCCTTGCTGTCCCCGTCGATCGCGTCCCATGCGGCAAACGAGGTCAGGCCCTCCAGGATGTTGGCCGCCACGAAGCCCGCCATGTTGACCGGATCCTTGGCCGACGAATAGGGGGGCGCGTAGGCCAGCTCCAGCTCCGCCAGATCGCCCACGGAGGCGTTCAGCCTCATGGCGGTGGCAATGGTGTCGATGCGCTTATCCACACCGTTTTGCCCCACGATCTGCGCGCCCAGAATGCGGCTTCCGTCCGGCGTGAACAAAAGCTTCAGGTACATGCCCTCCGCGTCCGGGTAGTAGCCCGCGTGGCTGTTCTGGCGGATGATCAGGCGCAGGTAATCGCGCCCATGCTCAAGCCCGCGGGCGTTCAGCGCCTTTTCGTTGGCTCCGGTGGTCGCCGCCGTCATATCAAACAGCTTCACCACGGCCGTCCCAAGGGAGCCCTTGTACTTTTCGTGCCCGCCCAGAATATTGGCGGCGACGATGCGGCCCTGCTTGTTGGCCGGCCCCGCCAGGGGGATCATGGTCTGCCCGCCCGATACAAGATCGCGCACCTCCACCGCGTCGCCGACGGCAAAGATATCCGGGTCTTCCGTGCGCATCTGGGCATCCACCACGATGCCGCCGCGCCGGTTGACCGCAAGGCCGGCGCCCTGCGCCAGCTCGCCGTTGGGGCGCACGCCGATGGACAGAATGACCAGATCGGCCCTGACCTCGGCCCCGCTTTTCAGCTTGATGCCGACAGAGTCAGGCCTGTCTTCAAAGCTGTCCACGCCGTCGCCAAGGTACAGGGCAATGCCCGCCTCGCGCAGCCTGGCATGCACCGGCAGGGCCATCTCATAATCCAGAGGGGCCATCACCTGGTTTTGCGCTTCGATCACGGAAACTTCCAGGCCCAGATGCCGCAGGTTTTCCGCCATCTCCAGGCCGATAAAGCCGCCGCCGATCACGGCCGCGCTTTTGACGCCTTCCTTGACCGCAGCCTTGATACGGTCCGTATCCCCCACTGTCCACAGGCTCATCACACGCGGCGAATCGATGCCCTTGATCGGCGGCCGCAGCGGGGAGGAACCCGTGGCGATCAGCAGCTTATCGTAACTTTCCCTGTACAGCTTGCCATCCGGCCCCTTCACTTCCACCGACTTGCCCGTCCGGTCAATAGCGGTCACTTCACTCAATACCCGTACGTCTATATTAAAGCGGTTCTTCATCAACTCGGGCGTCATCAGCAGCAGCTCGTCGCGCTCCTGGATCACGCCGCCCACATGATAGGGCAGCCCGCAGTTGGCATAGGAAATATACTCCCCGCGTTCAAACACAATGATCTCAGCTTCCTCATCCAGCCTTCTCAGTCTGGCGGCGGCGCTTGCCCCTCCGGCCACGCCGCCGATGATCACTACCTTCATCTCTTCCAACCTCCTTGAATTTACCTGTGATATCATACCCCAAAGGGGTATGTACAAACACTCATAGGAAGTGCGTTTTTTGCCTGTATTTGATATAATGCGCAAGGGATCATCGAAAGGAGCCGGCAATATGGCAGATTTAGGGAAGCCCGCAAAGATGAGCGGCCGTCAGACCGCGTGGCAGTTTATCAAATTTACACTCTTTTCCATTTCAGCGGGGCTGATACAGGCAGGCGTGTTTACCCTGCTCAACGAACTGACAGGCTTTCCTTACTGGCCCAGCTACCTGATCGCGCTGGTACTAAGCGTGGTATGGAACCTGACCTTTAACCGCCGCTACACCTTCCGCTCAACCGTCAATATATCCAAGGCCATGGGATTAATCCTTACCTATTACGCGGTCTTCACCCCCTTAAGCACCTGGTGGGGCAATGAGCTGACACGAATAGGGTGGAATGACTACCTGGTGCTGGGCCTGACCATGGTGATCAATTTTGTGACAGAGTACCTGTTCCAAAGCCTGGTCGTTTTCCGCGGAACCATAAACACAAACGATAACGCCCGGCGCGGGCAGCGCTCAAACTGAGGGGCGGGGTTTATGAGCATTCTGTCCATCGAAGGTTTCAGCAAAAGCTATTCGGGCAAGGTGAAGGCCGTTGACAATCTGAGCCTCACCGTTGAGCCGGGCGACATCTACGGCTTCATCGGCAAAAACGGGGCCGGCAAGACCACCACGCTGCGGGCCGTCGCAGGGATTCTGCGCTTTGACGAGGGCGAGATCTACATCAACGGCCTGTCCGTCCGCCGGGATGCCCTGGCCTGCAAAAAACAGCTTGCCTACATCCCCGACAACCCCGACCTCTATGAATTTCTGACCGGCAGCCAGTATCTGAACTTCATCGCCGATCTGTTTGAACTGCCCTCCGCCATCCGTCAGGAGCGCATCGAATACTATGTGGAGGCGCTTGACCTGTCGGACCGGATTCGGGATCTGATTTCCTCCTATTCCCACGGCATGAAACAAAAGCTGGCCATGATCGGCGGTTTCATCCACCGCCCCGTGCTGTTTTTGATGGATGAGCCCTTCGTGGGCCTTGACCCCGAGGCGGTGGTGCGCGTAAGGCAGATGATCCAGGAATTCTGCCGGGAGGGCAGCGCGGTGCTGTTTTCAACGCATGTATTGGAGGTCGCCGAAAAGCTGTGCAACAAGGTGGCCCTCATCAAACAGGGGCGATTGATCGCGGCCGGGGCGACGGATGAACTGCGCGGCGCCCGGAGCCTGGAAGCCTTTTTTCTGGAGGCCATGCGCGATGCGTGAGCTGCGCCTTGTCTTAAAGCTGCAAAGCCTCAACAGCTTCCGCCTTAATGAAATCCGCTTTACGCGGGATAAAAAGCAGCGCCGGCGGCTTGTGATGATGCTGGCGCTCTATGCGCTGCTGGGCTTGATGGGCATCGGCTATGCAGCCCTGATGATGTGGGGGCTGTACACGGCCGGCATGAGCCGCCTTCTGCCTGCCATGGCTGTTTTGATGAGCGCCGCGGCTTCCCTGATGACGGCGATGATCCGGGCACAGGCGCTGTTTTTTTCACCGCAAAGCGCGGATCTTCTGTCCGCCCTGCCGCTTCCCGGCTATGCCCTCCCCCTGTCCAGGCTGATCAGCCTGTACCTCTCAGCCCTTGCGCTGAGCGCGGCGGTGATGATCCCCTCCGCCCTGTTTTACGCGCTTTCGGCGGGCTTTGCCTGGCAGCAGCCGCTGCTGTGGCTGGTCCTCTGCCTGTTTGCGCCCATGCCGGCGCTTGCCGTCGGCCTGATCCTCTCTGCCCTGCCCGCGCTGCTGCTGCAGCGGCTTAAAAACCGAAGCCTGCTGTCGGCCGTCATCACCGTCCCGCTGATCACCTGGCTGCTGCTGAAGCTTTATACCATGCCGGTGGATCCCATGAATGGCATGGCGCTGCTGAGTACCATTTCAGGCGGCATGGAGAACGCGCTGGCGGGTTTCTATCCGCCCGTCTCACTGGCCGCGGGGGCGCTGGCAGGAAGCCCTGAACACCTGCTGGGGATCGCCGCATGGGGCCTTCTCCCCTTCATGCTTACGGGCTGGGCGCTGATCCGGCTGCACGCCCCTATTCAGGCCGCCATGAGCAGTATCGCGCTGCGGCGCGGGGGCCGGCAACGTGCCCGCGCCAGGAGCGCCCTGTTCGCCCTCACCCTGAAGGAGGGGCGCCGCATCGCCTCTTCCCCCTTGTACCTGCTTAATACCGGCGTCGGCCTGTGGATGATGCCGATGGCGCTGCTTTTACTTCCGCTGGTCAAGCCGGACCTGGTTGTCACCGCCTTGAGCCTGCCTATAGTGCAGGGGCTGTTGAACCGCTATCTGCCTTTGGTCGCCTGCCTGTTCAGCGCCCTCGCCGTGCCCGCCACGGTCAGCGTATCCATGGAGGGAAAGAGCGCCTGGCTGATGTGCACCGCGCCCGTATCAAGCGGTGTGCTCCTGGGCAGCAAGGCCTTGTTCAGCATCCTGTTTTGCCTGCCGCCCATCGCGCTGTCGGCGGTGCTTCTTTGGCTGCACCTGAAGCTTTCCTTCCTTCTTTTTCTCATATGCCTGCTGCTGCCGCTGGCGCTTTGCTCGCTGAGCTCCGTAACCGGACTGATGCTGGACCTGCGCTTTGCCAGGTTCGATTGGGAAAACGAGCAGCAGATCATCAAAAGCTCCGCGCAGACGGGCTTTGGCCTGCTGACGGGCTTTCTTTTGCTGGGGCTGATGTTTGCCTGCTTCTATTTCACCCCGCAGAGCTGGGCGCTCCCGTCGGGTTATGCCCTGGCCTTCCTGCTTTTTGCCGCGGCCGCGCTGCTGATGCGCCGGCTTTCCAAAAGAAACGTATACCAAATACAATAACACACAGGAGACACGCATGATTACATCCAGTTTCGACCCCGGATCAGCCCCGGTCTTCGGGCCCCAGGATCTTAACCCGGCCCCCGCCGGGAAAATCGCCGACACCTGCATCGTTACCTTCTCAAAGGCCGTGATCGATCACGCCCTGGCCCGCTTTGACTGCCGCGAAGCGGCCACCATCATGGCCCTCAACGGCAACCGGCTGATCTATACGATGGACTACAAAGGGAAGACCATCGCCTTCTGCCTCAGCCCCATCACCTCGGCAGGCTGCGGCACCCATCTGGAGGAGGTCATGCACCTGACCGGGGCCAGCAGCTATGTGCTGTTCGGCAGCTGCGGCGCGCTGTCAAGCGAGCTGACCGAGGGCCGCCTGATCATCCCCACGGAAGCTTACCGCGATGAGGGCTTCAGCTACCATTACGCGCCGGCGGCAGAGTATATCACGGTCAAAAACGCGCCTCTGGTTGCAGCCGTCATGGAGGAACTGGGCCTCCCGCATGTGTCCGGGCGCTGCTGGACAACCGACGCGCTGTTCCGTGAAACGCGCGACAATGTAGCCAAACGCAAGGCCGAAGGCTGCATCGCCGTGGATATGGAGTGCAGCGGCATCCAGGCACTGTGCGATTTCAAAGGGTATGAGTACTACACCTTCTTTTATACCGGCGACCTGCTGGACGCCCCGCAGTGGGAGAAGCGTATCCTCTGCAATGAGCTGGAAAAGGATCACCAGCTGAGCAATTTCCTGGTGGCGCTGGAAATCGCGGCGAGGGTTGGAAAAACAAAATAAATCAAAAACGCCCCCGGCTATGCCGGGGGCGGAGGTTCACATCAATAAGAATCAATTCACCGGATCAATCTGCCGCACCACATCCAGGATGGTTCCGTCCCTCGCCTCCAGGATGGCTACCACCCTGTCTTTGAAGGGCAGGGGATCGGGCGTGCCGACGATGGCGTAGGCCTCCTCCTGCAGCTCCTTGATGGTCTTCACGGGCAGCTTGGCGGCCCGCAAGGCCTCAAGAATCTCAGGCCTGCGCGGGTTGACGGCGATGCCGTAATCGGTCACCACCACGTCCACGTTTTCGCCGGGCGTGGTCACGGTGACCACTTCCTCACAGATGGTGGCCATGCGGCCGCGTACCAGAGGGGTCACGATGATGCAGCACTTGGCGCCCGCCGCGGTATCAGGGTGCCCGCCGGGCGCGCCGCGAAGCACACCGTCGGAACCTGTGATCACGTTGACGTTGAAATCCGTGTCCACTTCCAGCGCCGCCAATATCACGTAATCCAGCTTGTTGACAAAGGCGCTCTTGTTGCTGGGGCTTGCGTACTGGGAGGTGGACATCTCAAAGTGCCTGGGATGGTTGTGCACCGATTCAATGCCGGCAATGTCAAAGTCCTGCGTATCAATCAGGGTGTTCACCAGGCCCTTGTTCAGCAGATCGACCGCCGGGGCCGATATCCCCCCGATGATCCAGCCCAGCTTGATGCCGTGCTTGATCAGAATGGGTTCCAGGTAGCGGTTGGCGGCCAGACTCGGCCCGCCGGCACCCGTCTGGAAGGAGAAACCGTCCTTAAACCAGGGCGTCGCTTCGATCACCTTGGCGCAGTACTCGGCCATCAGCAGATCCCTTGGATCGGTGCTGAAGCGCGCCGCGGAGCTGGCAATCTTTTTGGGGTTGCCGATCTCGTCCACAACCACCACGTAGTCCACATAGGTCGCCTCGATGGATGGCGGAAAATTGGGGAAATCCACCAGACAATCGGTGATTACCACCACTTTGTCCGCGTAGCGGGCGTCCACTTCGGAGTAGCCCAGAACGCCGCAATCGCTCTTGCCGCCCTTGCCGCGCGCGTTGCCCATGCAGTCCGAGGTCGGCGCGCCGATGAAGGCTACGTCGATGTGCACCTCGCCCTCTTCAATGGCGCGCACACGGCCGCCATGGCTTCGCAAAATGGCGGGTGTCTTTAATTTACCGCGGGATACCACCTCGCCCATCTTGCCGCGGATGCCGGAGGTCTGGATGCCGGTCACGATGCCCTGCTCAATGTACTCAGCCACAGGATCGTGCGCCTGGCCCAGGGAGGAAGCCGCGATGGTGATGTCCTTGAAGCCCATGTCGACGATCTCTTTCATCACCTGGTTGACGATATAATCCCCCTCGCGGAAGTGATGGTGGAAGGAGACCGTCATGCCGTCCTTGAAGCCCACGGCCTTGATCGCCTCGCGGATGCTGTCTATTATTTTTGTTTCCTGCCGTCCGGTATGAACCGTTGATTTCGGCGTCGCTTTCCGGTAGCTCGCGGCGTCCCGGTAGTTCGTCCCCTGAAATACCTGATAACCGTCCTTCAGCAGTTCTTCGGGTATGTTACGGTTGACTGCGTTTTTCATATCAGAGTTCCCCCTCATACAGCCCGGATGCCCGCGCCAGCTCGATCGTACGTTCCGCGTCCGGGATAAAGGCGATATCGATCATTTTGCCGTTCACGGTAAACACGCCGATTCCCTTCGCCTCGTTTTCGCGCCAGGCCAGCAGAATGTCTTCCGCCTCGCGGATCTCCTTTTGTGTGGGCGAAAAGATCTCGTGCGTGATCGCGATCTGTCTGGGGCTGATCAGCGATTTTCCGTCAAAGCCCATCTGTTTGACCATCTGGGTTTCCCGGCGGAAGCCTTCCATGTCATCCACATTGGTAAACACTGTATCAAAGCACTGAACGCCCGCCGCGCGCGCCGCGATCAGCATGTTGGATCGCCCGCCCAGCATCTCCAGCCCGTCAGGATAGTAGCGTGTCTGCATGGATTTGCGGTAATCGCCGCCTGAAATCGCCACGCCGATCATGCGCTCCGGGCAGGTTTGGCAGATGGCGTAGGCGTTAAGAATCCCCTTGGGCGATTCAAGCGCCGCCATCACCAGGGTGCTGCCGGGCTCCCTGTTAAATTCTTTTTCAGCCTTTTCAATGTGCGCGACAACCGTTTCGACATCCTCCGCCGTTTCGCACTTGGCGATGCGGATGCCGTCCGCCCCGGCGGCCACGCTGACCCGGATGTCCTCCTGCCAATGGGGTGTATCCAGGCCGTTGATACGTACAATCCGCTCCACGCCGCGGTAGTCGATGGTCGTCAGCGCGTGATACAGCGAGAAGCGCGCGGCATCCTTCTGGTTCTCGGCCACCGCGTCTTCCAGGTCGATCAGAAGCGTATCCGGCCCATAGACATAGGCGTCTTTCAACAAACCCGGCCGCTGCGCGTTGAGAAACATCATCGATCTGCGCGGCCGTTTCAGCCTTTTCATGTTCGTTTCGTTCATCTGATTACACCTCCCCAGGGGAACGCGGCATCAGGCTCGGCGCCGGACGCGCGGAAAGCGGCACATTCCAGCCTGGCTTTCAGCGTGCATTCAAGCGAGCCTTTATCCACGATGCTTACGCGCGCGTCTGTAATCGACAACTGCTTGAGGGTTTCTTCCGCGCAGGCCCTGATCTGCCGGCCGTACTGAGCCAGTACGCTGGACTGGATCTCGATGGACAAGCCCTCTCCCGGCTCAAGCGTCACCTGCGCGTCGCTGGATTCCAGGGTCCCCGCGATCGCGGGCTTTTGTATTTTCATCTCTTACCTCCGTTTGCGGTCTGTTCAGGAAAGGGCGGAGCACAGCCCTATGCGGTGCCCCGCCCAGGGACGTCAGGGAACGACGGTCGATACGGCCTCCGCGACCACTTCAACCGTTTTGTGCAGCGGGACGCTGCCGGTGACAGCCGCTACCGCCACAAAGATGATAAAGATGCCGATGGCCCACTTCCCGGCCGTGCGCTGCCATTCGCCCAGGTCCTGCTCGGTGCGTTCCAGCAGCAGGTAGATGAAGGCAACCAGCGGGGAGAGAAGGTGGAAGGCCTGCCCCAGCAGGGAGGCTACGCCCAGTTCAAGCCCGGTAAAGCCATACTGCGCGCCGGCCTGCGCCATGACGGGCAGCACGCCGTAGTAGAAGGCGTCGTTGGACAGGAAGAAGGTGCCGGGCGCCGACAGCACGGCAGTGATAAGGCCCCACCAGCTGCCCCAGGATTGCGGGATAATGTTGGCCAGGCTGGTCGCCAGCGCCGCGGACATGCCGGAGTTTTCAAACAAGCCCGTGAAAGCGCCCGCGCCAAACACCAGAATGACAACCTGCAGGGCATCGCCCGCGTTGTCCGCGATGCGGTTTTTCTGGTCCTTGAGCTTTGGGTAGTTGATCATCAGGGCCAGCACGGTGCCAACCGCGAACAGCGTCAGCGAGGGCAGCCACTGCGTCATCAGCAGGGTAATCAGAACAATCGTCAGGATCAGGTTGATCCAGAAATTGCCGGGGCGCTTGAGGTTTTCGACTTCCTGACTTTCGGGGGCCATCAGCCTGTCGATGTCGGCATGCGACATCGTGGCCACCCCCAGCTTCTTGCGCTCCTTGATGCCCATGTAGACGGCCACGCCCAGCATATAGATAATCGCCAGGATCATGCCGGGGGCCAGGGCGTTCAGTACCTGTGAGTCCGTCAGCTCCGGCAGCACGCTGATCACGCGCGCGGAGGGGCCGCCCCAGGGCAGCAGGTTCATGATGGTGTTCATCAGAACGGTCACGACGGCCAGGTTCATCAGGCTCATGCCCAGGGTTTTAAAGATCGGAACAAAAGCGGTCGTGACAATCAGCGTGGTGGTGGTGCCATCGCCGTTGAGTGATACTGCCGCCGCCACGATCGCCGCGGCCAGGGTAATCTTCATCGGATCGCCCTTGGCAAAGCGCAGCATCCCGCGGATGATCGGATCAAACATCCCGGCATTGAGCATAATGGAAAAGTACAGGATGGCGAACAGCAGCATGATGCCCGTGCGGGCCACCTTGACGGTGCCGTCGTTGATCCAGTTGCCCAATATCTTCAGCTGGGACAAAAGGCCCGAGTCTCCGAATTTTTCCATGGCTTGCGTGCCGTACAGCCCCATAAAGGAGCCGATGATGGCAAACACAAGCGGAACGATAATCAGGGCGGTGAAAGGGCTGAGTTTCTTTGTCATGATGAGCGCCATGAAGACAATAACCATGACCCATGCGAGAATTGTCAGTTCCATGATGTTCCCTCCTCTTAACAAGCTTTGTTCCTATCTGGAAACGCGCGGTGCCTTCACCCGGCTCAGCGCGTAATTCCCATGAAGATGCTGGGAAAGATGCTGATCACCGCGATCAGCCGCATCACCTGCAGCAGGATCAGCTTGACGTTGTAAACCCCCAGATCCGCCGAAATCAGGGCCATATCCGCCGCCCCGGCGGGCGTTGCAGCCAGCAGCGCCTCACGCCTTTGGAAAATGCCCAGCTTCTGCAGCAGGCCCGCGATCATCAAAGCGCCCAGCGTATAGCAGGCAAGCAGGCAGACGGCGGGCAGCGCCAGATCCTTCAGCTGAATCAACTGCGCCAAACCGATGCCCGCCCCCACATAGGACCCGGATAAAAGCTGGGCGCCCTTGCGAACCGGCCGGCCCAGCCAGGCCTTGGGGTACATCAGCTTGAAAGCAATAGACCCCAGCGTGGCAAAGGCCATCGTGCCGCCGGGAATCTTTGAGGCACGGCCGATCAGGCCGCATCCGGCTGCCACCGCCAGGGTAAGGAGGGCATCGGGCAGCTTTCCCCCGCCTTCCTTCCGCTGATGGGCCGAGCCCATTGCCGTGTCTTCCCCGGATTCGGGGGTAAAGCGCCCGATCAGGCTGGGAAAAATCGCGATGCCCATGAGGAAGCGCACAAACTGTAAGGCCAGTACCTGACCGGCATCCGCCCCCGCGTCCGCCGCGATGATGGGGATGTCACTCAGGCCTCCGGGCGCCGATGAAAACAGCGCGGTCAAAAAGTCAACAGGTCCGGTCGTCCGGATCAAAAAGGCAGCGGTCAGGTTGATGACCAGTAGGCAGCCCAGCACGACACCCGCCGCGAAAAGGGTGGAACGCATCTGCTTGAGTTCTTCCCGCTGTATGCCGGCGCCGATAAACGCGCCGGCGACGATTTGCGCCGCCGTTTTTGCCCCATTCGGCATCGCGGCCTGTCCGCTGAAAATGTTGTAGGCACAGGCACCGATCACAGCCCCGATCATCATGCCGCCCGGCACCTTCATCCGATCAAAGAGCCAGCCTGCCATGGCTGCAATCAGTAAAGTGAATAACACGAATCTCTCCGCCCATCCTGTTCATCAGTCGAAATTGCAACCATCTTGTCAATCCGTTTGTCACATGATAAACTGACTGTGTCAATAATACAAGCACAATTATCCTTATGCCTTTCATAAGGCAAGTGTAATGCGGGGGATCTATGCAAGTTGCAGTGAATATCCGATATGGGGAGTGTATCCTGTCCGTGCTTCGCTATGGCAGCATTACCGCCGCCTCAAAAGCCCTCTTTATCTCTCAATCCGCGCTCAGCCAGATGATCAAGCGCGCGGAGCGCGAACTGGGCGCGGACATATTTAACCGCAGCACCGACCCGATCAGCCTGACTTTCGCGGGTGAGCGCTACCTGGACGCGATGCGTCAGGTAGCGGCCATCAATACCAATCTGCTCAATGAGATAACGGAGATCAACGGTGAAATGCGGGGATGCCTGCGGCTTGGCCTTTCCATGCAGCGCGGCATGCAGCTTTTGCCGCTGATTATCCCGGAGTTTTCCAAACGCTACCCCAACGTGCGCATCGAGCTGACCGAGCGGGGCAGCACAGCCCTGGAGCGGCTGATGCACGAAGGCGTGTTCGACCTGGGGCTCATCACCACCGAGCCCCGTTTTGGGGATCTTGTGTATGAGCTTCTGGAGACGGAAGAAGTGGTGCTGATCGCCGGCAAGGGGTCTCCCCTGGCGCGCAGGCTGGGCCGCCTGGAAGAAATATCCATCCGGGAGGCGATGGGTGAACGCTTTGTCAACCTGCGAAGCGGCCACAGCGTACGCAAGGTGCAGGATCGCTTGTTTCAAAACGAGATAATCGATCCGCCTGTCCTGCTTGAAACCGACAGCCTGGAGGCCGCCAAACGCCTGGCCGCCACCGGGGTGGCGCTGATGCTCTGTCCAAGCGTCTATGTCAACCAGGATAAGGCGCTGCGCGAGCGGGTGATCTGTTACCGGGTGAAGGGGATGGAATACAGGCGCAACTTTTATGCCTGCTGGCGGCAGGACATGGTCTTACCCCGCTTTATGACGGATCTGATCGATATCATCAAGAAGAAGCTGGAGGAAGAAGTACATGGCTGAGATATCTTCTGTTTCCGCGTGGAACAAACGAGGCATGCAGGAAGTGCGCGATCTGCTGGAGCGCGAAGACCTGGGGCTTGACCCTCATCTGGATTATACGGCCGGCCTGTATGAAGACGGCCGCCTGATTGCCACCGGTTCCTTTTTTCGCAATACCCTGCGCTGCCTGGCGGTGGATTCGGCCCATCAGGGCGAGGGCCTGATGGCGCAGGTCATCACCCACCTGGTGGGAGAGCTCTTCTCTCGCGGCCAGCGGGATCTTTTCATATATACAAAAAAACAGGCCGCTCAAAACTTTACCGGCCTGGGCTTTTACGAGATCGTCAGCCTTAACGAAGTTGTCTTCCTGGAAAACCGCCACGATGGTTTTGAGCGCTACATACAGTCGCTGGAGCAGCCGAAACTGGGCGAAGGCGCCAGGGTCGGCGCCATTGTGATGAATGCCAACCCCTTCACCCTGGGGCACCGTTACCTGGTTGAGCAGGCGGCCGCCCGCTGCGACGCGCTGCACCTGTTCATGGTGTCCGAGGATATTTCCGCCTTCCCCCGCGAGGTTCGCGAGAAGCTGATCCGCGAAGGCGTGGCAGATTTAAAGAACGTTTACCCGCACCCCACCGGCCCCTACCTGGTCTCAAGCGCCACCTTCCCCAGCTACTTCATCCGCGCGGACGACGCCCTGACCCTGGCGCAGGCCAAGCTGGACGCGAAAGTCTTTTCAAGGATCGCAGAAGAACTGGGCATCACCGATCGCTTCGTCGGCGAGGAACCTCTCTCCCCGGCAACGGCCCTGTATAACCAGGCCATGGGTGAACTGTTGCCCCAGGCAGGGGTTGCCTTGCATGTGTTCGAGCGCAAAAGCGACGACGGCGTCAGCCCCATCAGCGCTTCCCGTGTTCGGGCGCTGATCAAAGAAGGGAAAATGGAGGAGGTCAGGGGCCTGGTGCCGCAGACAACCTATGCCTTTCTGACAAGTGATGAGGGAAAGCCTGTGATCCAGCGGATCCGGCAAGCCTGACGGCCTGGGTATTCGTTCGGATAAGCCGATTTTCGTGACCGAGGTTCCTTTTTGAGCGATCCTTTCCCTTTCAAATACTAAAATTTCCAGCTGTTGACGCCGGTTTTATTTGATGTTACAATTTTTATGGATATTTATAGTTTTTTATAGGCTTCTTTGACTTACCCTCTCATAGGCTCCGACAAACGACAAGACACAACTGACGCTGCATAAGGCCCAACTCAAACTTCCATCATATCATTTGTACCGTCGCTTTCAGGCATCAGCTTACCGACCGGGTCATGAAAGGAGATCGTATGAAAAGAATAGGTTTGGCTGTTTTTCTTGCGCTGATCATTCTGGGTACAGCGTTTCCTCAGGCGGCATCAGCCCAGACCGCAGACTATACGGGAAACTGGGTCTGCGTCGGCATCGACGCCGGCGACGGTGTCCTGGCAAAGGAATATTTTGGCTACGCAGCAGAAGAATTAATGCAGCTTCGCCTTGAGGCAGGCGGCACGCTGACCCTTACCTCCGCGGGTGAAGCAATCTCGGGCACATGGAGCGCCACCGACGAGGGGATTTCCGTGCTGGTAGAAGGGCAGCATGTCCTGTTCCGGCTGGAAAACGGACAACTGATCAACACCGAGCAGGGTGTCACCAGTTACCTCGAAAAGGTGCCGGATGCGCCCAAACCCGGAGGGTTTTTATCGCTGATCATCGGCAAGGCCTACATCGGCACATGGATCTCCACCTCTGCCGACCAGGGAGACGGGGTGTTGATCACTGATATCGGCGGAATGCCGATTAAGGGGCTGATCACCTTGCAGATCAATGCGGATGGCAGCGTTTTGGTCAACTCCATGGGTGAAGATGAGCAAGGGCAATGGACGGAAGCAAACGGCGGAATCCGGCTTGTCATGGCGGAGGAGTCCATTGATTTATCATTGACAAACGGTCAGCTGACACAGACAGAGGAGGGGATGACCCTTTACTTCAGCCGGGAGGAGGCCTTTCAAAGCGAACTGACCGGACCCTCAACGCCACCTTCCCCCGTGGGGTTCTGGGAAGCCGCCCATTACCAGGCGGCCGGTTCCACCTTTGACATCAAAACGCTTTTCCCCGACGGCAGCATCCTGACGCTGAACGCGGATGGCACGGGTGAAGCTCCTCTGGGCCCGGACTTTATCGAAAAATTCACCTGGGCACTCGACGGGGATACAATGAGCATGTCAGGCGCCTATGTGCTTTTCTCACCCGTTTGGGATGCTGACAAGCAGGAGATAAGTTTTTACTACGGAACGGACGCCATCACCTTGGTGTATAAACAGTTGATTGCACAGGAGGACCTCACCATCGGGCAAGTTGAGGTCGAATTGCCCGTTGATTCCGCCGAAGCGGTAATTACTGCCGTCACCGAACCGGAGCCGGAGCCGGAGCCCGTGACACAAGGCCCAGGTTCTGCCGTGACCATGCTGTTCACCGCCTCCTTCGCGGATGAAGGCTGGGTGGAAAACGCCAATTCACGCAATGACCGCAAGGATTATTCCACTGTCTACTTTGAGCTGAAAGACGACAGCGCAAGCACCCTGGGCTCCGTTTCCCTGACCGCCAGCATTGAAAAGGTGAGCAACTACCGCAATAAAATCAAGCTGCTGACCGAGCGTGCCATAGCGCAGGGAAGGGATGCTTTGGATGAAACCACCATTGGCGGCATCCATTTTCTTGGCACAAGCTATGAAAGATGGGGATGGCAATACACGGAATATACTGCCAGATCGGCTGATGAAAGCGCCACCTTGACCGTATTGATCGAGCGGCCGGAGATGATCGGGGAGAGCAGGCTGCAGTCCGTGCTGAACTCGATCACCTTCCATTTGCCGGAGATGTCGCCGCCCAATGTGGATCCGCCCTTGCCCGAAGACGGCGCCCCCTATGTGCCCGCCACCTCCTCCCTTACCCTTGGAGATTTCGAGCTGTCCGCCGCATGGCTGCGGATCGACCGGCCGATCATTTTAGACAGCATCTTTGACAATAGCCTTCGCTTTGTGGGCAATCGGCTCTATGCCCTTACAGGCAAGCCGCTGACAGCCCTTGCCTACAAGGATGGGCAATTCGTGACCGATTCTCTCTTCGCTGAAGGGACAATGACGCTCTCCGATAAGTTTAAACGCCTGTCCGAGGGCAAGGATGATATCCTTTATATCTCCCACGGCATCTTTAACACCCTGGCTCTGCGGGACGGCGCCATCGTGGGGGATTATCCGATTTCAGGCGAACTGGTGATGCACCCTTCCGGTGAGTGGGGGCTTACCTTCTATGCCAATGTGGATCCGACACTTGTCAGCGTCGACCCGGACGGTACGCTCAGGCAAGAGCCCTGGGTGCTGTCCGGGTTGAATAAAGCCGACGCCCGCCAAGGCCGGTTCAGCATGATCAACCATATCCAAATTACCGAAGACCGTATCTATGTAGCCGGCACGGACACCCTGACGGGTGACGCGCACCGCATTGCCGCGTTCAACCTGAAAGGAGAGGAACTGTTCACCTTCGGCGGAAAGGAATTTAAGGACGACGACTCGCTGGGCGCGGTGACGGGCATTCTGGAATCCGGGCGCAGCATCCTGGTTATGGATGGAAACTACAGGGCTTTCCAGCTGTTCAGCCCGCAGGGCGACTACCTGGGAAAAATAAACTGCGACTCTTTCCTCGGAACCAACTACCCCTGGCTGTCCTCCATGATCGCCTTTGAAGACGGAGCGCTGATATCGGCCTCCCAAGCCCGCAAGGACGGCTCAGGCAACGAACTGCTGCTCTTTTTAATCACAGGATATTGAGATGTCCGACCTGCTTGTTTCCGCGATCGTGACCCTCTGCGCCGCCCTGGCAGTCGGCGGCATCTTCCTGGCAAACGGCGCGCGCAAAAAGAGGGATGAACAGGCCTTGAACGATTATTGCCTGGCCGGGGGATATACCCTGGAAACCTCCAGGCAGCCCTTGCGGGCAGAAGTCCGCGTAAGCGGTGAGCGGTTTGTGCTGACAAGCACCAGGCTTTCCCTGCGCCGAGAGGACCAGGAGGGAAGCGGCAGCTCCTCCCCATGGGAAGACAAAACGACCCTGACCATGAAGGCACCCGACCCGGGCAGGCCTTCCTTCCGGCTCGGCCGCGTCCCGCGCATGGAGCCCTTGGACATGCTGCCGGACATCGCCAAACAAGCCGTCATCCACAAGCTGATGGCAGAGGATGAAGCGGACAGCTGGCCGGAACACGCGCGGTATATCCCCTCAAATGACAAAACAGGCTTCCTGCTGTTTGAGCGAAGGCCCGGGGCGGCGGATCAAGCCGCCATGCGGCTTGTGCCGCTGTTGAATGATGTTCCAGCACAATACGAGCTGTTTATCTCCGGCGAACCTGAAGGGCTCAGCGTTTATTCCTCCAATTGTTTCGTCAACACCGCCGGGCTGCTGGACCGGCTGATCCGCATCGGCGAAACGGCCGCAGGCCTGTAGCAAAAAATCTTCGCAAACTCTTTGCCCGGCGCGTTTCTCTTCAACAAAAAACGCGCCGGGCAAAGCGCTGATCAGCCCCGTCCATCCAGCAGGGAAGCCTTATCCTCCCTGCCCATGAGGCGGTAATACATATGCCACGCGTCCAGCGACTGCAGGGGGATGAGCGTGTCGTCAAGCCTTATCTGATCCTTGATCTGTTCTTTTGTGAGGGGAAAGTAATGCTCCTCCCCGTCGCGAATGATTGTAAAGCCCGCGATCACATCGACATCCACACCTTCCACTTGGAACCTGAGAAAGCATTTTGATTTATACCGGGACTTGGGGTTCACAGGCAGCTGCTCGCCCAGGGATGACAGAACTGTCTGCGCCGCGTCCGCGTCAGCCTCCGCCACCATCAGGTCGATGTCATTGAAATCCCCGACCAGGCCCTTGAAGTACAACAGCAGGGAACCGCCGACCGCCCAGGTGATGCCGCGCGCGTTCAGCTCACCCGCGATAGACGATAAAACCCTCAGCTTTCTTTCTATTTCATCCATCCCGCCATCCCTCCCGCGCTACAGCAGCTCCCCGTCAAGTATCTCCCGCAAGGCCCCGATAATTTTACCAAATCGCTTGGTCAGCTTTTCATCAACCTGGGGCCTATCCAAAACACCAAAGCGGACGAGGCGGTCAAGCACATGGTTTGATATCATGCTCCTGTACTCCTTCGTGTCCTGATAGCGGTGGAGAACAAGCCCCTTCTCACCGCGCAGCCTTTGGTACAGATCATCAATCATGGTCTCGCTCCGCACAGGTACTTCATGCTCACTCACATATTCCGGCGCCCATCCCGTTATTCCCTGCCGGAACCCATCCCCCTCCAACTCATACATCGAGCAGGAAACGCCCTTGTACACTTCCTCAAAAGCTTGGGGGATAGCATTCGAATACCTCGACGCAGCCTTGCCCATCCACATCCATGATAAAATCAAAGTCATCTTTCTTAGCGCCGAAAAGCAGACCAAGTACCGGGTTATCGACCGCATAGACATAGGCCTTGCCATGCGAGGACAACCTTGGCTTCAGCACCTTCAAATAATGCGTCCTTGATACATGGTACAGCACGTCTTCTTCCTCCTGTGTTTGTTTATCACACTATATCACGTCTTATCAGGCAAAGCGTACAGCAAAAAAGGCAGCATGCAAGATCCTGCTGCCGTCCTAATAAACCATCTCTCGTTCGTATAATACCAACGAATGCCTTGAATGCATCCAAAGCGCCGAATCATTTTGTCTCTGTACAAGGCGCGGAAGTGAAGGCGTAGCAGCGCTACGTCGAGCTTCCGGCAACGCCGTACAGGGGCAAAAGGATCGGCGCGGCGATGCATTCAAGGCGTGAGTTGGTTTTACTTCTGCCCGTAATAGGCGTTCTTTCCGTGCTTTCGCTCATAATGCTTTTTCAAAAGCGATTCGGGCGCCGGCCGGACATCCGGGTTCAGCTGCTCGGTCCACAGGGCCATCTTGGCCACTTCCTCCAGCACCACGGCATTGTGCACGGCCTCAGCCGCATCCTTGCCCCAGGTGAAGGGGCCGTGATTTTTACACAGCACCGCGGGCATCTCAATCGGGTCAAGGCCCAGGCTGTCCAGCGTCTCAATGATAACCAAACCGGTGTTAAGCTCGTAGGCCTCTTCCACTTCCCGCGCCGTCATCTCCCTGGTACAGGGGATGGGCCCGCGGAAATAATCGGCCTGCGTGGTCCCGTAAAAAGGAATGCTTCGCCCCGCCTGCGCCCAGGCTGTTGCCCTGGCCGAATGGGTATGCACGATGCCCCCGATTTGCGGATAACGCTTATACAGTTCCAGATGGGTCAGCAAATCCGAGGACGGGCGCAAATTCCCCTCCACCGCCTTGCCCTCCAGGTCTACGACCACCATGTCCTCCCAGCGCATGCCATCATAGTCAAGCCCGCTGGGTTTGATGATCACCAGGCCGGTTTCTCTGTCTCTGGCGCTGACATTGCCCCAGGTGTAGGTGACAAGCCCCTTTCTGGGCAGCTCCAGGTTTGCGTCCAGTACCTGACGCCTCAGCTGTTCTAACAATTTTACTCCTCCGTATTGACAAACAGGCGGACCGCCTCACGCTCCAGCTCCAGTCCCTTTTTAAAGCGTTTGATATACGCTTCAAAACCCGCTCTGTCCGCCGGGTCAGGCTGCACGGAGCTGATGACCGCATCCTTGTATACCCATTTATTCAGAAAATCATTCAGGCTTTCGCCGCTTTTTTCCTTATGTTTCATGTAGGCTGCCAATAACGCGATGCCATAGGCTCCGCCCTCATCAGCAGTTTCCATCACACTCACAGGGGCATCAAGCGCTGCCGCCGTAAAGCGCTGCCCGGCTGTTCCCGTTTTATACAGTCCGCCATGGCCCAGCAATTTATCCAGCCGGATGCCTTCACTGCGCACAATATCCATGCCCATGCGCAAGGTGGTCAGGGTGGAATACAAAATGGCGCGAGCCAGGTTTGAGAAGCTCAGATCAGCCGTATCGGCCCAGCTCAGCAAGGGCCTGCCGTTTTCAAAACCGGTGGTATGCTCCCCGGAATAATAGCCGACGGACAGCATATCCCCGCAGGCTGCGTCACCTGATAAAGCTTGCTCAAAGAAAGCTTCGTAGATGGTGTTTCGATCAGCCGGCAGCTTCGCCGAGCGCAGAAACTGATAGAACACCTCCACCCAGGCGTTAAGGTCGGTCGTGCAGTTGTTGCAATGCACCATCGCCACCGGCAGGCCGTCAGGCGTGGCAACCATGTCGATCTCGGGGTAGTGCCGCGACAGGGCCTGATCCAGCACCGCCATCAGGAAAATGGAGGTGCCGGCGGATACATTCCCCGTGCGCGCGGCGATGCTGTTGGTGGCGACCATGCCGGTTCCCGCGTCGCCTTCGGGCGGACACAGGGGCAGGCCGGATTGCAAATCCCCCTGCGGGTCAAGCAGACGGGCCCCCTGGCCGGTCAGTCTTCCCGAAAACTCTCCCGCTTTCAGGATACGGGGCAGGATCGATTCGGGATCCATCTTTAGGTCCGCGCATTCAGGAAGGCCTTTCAACAAGGCAAGCTTCCCTGCATCATAGCCTCCGCCCTCTTTGTCCAGCGGGAACATGCCGGAGGCCTCTCCCGCGCCCAGCACCTTTTCCCCCGTTAGCCTGTAGTGGATATAGCCCGCCAGCGTGGTCAGGAAAGAAATATCTTTGACATGCGCTTCCTTGTTCAGGATGGCCTGATACAAATGCGCCACGCTCCAGCGCTGGGGGATGTTGAAGGAAAACAGCTCCGACAGCCTGGCCGCCGCCTCCCCGGTGCTTGTATTGCGCCAGGTGCGGAAGGCTGCCAGCTGCCTGTCTTCCTGATCAAAGGGCAGGTAACCGTGCATCATGCCGGAGACGCCAAGACCGGATAAGGTTCTGAGCACGATACCGTAACGCTCTTTTATTTCCTGCTTCACCCGCGCATAGGCATCCTGCATGCCGCTGACGGCGTCTTCCAGGTCGTAGGTCCAGTAGCCGTCCGCAAAGCGATTTTCCCAGTTATGCGCGCCGGTGGCCAGCACCTTGCCGTCCGGCCCCACCAGCACCGCCTTTATGCGGGTGGAACCGAATTCAATGCCAAGGAAGCTTTCCCCTCCTTCGATCAGAAGGGCCACCGGGGATTCCGTCTTTTTTTGTGTCATGGCGCTCACCGCCAGATCAGCTTGCCCAGCGCCAGATCACGCTTGAGGCCGCGTATGGTCGTGCTGTTATCAAGCACAACGGCCTCGACGCCCATATAGGCGGCCCAATCCTCCATCTGCTCCGCGCTCAGGTCAAAGCTGAAGGAAGAGTGGTGTGCTCCGCCAGCCAAGACCCAGGCTTCAATTCCGGTATAGAAGTCGGGGCGGGGCGTCCAGAACGCGGTTGCCACAGGCAGCTTGGGCATAGGACGCTCATTTTTCATGCAGTCCACCTCCTGAATAACCAGGCGGAAGCGTGTGCCCAGATCAATCAGCGAGGTAGCGATACCGGGCCCGGTTTTGGACGTAAATACCAGCCTGGCCGGATCCTCCCGCCTGCCCATCGACAACGGCTGACAGCGGATGGAGATCGGTCCTTCCGCCAGCGTGGGGCAAATTTCCAGCATATGCGCCTGCAGAATGCCTTCCTTTCCGGGCATCAGGTTGTAGGTATAATCCTCCAGCATCGACGTGCCCTTGGCATCCTTCATGCCGGCGCTCATCAGCTTCATCAGGCGCACCATGGCGGCTGTTTTCCAGTCGCCTTCCGCGCCAAAGCCGTAACCCTTTTCCTCCAGCCTTTGAATGGCAAGGCCCGGCAACTGCTGCAGGCCCTCCAGGTCATCAAAGTGGGTCACGACGGCATGGTAGTTCTTTTCTTTCAAAAAGCGCTCGATGCCGATTTCGATCTGGGCCTGCACCGCCACATGCCGTCGGAACTCGGCCGGGTCGCGGCCATCCAAGAGGATGACGTAGCGCTCGTAGTATTCATCCACCAGGGCCTTAACCTCGCTCTGACCCACATCCCGCACCGCGCCCGCGATCTCGCTGGAGGGATAGGCATCCACCTCCCAGCCGAAGACCTGCTGGGCCTCCACCTTATCGCCCTCAGTGACGGCTACGTTTCGCATATTATCCGCCATCCGCAGCACACGCAGGTTCCGGCTCTCGATCACGCCGATGGCCGTGCGCATCCAGGAGGCCACGCGCGAAAGCACCTTCTCATCCTCCCAATAGCCCGCAATCACTTTGCGCTCGATGTTCAGCCGTGTGACGACATGGCCGTATTCCCTGTCCCCGTGCGCGGACTGGTTTTCGTTCATGAAATCCATGTCGATCTCTTCGTATGGAATCTCGCGGTTAAACTGGGTCAGCAGGTGCATCAGGGGCTTGCGCAGCTCCTGCAGGCCCGTGATCCAGGATTTGGCCGGCGAGAAAGTGTGCATCCAGGTAATCACGCCCGCGCAGTTCTCATCCGCGTTTGCTTCGTTGAGGGTGGCGCGAATCATGCCGCTGGTCAGCAGGGTGGGCTTCAGCAGCAAAGGGAAGGGCAAAAGGTTCGTGGCATTGATCTTGTCCACCATGATGCGCGCGTGCTCGGCGACGTGCCTGAGGCACTCGTCCCCGTACAGATCCTGTGAGCCGACGCAGAACCAGAATTGATAGTTTTTCTTTTGAAGCATAATTTTTATCCTCCTGTGTTATAAGGAATCCGTCTTTTTAATTCTTGTGGACGAGGCCACGACCACCCGCTGGATCACAATGAACAACAGCAGCAGCAATCCCGTGAATATCTTCGCCCACCAGGAGTTCATGCTGCCGTTAAAGGTAATGATGGCAGGGATCGTCGCCTTGAGCAGCACCCCAAGCAGAGTGCCCTGCATGTAGCCAACGCCGCCCGACAGCATGACACCGCCGATGACGCAGCATGAGATGACATCAAGCTCCGCGCCCTGCAAGGACAGGTTCCAGCCGGACTTGACGTACAGCGTATAGGAGATACCCGCCAGCACCGAGCACAGGCCGTTGAAGCCGTAGACCAGCACCTTGGTACGGGCAACGGGCAGGCCCATCAGCTTGGCGGATTGCTCATTGCCGCCGATGGCATAGACGTTGCGGCCAAAGCGGGTTTTTTGCAGGATGATCGCGCCGATGATGATCATCACAATAAAGATGATGGTGTTCAGATCGATGCTGGCCACCGGCTTGATCTTGACCCATTCCCCGGCCTCATTGGGCCATTTCAGGTACAGCTTGAAGCCCGCCAGAGCATCTATCATGCCGTTTTTAATGGAGATGGATTCACGGCTGATCAGGGAAGTAATGCCGCGCGCGAAGAACATACCGGTCAGCGTGGTAATAAAGGGCGGCACATTCAGGTACTGGATGCAGGCCCCCATCAAAACGCCCAGCCCTACGCCCGTAATGAGGGCAAAGGCGATGCAGACCACGGGATGCAAGCCCATCACGCTTGTGCCGTAAGCAATGATCATGCCGGTCAGAGAAGCCACCGCCCCCACCGACAGATCAATGCCGCCCGTGATCAAAACCATCGTCATGCCCACGGCGGAAATTCCGATGTAGGCATTGTCGCTGAACAGCAACATAAAGGTACGCAGGGTGGTGAACCCCCTGCCGCCGTAGAGGATCGCGCCAAACAGATAGATCAGGGCAAATATACCCAGGGTGGCATAGACCATCAGGTAGTTGGGCTTAAACAGCCGGGCGGCCAGGCTCCCGCCTGCGGCCCTATGCTTTACTGTACGCTCAGGCATGCAGTTCACCTCCCATAATATGGCTCTTCTTTCCCCGGCGGCGGGCCATCGCGCGGCGAACAGGTTCCGATTGCAGGATGATGACGCACGCGATAATCAGGGCTTTGAAAGCCATGATGGCTTCCGACACGACGCCGAAGTAGAGAACAAGCGTGGTGATCGTGCGAATGATCAGAGAGCCGATCACCGTGCCCGTCAGGCTGAACTTGCCGCCGGTCATGCTGGTTCCGCCGATAACGACGGCCAGAATGGCGTCCATCTCATAGCCCAGGCCCGCGTTGTTGGAATCGCAGGAGGCAATTCGCGCGGAGTAGATCAGGCCTGATATACCGGCCAGAAAGCCTGTAATCACATAGACAATGATGATGATAACCTCCGAGCGCAGGCCCGATACCCGGCTGGCATTGGGGTTGATTCCCACGGACTCAACAAACATGCCAAAAGAGGTCTTGCGCACAAAGAGAATCATGCCGGCTACAACCACAATGCTGATAATGATCGGGAAGGGCAAGCCCAGAAGGCTTCCGCTGCCGATAAACTTAAAGGGTGAATACTGCGTGGTGAACTGTTTGCCGTTGGTGATGATCTGCGCGACGCCTCTGCCGGCCACCATCAGGATCAGCGTGGCGATGATGGGTTGAATTTTCAGCTTGGCGATCAGGGTGCCGTTAAACAAGCCCATCAGCGTGCAAACCAGCAGCGGAACCACCAGCACATAGGCAAAGTGGTAGACCGTGTAATCGCCCGGGGTCGGGTATTCAAGCACATCCCAGCGCAAAAACTTCAGCGCTGTCGCGCCCGACACCGCGACCAGGGCACCCACGGAAATATCCGTTCCGCCCAGGGCAATAACCAGCGTCATACCCATGGCGATGATGGTGATCTCGGCGGAACGGTTCAAGATATCAATCGGGGTGCCAAACAGCACCCGGGAACCGTCTGCCAGGGTCATCAGCTGTATCCGCAGGAAGTCCGGCCGCATGATGAACCCGATCAACAGGATCAATACTTCGGCTACCACCGCCCAAAAAAGCTTGGAGCGCAGAATGGCCTCCCTGTTTAGTTTTGCTTTCATACGCCCTCCTTCGCGGCATCCTCGTTGGCAATGATGGCCAGGATATCCGCCTGTGTGCTTCCCTCACCGTCCAGCTCCGCCGCCTTCTCCAGATCGCGCATGACAATGATACGGTTGGAGCAGCGGATGATCTCGTCCAGCTCCGAGCTGATGAAGATAATGCTCATGCCCTGTCCGCACATCTCAAGCATCAGGCGCTGGATCTCGGCTTTCGCGCCCACGTCGATACCGCGTGTGGGCTCGTCAAGGATCAAAAGATCCGGCTGTGTCGCCATCCACCGCGCCAGGATTACCTTTTGCTGGTTGCCGCCCGATAGCTCGCCCACTTTTTTCTCCGCGTCGGGTGTGGCGATGGACAGCATCTTGATATAGCGGTCTGCCAGCTCCTGCTGCTCGGCCATGGACATGGGTTTCATGAAGCCCCGCGTCGCCTGAACCGCCAGGGCGATGTTCTCCCGGATGGACAGGTCCGCCACGATCCCGTCGCGCTTTCTATCCTCCGGGCAGAAGGCCATCTTGCGCTTGATGCTGTCAAGCGGTATCTTTGCCCCGACAGGTTCTCCCTTCATCGATACGGTCCCCTTGGTCGGGCGCTTGACGCAAAACAGCATCTCCGCCGCCTCGGTCCGGCCCGAGCCCAAAAGGCCGGCAAAGCCCACCAGCTCGCCTTCCTTGACGTGCAGGGAAATCTCCTCTACCTTGCTGGGCATGCCGATGGCATCCGCCTTCAGCACGACGGGCGCGCCCTCCTTCTGCTCAGCCTTTTTGAGGTTGTAAATGATGTTCATGTCCTTGCCGATCATGCTGGTCACCAGATCAAGCCTGCTGATCCCGTCGGCGGCATATTCCCCGACCAGCTTGCCGTTGCGCAGGATGGTAATGCGGTCAGAGACCTCAAACACCTGGTTTAAAAAATGGGTAATGAAAATGATGCCCAGCCCCTGATTTTTGAGATCGTTCATCACGTCAAACAGGCGCCGGACTTCATGGTCATCAAGCGAGGAGGTGGGCTCATCCAAAATGAGCACTTTGGCGTTAATATCCACCGCGCGCGCAATGGACACCATCTGCTGGATGGCGATCGAGAAACTTGTCAAAGGCAGGGTGACATCAATGTCCATCCCCATGCGGCGCATCAGCTCGGATGATCTGTGGTTGATGGTCTTCCAGTCGATCTGATGGTGTTTCATCGGCTGGCGGCCGATAAAGATATTCTCGGCCACCGTCAGATTGGGGCAGAGGTTAACCTCCTGATAGACTGTCGAGATCCCCAGCTTTTGCGCCTCCTGCGTTGAGCCCGGGCGGATGGATTGCCCATCCAGCATGATCGTTCCAGCGTCCATGCGGTGCACGCCGGTCAGGCATTTGATCAGCGTTGATTTTCCCGCGCCGTTTTCGCCAAGCAGGGCGTGAATCTCGCCCCGGCGCAGTGTAAAATCAACACCGTCCAGCGCCTTGACGCCGGGAAACTCGATCTCCATCCCCCTCATTTCCAACAAATTATGATTGCTCAAAAACACCACTCCTTCATTACGATACCAATGAAAATCTTAAAGCATTCAAGTTGCTGACGCGGCGATGCGTTCAGGATTTAAATTAGTATGAAAGGACGGATGAGGGCACGGCCCTCATCCGTCCGGCCTTAATCATCAGCCAGATATTGTCTTGTATTTCTTAATACAGACGCTCACCGATCTTGTCAGCGGCCTTTTCGGACAGCAGGCCGTCCAGGGTGAAGACAATGCCGCCCTCGGCATCAAAGCAGCTCTCTGCGGGATGGATCAGTTCACGGCCCAGATCCTCACCGGCAATCAGACGCTGGATCGCGTCAACCACGAAGGGGCCGTAGAGGGGGGTGCACTCGATGGTAGCGTTCATTTCGCCTGCGATGACGGCGTCAAAGGCAGTCTTGGGGGCGTCGCAGCCAACAATGATGATGTCCTTGCCGGGTACCTTGCCGGCGGCCTTGATGGATTCAATGGCGCCCAGGGCCATGTCATCGTTATGAGCCAGAAGGATATCGATCTTGTCATGAGCCTTCAGATAGCTCTCCATAACGGCCTGGCCTTCGGCACGGGTGAAGTTTCCGGTCTGGGTGGCGATCACTTTGAGGTTGGGGGTGTCGCTCAGTATTTCCATGATGCCGTTCTGGCGGCCTGTCGCGGCGTCGGCGCCGGTGGTGCCTTCCAGGATAACCACGTTGAGTTCTTCACCGGAGCGTCCGAGCTTTTCCACATAGTTCTTGGTCCAGATGGCCATGCGGCGGCCTTCTTCGACGAAGTCCCCGCCGAAGGCGGCGGCGTACTCGATGTCAGCCATGTTATCGGGCATGCGGTCCAGCAGTACCAGGGGAATTTCGGACTCATTGACTTCCTTGAGCACTTCATCCCAACCGGTGGATACAACGCCGGTGAACAGGATGTAGTCAACATTCTGAGAAATGAAGTTGCGCAGGGCCTTTACCTGATTTTCCTGCTTTTGCTGGGCGTCATCATAGATGTAGGTCCAGCCTTCAACGGATTCGATGGCGTTCTTGACGCTGTCCGTGTTGGCGGTTCTCCAGTCGGATTCCTGGCCGATCTGCGAGAAGGCAATGGTCACTTCCGCGCTTGCCACACCGATCACCATGCAAAGGGCAAGTACCATGGTCAACAGTTTTTTCATGAGTTTCCCTCCATTCATATTCTGCCGTCTTCAAAGGCGGCGGTTTATGTAAGTGATGTTACCTCATCTGCCAAAAAGAACAAGAGGGTGATTTTGGAAACTTAGGGATATATTTTACGAATCGGTTCATCAGTTCATAAAAGGAGGAGTTTTTTTTGAAAAAGAGGGGTTATTTTACGATTGCTCCCTGCGCGCCGCGCGGTAATCCCTGGGGCTCATCCCGAAATTCTTTTTGAACAGATAACCGAAGTAATGCGGATCGCGGTAGCCGACGCGCTGGGCGATATCAATGGATTTCAAGCCCGTGGTCACCAACAGCTCACGCGCCTTCTCCATGCGGCGCTGGGTCAGGTATTCAATGAAGGTGGCGTTGGTCTCCTGAGAGAAAACCGTGCAAAAATGATTGACCGACAAATGGACATGGCCCGCCGCGTCTGACAGGGTGAGGTTGGGGTCCGCGTACTGACTGTCAATGTAGGCGCAGGCTTTGGATATCACCTCATGATACCGGGAGAGCGATTGCCTGTCCCGCAGGCCCAGGGCTCGCAGCGTGACCGTCTTCGCGGCATCAAAGACCTCCTCATACTTTGACAGCATGCTCAGCGAAGAACTCACCTGCCGGGATTCGGGCAGATCCGTCTGAGGGTCAAGCCCCAGCTCCTGCACGATGCGCGCCGCTGTGAGAAAGCTTTCCACCAGCAGATAGTTGAGCATCATCACCGACTGCCCGTCCCCGGCCTGCATAAAATAGTTGCCGAGAATGCGGTCGACATCGCCGATGGGCGCAAAGCGAAGCTGCTCATAGAGGCCCGCGTTATCGGCCAGAGACAATACCTCCCCCACCCTCAGCTGCAGTTCCGCGCTGTCCATGATGCGGGTATCCTCACGGGCATAGTGCTCATTCATTGCCTGCATGGTGCGCAGCGCCGCCTGATACGAATCGCCCAGGGCGTAGATATGGCTGACCACCGCGCCAATGGCGATGCGCAGGGGCACCGCGGCCTCGTGTTTCAGTGTCTGAGCCAGCCAGAAGGCTCCCTCGTCCAGCTCCTCCGCCCCTTCCCCTTTGAACAGCAGCAGGATCAGCCCCTCAAACTGGCAGGACAGGCAGGAAATGCCCGGCCTGTCCTCCGTCAGCCGATCCACCAGGACCCGCAAGGACAGCATCCGCTCCGGCGCGGGCTGGGCGGGGTTGATGATCATCACCCGGTACTGCCTGGCCAGCAGATCCATATCCATCCCGCGGGCACGCACAAACAGCTCCGACCGTTCTTTTTCAGACAGCGCGCCGCGGATGATTTCCGACAAAAACTGATCGCGTATCAGCCCGCTTGACTGGCTCAGCTGGCTTCTGACCTGCTGGATATCCCTGTCCTGGCGGCGCTCCTCATCGATCAGCGCAGCCACGCGCTCAAGGGCCGCCCCCAGCTCCTGCGCGCTGACGGGCTTTAGCAGATATTCCTTCACCCCCAGCGCCAGGGCCTCTTTGGCGTAGGTAAATTCATCATAACCTGTCAGAATGATGGTCTTCACCCAGGGGAGCTGAGCGCGAACCTGACGGCAAAGCTCCAAACCATCCATGAAGGGCATGCGGATGTCCGTGATCAGGATATCCGGCTTGATCTCGCGCAAAAGCGACAGGGCGATCTCTCCGTCGGGGGCCTCCCCGGACAAAATAAAGTCAGAACTTTCCCAGGGAAAGGACCCGCGAATGCCTTCCCTGACAACGACTTCATCATCCGCTAAGAACACCTTGTACATGCTTATTTCCTCTTATCCATAACCGGCACATGAAAGGATATGCTGCTGCCTTGGCCCTCTTCGCTTTGAATATCAAGCCCCTGGGCTTGGCCGTAGTAAAGTTTGATCCGCTGATCCACGTTGAACAGCCCAAAGCCGGACAGGTCGCCACCATGGTGGCCGGACATCATCTGCCGAAGTTCCCCCAGGCGCTCCTTTGTCATGCCGGCGCCGTTATCACTGACGCAGACATGCAGCTGACCCGCTTCCTTCCACACTTTCACGGCAATAAGGCCTCCGCCCCGGCGGTTCCTGATCCCATGATAGATAGCGTTTTCCACCAGCGGCTGAATGGATAATTTCAGGATCATTTCGGTGCGAAGCCCCGGCTGAATGTCAATCTCATAGTCAAGGATATCACGGTAGCGTATCTTCTGAATCGTCAAGTATCCCCGCAGGTGTTCCTCTTCCTGGGCCAGCGTGATCCAGTCGTGACCGTCTGACAGCGATATTCTGTAGAAGTCAGACAGCGCGCGGGTAATGGAGATGACTTCCTCTGTCTTTTTTGCTTCCGCAAGCCAGACAATGGCATCCAGTGTATTGTATAAAAAGTGCGGCGTCACCTGAGCCTGCAGCACGCGCAGCTCACTTTTTTTGAGGCTTTCCTGCTCTAGACGGTTTTCTTCCATCAGCTCTCCCAGCCTGCCCGCCATGGTGTTGAGGCTGAAAGACAGCGCGCGCAGCTCATCCACATCCGGCTCCGGCGTGCGCTCATTCAGGTGCCCGTCGGCGATCCTGCCGGCGAAGGATTGCAGCTCACGGATGGGGTCGGCGACGGCTGAGGACAGCGCTTTCTGGGAGGATTTGACAAAGACCATCGCGAAAGCAACCAAGGCCGCCTCCAGCGCCGTTGTGATCACCAGCACCGAGCGCAGCTGAAGGCTCGCTTTGGTAGCGGCCTGTATCTCGGTTGATACCGCGTCACGAAACATATCCGCCATCAGGGCAGACACATTGCGTATCTCTTCAAGAACGGCAAAGTTTTCCTCCACCGGCGCGCTGCGCTTCATCTGCTCGCCCAGCTGCGCGATGTAGCCGCCCAGGGTGTCGCCGGTTCTGCGGGCAACCGTCAGTTCCATGCCGCTGGAAGCGCCTTCGGTGATCAGGCTGTCCAGGGTGCCGTTGACCAGCTCCAGCATCCCCTCCTGCGGCCCTTCCTCAAAACTGCCGCGTCCCGCCACGATGCTGAACAGCTCGCCCGGCAGGGCGACCACAACCGAAGTCAGGCTGTTGATGCGTTCGGCGCGGCTCAAAAAACTGTAGTACAGCTGCGAAAAGCCGATCATCATCGCCACCGATATGATGGCGGGAAGCACCATCATGATCATGATGGTGCGAAAGGATATGCTGAGCCTGTGGCTCAGCGGCCCGCGCAGGGGGATTCCCCATAAAAAGCGAGGATATTCACTCATATCAATAGCCCCTGGGCGGGATGCTCATCAAGTTGTCATCATACTCGGTGAATACCGTTTCCTGCGAATAGATGATTTTTTCGATCTCTTCTCCCGCGACCAGTTTTTTAGCCAGCTCCATAATGACATCGCCCAGCATCGGCGTACATTCCACCACACAGTTGATCTTGCCCTGCTTGAGCAGATCGATGGCGCCCTGCTCACCGTCCACCGTGATAATCACGATGTCCGTACCGGGCTTCAATCCCGACTCCTCAATGGCCTCGACCGCCCCCAGCATCATGGCGTCATTGTGCGTATAGAGCACGTCCACCGACATGTCCGCCAGGATGTCCTGCATGACTTCCTTGCCCAAGGACCGCAGGAAGTCCCCTGACTGGCTGTATACGATTTCAAAGCGCGTATCCTCCGCTATCACATCCCGAAAGCCGCGCGCCCGGTCGCGCATGGGCGTAGAATCCACGGTACCGGAAATCTCTGCGATGCGGATGGGGCCCGGAAGGTCTTTCGTTTTCTTCAGCAGAAACTGCGCCGCTCGTTGTCCCTGAGCATAGAAATCAGAGCCTACGAAGCAGGAGATCAAGGATTCATCCTCCACCTTCACCGCCCGGTCAGAACAGATGACTGGGATGCCGGCCTCCTTGGCCTCCCTGAGCACATTATCCCAGCCGTCTTCCACAATGGGCGAAAAGGCGATCACATCCACCTGATAGGCGATAAAGGAGCGCAGGGCCTTGATCTGATTTTCCTGCTTTTGCTCGGCGTTGCGCTCCATCAGCTGAATGCCTGCGTCAGCCGCCGCCTTGACCACCGAGCGCGTGTTGCCGATGCGCCAGCCGCTCTCCCTGCCCAGCTGGGCAAAACCCAGGATGATCGGCTTTTGTCCGCCTGCGGGCTGCCCGCCCGCGGGCGGCCTGAGGGAAAAAAACCACAGAGCGCCCAGAGCCAGCGCTGTGGCTAATAATACAAGCAGCAGCCATTTCACCCGTGTAGCTTTCATAAGCCGATCCATCCACACTTTCCCTATGCGATCCATTGGCCTCATTATCAAGGATAAAAGGGCAGGTTGTCAAATGCCCGTCCTTTCGCGACGGGCATTCTCGTTTCTATCTATTCTAATCAGTAAAGATTCTTATCCTACCGCTTCAGCATCTCTTCCAGAATGACTTCATCAGTCTCGGTCATGCCCTCACGGGCGACACGGGCGACCTTGCGGATGGTCTCATCCACATCTTGGCCCGAAAGCCCCTGTGTCTGCGGCAGGCTGCGCCCGCGTCTGACCATCTCAAGGGCCATCAGGGCGTTATCGACCGATACGGATATTTTGGCCGCGCAGGAAGCCTTCGCCCCATCGCAGAGGATGCCGCCGCTGGTCAGCAGCGTGGTCGCGATCACTCCGCCCATCTGTCGCTCATCAAAACCCTGCAAAAAGGCCAGGCCTGCCCCTGCGGAAGCGGCGGCGCTGACCACGCCGCAAAAGGCAGATAATTTCCCGATCAGCCTCTTGATATACACGGCGGTCAGGTTGGCCAGGATCAGGGCACGGTACAAGGCGTCCCTGGACATATCCTGCTCCTGGGCATAGACAATCAGGGGAAGGGAGGTAGTCATGCCCTGGTTGCCGCTGCCGGAGTTAATCACCACCGGCATGGACGAACCGGCCATGCGCGCATCCGATCCGGCGGCGGCATAGGCGCGCAGCCTTGTTTTCTGATCATCGGGATAGGCTTCCATCAGGGTCTTGCCCACCCTGGCCCCATACTCCCCGGACAAGCCTTCTTCAGCGATGGCCAGGTTGCAGCTAATCTGCGAATCCAGCAGGCTCGTCAGCTCCGGATCCTCCTCAAGCCGCAATTCATTGGTATAGCGCAGGATGTCAGAAAAACCATACTCCGGCAACGCGCTTCCTTCTCCCAGCTCCTCCTGCACATCAAGCAGCAGCTCTTGGTCTCTTCTCAGCCTGATAAAGCGGCTGTGCGTGCCCGAAATGGCCGCCTCCGCTTCATGTTCCCCGGCGCCCATCAGCACGGATATGTAGAGATTGTCCACCCCCTGCTTGTGCAGGGGCTTCACCCGCCCTTCCTCAATAAAGGCCCGTGCCTTCGCAATCTGCTCCGGTGTCACAGGCACCAGCACTTCCAAAGATCGCTCTGCGTCGCCGCCAAAACAGCCGACAGCGGCCGCTGTATCGATTCCTGCCGCCCCGCCCGCGTTAGGTACCGTGACGCCCATGGCGTTTTTTATTACATTGCCGCTGCAGGAAACCGTCATCCATTTCGGCTCCGACCCCAGCAGCGCCCTCGCCTTGGCGGCGCACAGCGCGATGGCGATCGGCTCCGTACAACCCATCGCGTGTATCAGTTCTTCCTGCAAAATGCCGCGAAAATCTGTCATATCATGCTCTCCGTATACCTTTTTGACCGGGGAATCAGACGTTCAGTCCTTCCTCTTCGGTTATGATTTCTTCATATTTACTCAAAACTTCCGCCGCTTCCCCCCGCAAAAACTCTTCCGTCTGCATCGCAGCGCAGCCAATGTATGCTTCAGGGCGAAGGGCATCCTTCAAGGTCTCCTCGTCCAAACGGAAAGCCGGGTCGGCCGCGATGCGGCTGATCAGATCATTCTCCGCGCCTTCCTGTTTCACCCGCGCCCCGGCAGCCTGGGCATGCACGCGGATCAGCTCATGCAGTTCCTGACGATCACCGCCCCGTTTGACGGCGTCCATCAGGATGTTTTCCGTCGCCATGAAGGGCAGCTCATCGCGCAGATGCTTCTGCATCATTTCAGGATAAACCACCAAACCGGAAGCGACATTGTGGTAGAGCCTCAGCAGGCCATCAGCCGCCAGAAAACCTTCGGCGATGGCCAGGCGGCGATTGGCGCTGTCGTCCAGCGTCCTCTCAAACCACTGCTCCGCGGCGGTCATCGCGCCGTTTTGCTGGTTGGCGATCAGAAAGCGGCTGAGGGCAGCCATGCGCTCACAGCGCATGGGATTGCGCTTGTAAGCCATGGCAGAGGAGCCGATCTGCCTGGATTCAAAGGGTTCTTCCACCTCTTTAAGGTGGGCCAGCAACCGGACATCATTGGAAAACTTATGGGCGCTCTGGGCGATCTGCCCCAGTATCATCAGGGCACGGCTGTCCACCTTGCGCGAATAGGTCTGCCCGGACACGTCCACAGCACGCTCAAACCCCATTTTTTGGGATACCATCCTGTCTAACGCCTTCACCTTTTCATAGTCGCCGTCAAACAGCGACAGAAAAGATGCCTGAGTACCCGTCGTCCCCTTGGACCCGAGGGGCCGCAGATCGCGCAAGAAATCTTCTGCCAAAGAAATATCATACAGCAGGTCCTGCAGCCAAAGCGCGGCCCGCTTGCCCACTGTGACCGGCTGGGCTGCCTGAAAGTGCGTAAAACCAAGCGTTGCCAGATGCTTATGCTTATCCGCAAAGGCGTACAGCGCGCGGGCAGTCCCGACCAGACGGGCCAGGATCAGCCCCATCGCCTCCCGCATGATCAGGATGTCGGCATTGTCTCCCACGTAACAGCTGGTTGCGCCCAGGTGGATGATCGGCCTGGCCAGCGGGCAGGCATCGGCAAAGGCATGAACATGCGCCATGACATCGTGGCGCAGCTGCTGCTCATAGCGCTGCGCCGCCTCATAATCAACATCGTCCGCCGCGGCCTTCATCTGCGTGATCTGCTCATCTTTTATATCAAGCCCCAGGGCTTGTTCGGCTTCCGCCAGCCAGATCCAAAGCTTGCGCCACAGGCGGAATTTATTGTCATCCGAAAAGATTTCCTGCATCCTGACGCTCGCGTAACGCTGGGAAAAGGGGGATACATACCGGCTGTGTTCACTCATGTCGTTTCCTCGCAGTGCCTTGTGATGTCTTATTTTATCATAAATCATCCGCTCATGCGCCCTATTTTGAAAAATTGACGACAAGGCGAGTTTTGTCAAATTGGAAAATTTATGAACATTTTTTACAAAAACCTATTGACAAACATTATGCATCCGGTGTATATAATACTTAAACGATTAAGAAGCCTCTTTTAGTATGAGAAGCGGGTGAAGACATGATGATTACACTCAAAGACGTCGCTGCGCGCTGCGGCTATTCCACGGCTGCTGTCAGCAAGGCGCTCAACAGGCGCAGCGATATCAACAGCGAGACCGGCCGGCGTATCCGCGAGGTTGCCCGCGATATGGGCTATATTCCCAACACCGCCGCGCGCAGCCTGATCACCAACACCTCCATGTCCATTGGCCTGCTGTTTTATCTGGCTGACACCACCATTTGGGAGCATGAATATTTTGCCGCCATCGCGGCCAGTGTACAGGAGATCATGGAAAAGGAAGGTTTCGACATTTCTCCGGTCAACATTGCCAGGGAAAGCGTCGTAGGCAGTTGCGCGGATTATTGCCGCCACCGCAACTACGATGGCGTGCTGGTGATGAGCGTGGACAACTCCTCCCGGGAGCTGAGGGAGTTTATCGCCTCCTCCCAGAGCCTTCCGATGGTCATGATCGACAGCTGGATGCCCGGCCGCAGCGCCGTTATCTCCTACAACCAGGCAGGCATGCGCGACCTGGTGCACTATGCCCACAAGAAGGGGCACCGGCGCATTGCCTTTATCTACGGCGAAGATTATTCTCAGGTCACGCACACGCGGCTGGAAAGCTTTCAGGAAGCCTGCCGCGACCTTTACCTTTCCCTGCCCGATAGCTACATCATACGGAGCGGCTACCGCAACCCCGAAAAAACAGCGGAAGCCTTCGAGCGGCTGATGGCCTTGCCTGAGCCCCCCACCTGCATCCTGTGCCCTGATGATTACGCGGCTCTGGGCGCCTACAACCAGGCGCAGAAGATGGGCCTTTGCATCCCGGAGGATGTGAGCCTTCTGGGGTATGACGGCATCCCTCTGGCACAGGCCTTAAGCCCCCGGCTGACCACCCTCAAACAGGACAGCGGGGGCATCGGCCGCCTGGCAGCGCAGATGCTGCTGGACCATATCAGGGATCCGCAAAGCCCCTGCCGCCAGGTCTATCTGCCGGGCACCCTCGTCAGGGGAGGATCAATTAAACAGATGGAAGCGTGACGTTTCATTTTATCTCAGGGATTATGAGCGGCAAGCCCGTTCTTAATATTAAAGGAGGTAGACACACATGAAACAATGGAAACTCTTGTCCTGGGCCTTGATCCTGGCCCTGGCCCTGTCGCCCGTCATGGGCGCTGCGGCTGAAACCGTGGGCGAACTGCCCCGCAACGAAACCCTGTACTTTGCCGGCCAGCAATGGGGCTCTGTCAAGGGTTGGAACCCGCTGTCCAGCGACAACAACAACGCCATGGCGCTGGCCAACTCCGGCGGCGGATCCCGCCTCACGATGTTTGAAACCCTCTACATGTATAACATGCTGGACGGGACGATGACACCGCTGCTGGCTGACGGCGACTTTGTCTGGAACGAAGACCAGACAGAGATCACCGTGAAGCTCAAGGCTGCCGCCAAGTGGTCGGACGGAACACCCGTCACCGCGGAAGACGTGGCCTATTCCTACGACACCTATGTAAAGGTCGGCAACGGCATCGGCACAGGCTACGCCCCCTACATTGAGACCATCGAAGTTGTTGATCCTTCCACCATGATCATCAAAGCAAAACTCAACGAGGAAGGCAAGCCCGCCAACCCCCTGATGATGATCGTCTTCCTGGGCGATGCCTACATCTCCCAGAAGGCATGGATCCAGAAGGTTGAGGAGCGCACCGGCGGCGATACCACCGCCATGAAGCTTGATCCCGGCGACGATGTCGTCTGGAGCGGCCCCTACACCAAGTACTATACCGATGATCAGCGCGTGATCATGGTGCGCGACGATAACTATTGGGGACAGGATGCCTCCATGTGGGGCAAGTTACCCGTACCCAAATACCTGGCACACGCCATGTTCGCTGACAACAACGCGGGCCAGGTCGCATTCGCGGCCGGTCAGGTCGATGTCTGCCAGCAGTTCATTTCCAATATTCAGGATATGTGGCTGAAAGACAATCTGCCCATTTCTACCTACATGCCCGAAGCGCCCTATGGTATCTGCGTCAATATGCCCACCGCGTGGTACAACCTGTCAAAGCCCGGCCTTGACAGCGTGGCCGTCCGCAAAGCCATCGCCATAGCCGTCGATTATGAGATGATCATTGCAAACGCCATGACCAACCAGAGCCCCACCTTTGAGGCCGTTCCGCGCTCCCTGATGAACCCCACCCCCGGCGAGCAGGCCATGTATGACCACGATGCTGTAAAACACCTGCAGTGGGCAGGCAGTGACATCGAAGGCGCAAAAAAGATGCTTGACGAAGCCGGCATCGTTGACAGTGACGGAGACGGCATCCGCGAATATAACGGGCAGAAGCTGTCTTTCAACGCCTGCGCCCCCAACGGCTGGACCGACTGGATGGCCGCCATGGAAATCGTGGCTGCCGCCGGCGCCAATATCGGCATTGAGATCACCACCCTGTACCCCGAATGGTCCGTATACCAGACGGTCGTGACCGCCGCCCAGCAGGATCAGTACGACATCTTCATGATGTGGACAGATTCCGCCACCCCCGCCCAGCCCTGGGGCCGCATGAGGATGCTGATGTCCAGCGAGTTCAACGGCGTCGAAGGCAACTGGTCGGGCAACTGGGGTCACTTTGAAAACGTCCGCCTGGACGAACTGGTCAAGCTGATCCCCACCGTGCAGGATCAGGATGAACTGGTCAAGCTGTACACAGAAGCGGTTGAAATCTACCTGACGGAGGTTCCCTCCTTCTCGCTGATGTATCGCCCGGACAAGTTCCATGCTGTCAACGAGATCGTGTGGACCAACTACCCCGAAGACGGCGACGGCCGCAACATTCCGCCCATGGACTGCACAGACGGCTACGGCATTGCCGCTCTGTATGACCTGGAACTGGTCAATCCCTGACAAATCACTCCGGTAAGCCATATCCGGGCGGCCATGCTCAGGCAGGGCATGGCCGCCCCTCGTTTGGGAGGGCGGAATGAAAGGTTATCGACGCTACTTTCGCAAGAAAATATTCTGGTTTCTGATTACCCTGGCGGCATCCATCCTGCTTAACTTCATCTTGCCGCGCCTGATGCCGGGCGATCCGGTGGCCGCCATCACCTCGCGGGTGGCCATGGGAATGAACGATGCTTCCGCCGTGCGGCGCATCTATGAGGACTATGCCCGGCAGTTCGGGACCGACAAACCCATGTGGCAACAGTTGGTAATGTATCTGAAAAACCTTCTGCGGGGCGATTTCGGCCTGAGTTTCAGCCAGTATCCCCGCCCGGTATCGGACATCATTTCAAGCGCGGCGGGCTGGACAATCGCCCTGCAGTTTCCGGCCATTATCATCGGCTGGATGCTTGGCAATCTGCTGGGCGCGCTGGCTGCTTATATCCGCAAAGGCTTTGATAAGGTCGTCATGCCGGTATCGCTGTTTATCAGCAATGTACCGGCATTTGGTATGGCGGTGATATTGCTGGTGATCTTCGGCATCCGCCTGAAGGTGGCGCCGATATCAGGCGCCTATGCCTATGACATGATCCCCAACCTCAGCTGGTCCTTTGTCCGCTCGGTCATCGCGCATTATCAGCTTCCTTTCTGGTCCATTGTGCTGATTTCCGTCGGCGGACAGGCGATCGGCATGCGCTCCATGTCCATCTATGAGCTTAACGCGGACTATGTCAAATACAGCCGCTTTTTAGGCATACCGGATCGCAAGATCGTGGGCTATGTGTTCCGCAACGCCATGCTGCCCCAGGTAACAGGCCTTGTGCTGTCGATCGGCACCATGATCGGCGGGGCGCTGGTGGCGGAAATCATTTTCAGCTATCCCGGCCTGGGTTCCGCGATACTGACAGGCATCACAAGGCTTGATTATCCCTTAATATCCGCCTCCACGCTGATCGTCACCCTGATGGTGCTGGTCGCTACTTTCGTGATGGATATTATCTACGCTTTCATTGACCCCAGGGTCAAAGCGGCACAGTTTGATTGAGGGGAGGAGAGAGCATGCGCAATACCTTCCGGCAAGTTTTTCATTCACCCAGGTTTGTGGTCGGCTTTATCGTTTTTATCTCCCTTTTGCTGACGCTGATCATCTATCCCCTCGTTTCTCCGGGAAATCCGCTTGAAATGATCGGCCTGGGTTCCTTCTTTAAGCCCGGTACCTACTTATCGGTTCTGGATGCCGCGGGCACCGACTCCCACACCCTCAAGCTTCCGGACGCGGCCGACAAACGCCTCAGCCAGATGCTGTCCGACGCGGACCGTATCTCCATGCTGCGCTGGCTGACCGCCTCAGGGGTGGACGAAAGCCAGATAGACCTGCAGGATACACCCGCCCTGCTTCAGTTATGGCGGGACAATTATGATCCGCAAACCCGCCCTTCAGGTATGACGATGTCCGACCGGCGCTTCTATCAGCGGCTTGATGAGCAGCTGAAGAGTGCCGGCAACGCAGCGCCCATCTCCATTGTCAGAAAAGATGACGCGGGAGAAAATCAGGTTGTCAACACCATCACCGGCACGGACTATGTCAACCTGTCCGATGTGGCCAACGTGCGTGTGCTGCCCCTCGGCACGGACAACTTTGGCCGCGATATGCTCAAAGAGCTGGTTTCCGCCATGGGCACCTCCATCCGCATCGGCCTGATCGCAGGCTCCATTGCCACAATCATCGGGCTGTTGCTGGGTTTGCTGTCCGGCTATCTGGGGGGCATCGCGGATGATTTTATCATGTTCTTCATGAACATATTCACAGTCATCCCTTCCTTTGTTGTCTTGATCCTGATCACGTATTCGATTGATCAGTCCAAACGGGGCGCCGATACGGTGGCTTTGGTGATCGGGCTGACCAGTTGGGTCTGGACGGGCCGCTCGGTCCGAAGCCAGGTGATCAGCCTGCGCAACCGCGACCATGTCAACCTCAGCAAGCTGTCGGGCCACAGCCTGATGCGCGTCATCCTGACCGATATCCTCCCCTATATCGCAAGCTATGTCGTCATGGCCTTCATCCTCCAGATCTCCTCGGCCATCCTGGCCGAGGCTTCTCTGTCACTGCTGGGCCTGGGCCCCCGGACAACGGAAGTGCCGACCCTTGGCCTGATGATGAACTGGGCGATGCTTTACTCCGCGCATATCAACGGCGCCTGGTGGGCCTATTTCCCGGTAATCCTGGTCATCACACTGATCACCTTCTCCCTGAACCTGATGAATACAGGGCTTGACCAGGTGTTCAACCCGGCATTGAGAGACTGAGGAGGCGCGATATGGGAAAAACAATACTGGAAGTCAAAGGCCTTTGCACCAAATACATCACACGCGCGCGGGAAGATGTCTACGCGGTCGACCATGTCTCCCTGACTCTGGAAGAAGGGAAGTCCCTGGGCATCGCGGGTGAAAGCGGCTGCGGAAAATCCACCCTGGCACTAAGCCTGATGGGATACTACTTTCCGCCGCTTCACTACAGCTCGGGCGAAATCATCATCGACGGCAAATCCATCACCGGCATGGACCCCGACACCGTGCGCAAATCCATTCTGGGCACCGAAATTTCCTACATCCCCCAGGCGGCCATGAACGCGCTCAATCCCACGCAGCGCATCATCCGCTTTGTGGAGGATGTGGTGCACGCGCACAGTCCTCATACCAGCAAAAAAGAGATCTATGAGATGGCCTGTGACCGCTTCGCGGAGCTGGGCCTGCCGCCGGAAGTGCTTGACAAGCACTCCGTAGAACTGTCCGGCGGCATGAAGCAGCGCACGGTCATCGCCGTTTCCACCATCCTCTCCCCCAAGGTCTTGATCGCGGATGAGCCTTCCTCCGCGCTTGATGTAACCAGCCAGAAGATGGTGATTAAAATGCTCAAATCCCTGATGGACAAAGGGTACATCAAGGGCATGATCTTCATCACCCACGAGCTGCCGCTTTTATACAACGTCACCGATGACATCATGGTGATGTACGCCGGCCAGATCGTCGAGCGGAACATTGCCCGCGACATGGTGTTCAGCCCGCTGCACCCCTATTCGAAAGGATTGATGGGTTCCATCATCGTGCCGGAGGAAGGCGTTCGCGAGCAAAAGCTGGCCTCCATCCCCGGAACGCCGCCCAACCTGAAGTGTCCGCCAAAGGGTTGCCGCTTTGCCGAGCGTTGCGCCTATGCGATTGAGGCCTGCCGGCACACCGAGATAGAGGTCAAGGAGCTGAGCCCCGAGCACAGCTACCGCTGCATTCACAGCGAGGAGCATTTAAGGGAGATGTACGCAGATGAGCAACAATGAAACAAGCAACCGTCCCCCCTGCCTGTCGGGACGCGGCGTCACAAAAATCTTCGGAACAGGCGCAAAAGCTACCTTGGCCGTTGATCATGTGGACTTTGATTTCCGGGAGGGCGAGTTCATCTCCATCGTCGGCGAATCGGGTTCCGGCAAGACAACCCTGTCCAAGATGCTGCTGGGCCTGCTGAGCGAGACGGAAGGCGAAATCAGCTTCCAGGGCAAGCCGCGTGATATTTCAAACAGCCGCAAGCGCAAGGAGTACTGGCGCGGCATACAAGCCATCTTTCAGGACCCTTACTCCTCCTACAACATCTTCCACAAGATCGATACCGTATTGCTGGACTGCATCGCCATGCGCGGCGGCAGAAGGCTTCCGATGGAGAAGAAGCGGCAGATGATGGCCGAAGCCTGCAGCTTTGTTAATCTGAAATTTGAAGAGCTGACCAACAAATATCCCTTTGAGCTGTCCGGCGGGCAGATGCAGCGCCTGATGATCGCGCGCATCTTCCTGCTGAAGCCCAAGATTCTCCTGGCCGATGAGCCGACCAGCATGATCGATGCCTGCTCCCGGTCCACCATTCTGGATATGCTCCTGAACCTGCGCAACGAAACCGGCATGACCATCATCTTCATCACCCACGACATCGGCCTGGCCTACTATATCTCCGACTCCGTCTACATCATGGAGCACGGAAAGTTTGTTGAATGCGGCTCCGCGCAGGACGTGATCCTGAACCCTAAAGCCGCCTACACCAAGCGCCTGATCAGTGACGTACCAAAGATCTATGAGCCCTGGGACCTGACAACCGTCTGAAAAGTGAGGTATACGCTATGACCATCCAGGATAAAATTGCCCAAATGACTCTGGAGGAAAAGATCTCTCTGTGCTCGGGCTCCGATTTCTGGCATTCCCAGCCCATCGACCGCCTGGATATTCCCGACGTGATGCTGTCGGACGGGCCCCATGGCCTGCGCAAACAGGATACCAAGGCGGACCACCTGGGCATCAATGACAGCATCAAGGCCGTCTGCTTTCCCGCTTCCTGCGCTGCCGCCGCTTCTTTTAATACAGAGGCCGTGCGTGAGATCGGCGAAGCCGTAGGCGACTCCTGCCAAAACCAGCAGGTAGCCGTTGCCCTGGGGCCGGCCATCAACATCAAGCGTTCTCCCCTGTGCGGGCGTAACTTTGAGTATTTCAGCGAAGACCCCTACCTGACCGCCCAGCTGACCGGAAGCTATATCAAGGGCTTGCAGAGCCGGCATATCGCGGCCAGCGTCAAGCACTTTGCCGCCAACAGCCAGGAAAACAGGCGTATGTCCTCCGATTCCGTGGTGGACGAAAGGACGCTGAGGGAAATTTACTTTCCCGGCTTTGAGGCCGCCGTCAAGGAGGGGAAAACCAAGACGGTGATGTGTTCCTACAACCGCTTGAACGGCGTCTATGCCTCCCAGAACCCCTGGTTGCTCAACCAGGTGCTGCGCGAGGAGTGGGGCTTTGACGGCTACGTTGTCAGTGACTGGGGGGCCACCAGCGATCGGGTGAAAGCTTTGAAGGCCGGCATGGAACTTGAAATGCCCTCCTCCTCCGGAGAAAACGGCAAAAAGCTGCTGGCCGCCGTGCGCTCGGGCGAACTGGAGGAGCGGGTCGTGGATGAGGCCGTGGGGCGTATCCTGCGCGTGCATCAGTGGTACCTTGACCATGCCAGGCCCGATACCGTCTGGGACATGGAAGCCCAGCACAAGCTTTGCCGCCGCATCGCGGCCGAGTGCATGGTGCTGCTGAAAAATGATCAGCATCTGCTTCCCCTCAAGGAAGGGGAAGATATTGCCGTCATCGGCGCCTTTGCCAAAAAGCCCCGTTATCAGGGGGGCGGCAGTTCCCATGTAAACAGCTTCAAGGTCTCCTCGCTGATGGACGCGCTGGAAGGTGTATCCGGCATCCGTTATGCGCAAGGCTATGACACCCAGAACGAGACACCCGATGAAGCCCTGATACAAGAGGCGGTGGATCTGGCAAAAAACGCCCGGGCGGTCATCATTGTCGCCGGGCTGCCCGATTCCTTTGAAAGCGAGGGCTATGACCGCAGCCATCTGCGCATGCCTGAATGCCAGACGGCGCTGATCGAGCGCGTGGCCAAAGCCAATCCCCGGGTGGCCGTGCTGCTTTACAACGGCTCTCCCATTGAGATGCCATGGATTGATCGCGTGCAGGCGGTGGTCGAGGCCTATCTGGGCGGCCAGGCGGTGGGCGAGGCAAGCTATGACATCCTCTTTGGGCGTGTCAATCCCTCCGGCCGCTTGCCGGAAAGCTTCCCCAAGCGGATCGAGGATACCTCCTGCTACTTAAGCTATGGCGGCGAGGGTGATCATGCCGTGTATCACGAGGGCGTGTTTGTCGGATACCGCTATTATGACAGAAAAAAGACCGATCTTCTTTTCCCCTTCGGCTTTGGGCTGAGCTATACCGAGTTCTCCTACAGCAAGCTCCGCCTCAGCCGGGACGCCATCAGGGATACTGAGACCCTGAAAGTATCCGTCGATGTGACAAACTCAGGCAAGCGCTCCGGCAAGGAAGTGGTGCAGCTGTATGTTTCCGATCGGGAGAGCACGGTTTTCCGCCCGGTACGCGAGCTGAAGGGTTTTCAAAAGATTCACTTGGAGCCCGGCGAAACCAGGACGGTTACTTTTGAGCTTTCCAAGCGCGCTTTCGCCTATTGGAATGAGCAGATCCGCGATTGGCACGTGGAAAGCGGCGAGTTCCTTATCCAGATTGGCAAAAGCAGCCGCGACATCGCGCTGGAAGCATCCGTACAGGTGGACAGCACCGTCTCCCTGCCTGTAAGGTTCACCATGGACAGCATCATGCAGGATGTGCTGAACCATCCGCGCGGCGCGCAGGTAATGGCCCAGCTTGGCCCGCAGAGGGGGCCCTTTCCGCCCAAGGATGCCGACGAGGGCCTCAAGAGCGAAGCCGCAAGTTCCGCCATCACCGAAGATATGATGATGGCCATGCTGCGCTACTCCCCGCTGCGTACCCTGGTCGCCTTCTCCGGCGGTAAAATGAGCTTTGACCAGCTGGAAGCCCTCCTGCGCCAGCTGAATGACGAATAAGGATCGTAATGGCATGAACATCATCTCCCTGAACGGCGCCTGGCGCATGCGCGCCCTGGATGAAGAAAAATGGCACGAGGCCCTGGTACCCGGCAGCGTCTACGCGGACCTGCTGCGCGACGGCATCATGGAAGACCCCTTCTTTGGCGAAAACGAACAGGCCGCCTTCCGGCTGATGGACAAGGACTATGAATATGTCCGCAGCTTCACGCTGGATCAGGAGGCGCTGGCCTCTCCCCGCGTGCTGCTGCGCTGCCGGGGCCTTGATACCATCGCCCATGTATACGTCAACGGCAAGCAGGCAGGCGAAGGAAACAACATGCACGTCTGCTATGAGTTTGACATAAAACCTTATCTGAAGGCGGGCGACAATGAAATCCGCGTGCGCTTTGATTCTCCCGTCAGCTACGTATTGGCGGCGGAAGAAAAGCGCCCCGGCTGGGGCACCAGCGACGCGACGCCCGGCTTTGCCCATCTGCGCAAGGCCCACTGTATGTTCGGCTGGGATTGGGGCCCCCGCCTGCCCGATGCCGGCATCTGGCGGGACATCGAGCTGGTCTTCTTTAAAGGCCCGCGCCTTGTCAGCGTGCAGGTATTGCAGGAACACAGCGAAGGGTATGTCACCCTGCGCTTTATCCCGGAACTCAGCGGCGGCGAGGGGCTGGAGGCCCGCTTGGCCGTCACGCTCACCGATCCGGACGGAACAGAAATCAGCGACAACGGAAGCGGCTTCATCCGGGTGGACAATCCCCGGCTTTGGTGGCCTTCAGGCCTGGGCGAACAAGCCTTGTATACGGTGCGGGCGACGCTCAGCGCGGATGGCATGCTGTACGATACATGGACACGCCGCGTGGGGCTGCGCACCCTGAGCGTATCGCAGGAAGAGGATCAATGGGGCCGCTCCTTCTGCCACATCGTCAACGGGGTCAAGGTTTTCGCGATGGGCGCCGACTATATCCCGGAAGATAATATCCTCTCCCGCGTCACGCCCGAGCGCACCCGGCGCCTGCTGGAGGACGCGAAGCTCGCCAACTTCAACTGCATCCGTGTCTGGGGCGGCGGCTACTACCCCGACGATTATTTCTTCGACCTCTGTGACGAGCTGGGCCTGATGGTCTGGCAGGATTTCATGTACGCTTGCGCCTGCTACGACCTGAGCGAAGCCTTCGAATCCACCATCACCGAGGAGGCCAGGCAGACTGTGCGCCGTCTGCGTCACCACGCCTGTCTGGCGCTTCTGTGCGGCAACAATGAAATGGAAATGTTCCAGGCCGCGGCCCTGCAGGCCACCGTCCAGGGCAGGGAGAACCCCTTCACTCCCTGGGAGATGCACCACCTGGCTGACTATATCAAGATGTTTGAATACATCCTGCCCAAGGTGGTGAGGGACCTTGCCCCGCAGGTGTTCTACTGGCCCTCCTCCCCTTCCTCCGGCGGCTCCTTTGATAAGCCGGATGACCCAAACCGCGGCGACGTCCACTATTGGGATGTGTGGCACGGAGAAAAGCCCTTCAGCGAGTACCGCAAGTTTCTCTTCCGCTATGTATCCGAGTTCGGCTTCCAAAGCTTCCCCTGCCTGCAAACGGTGAACAGCTTCAGCAATCCGGGCGATCACAACATTTTCTCCCGCGTGATGGAGCGCCACCAGCGGAACAAGGCCGCCAACGGCAAGATCCTCTCCTACCTGTCGCAAACCTACCGCTACCCCTATCGCTTTGACCATCTGCTCTACGCTTCCCAGCTGCTGCAGGCGGATGCCATCCGCTGCGGGGTGGAGCACTGGCGGCGCCACCGCGGCCGTTGCATGGGCGCGGTGATCTGGCAGCTCAACGACTGCTGGCCCGTGGCTTCCTGGGCTTCCATCGATTATTTCGGCCGCTGGAAGGCCCTTCACTACGCCGCCAAGCGCTTCTTTGCCCCGGTGCTGCTCAGCGTCCATGAGGAGGGCGAGCACACCCAGAACCCTCAAATCAACGAGTTTATGACGGAGCCCATCAAAAAAACGGCCCGTTTGAACGTATCAAACGAGACCAGGCGCGAAGTCTCCTGCGCCGTCCGCTGGTCGCTGAGGGATGCCGCCGGCCGGGTGAAGCAGGAGGGCGAGCAAACCCTGAGCATCCCCGCGCTGGATGCCCGGTGGCTGGATGAGCTCAACTTCCCCCAGGCCGATATGACGGGCGATTATATCAGCTACAGCCTGCTGACAGACGGGCAGGAAATCAGCTATGGAACCGCCTTGTTCTGCGCGCCCAAGCACTTCAGGTTCCTTGATCCCGAGCTTCAGGTCAGCAGCCAGGGCGATGAGATCACCGTGAAAGCCTCCGCCTTCGCCAAGTATGTTTTCATTGAAAGCGAGGACGCCGATCTGCTGCTCAGCGACAACTTCTTTGACATGGATCCGGGGGAGCGGCGCGTGAAGGTGCTGCGCGGGGACGCGCGCAAGCTGAGGGTGCGCAGCGTGTTTGACCTGGATAAATAATTTCTTTGTGTTTTGACAAGCCGGGAGCGGGAAGGGCTTTCGGCTTTTTTAACAATCAGAGCAGTGAGGATCATACCGCGTTTCTTTATGTTGTTCTTATGACCTGATCTTTTTTGTTGTCGTCCTACCACAAGAACTCCACCAAAATATAGTATATTTTGGTCCGCCCAGAAGATTAAGGATACATCATCTATCTTTTATAAGAAAGTTAAAATACTAATCATTCCGAATTGTTAAAATAAGAAAAGGAGTTTACGATGTATTCAGCATATGATTCTTGATTTTTAAAGATTCGTAGATTATAGTGATCATCATACAAATATTTGGAATGATGTGTCGAAAGTTGGGATTGACTTGACAAAGCGGGAAGCGAGCCAAAGAGTATTCAACCAAGACAGCAAGATTGTAACACCATCTGGCTATGCTTCGGCAGGACTGGCTCAACTTGATGTTTTACCATTCGTAAGATCGAATATATCGTGCGCAATTGGCATGGTTTTTATAAGTTTCAAAAAACGAAAACACAAGTGGCGAGCAGCTGATCAACGCATTTTATCTTAAAGAATCATCTGCATTAAATCATCTTTTTGCCATTTCGGATTCAATGTTTTTTCGTCTTTCGAATACTCGATCTCCCTCTCTTTGACGTGACCAAAGGCTATAGATCAACCGCAGATGTTCCACATGAAAGGATAATTATATGCGAACAACTTCTTGATCTAAAAAAACTACCAACGATTGAATGAGTGTTGAGCTTTCGATATACGATCGTATGCGAACAAGATGTGATCTTATCAAGTGTAACATTACCTTGGTAAAGAATAATTTAGAAAATAATTTAGCAATTATCTCACGGATGAAGATCAAAATTTTTCCAACCTTACCGATTGATTACACAAAACAAACGCAACTGTACACAAAAACGATAACTGAGATGGATTTTTTTTTGCAAGTATCGGAGTCTCATCGCCTTCCATAAAAATAATATTTAAGGAGTTATATGCATGATAGATAAGAATTATCTCAAAGGTGTATTAACAATCTATAAACAGAATTTAGTGGAAAAGCAATGGCCTAATGAAAAATATAAATGGGAAGCAGTGAAATTCTTTCAGGATAATTGGAATGTGAATGCTTCAGAATTTGCCTCCATGTTAACCCGATCTCTTTCAAAAACCTATAATTTGCTTGCATCCCTTAATAACTTTCCTTCCAAGATGATTGAGATTTTTGCTCAAAAATCCCCTGAAGAGGTTCGAGCAATGTTTATCTCACTATTCGATGAAAGTAAGGATGTTGTTGCTAGAATTAAAGCGTTTAAGGATCAATCGTCTACCCTGCTTGAAAGGTTTGGCGATGGAGCTGGACAGCATTACCAAAACGAAAATTCTATCAGTACCTATTTATGGCTTCGTTATCCAGATAAGTATTACATCTATAAATATGGAGAGATAAAGAACGTAGCAAACAAACTTGGCTACAATTACAAATTTAAAAAAGGTGCTTATGCGAATAATCTACGTCATTTCTATACTTTTTATGATGAACTCTGTACAGAAGTTAAACACGACGAAGAACTTATTGCCCTGCTCAAAACCCAGCTTTCAGATGAATGCTATCCAGACTCTGAATATAAGACTCTTACAATTGATATAGGTTTTTATATCAGTCGTACCTATACTCATAAAGACTCTACCGATGCAGATGCTTGGTTCCCCGCAGATTACTCACCTAATATCTCTATCAGCAAGTGGTTCGAACTCATAAATGATCCTAGTATATTTTCTAGTAGCAGTCTCGAGATTATGAAGCGCTTGAAGGACTATGGAGGGCAAGCCACTTGTACTCAGCTTGCCATAAAATATGGTGAAACAAAGAATTTCTATAACAGTGGATCATCTGCATTAGCCCGTCGAGTTGCAGAAAAAACTCACTGTCCAATAATGCCAAGAGAAGAAGGAGGAAATCGTTGGTGGCCCATTCTGTATATTGGCCGTAAAGCGGAGAAGGATGATCCCGGTAGTTATATTTGGAAGCTAAGAGATGAATTATCAGCCGCCCTTGACAAAATTGACATGTCAAAAATCTCATTATATGCTGATTCGCTTCCCGCTATTTGGAAAATCAGCCATGAAACTGACTCTGTAAGCATGTCTGATCAAAACAAACAGCTTTTTTTGGAGCGTAATGTAATTGTGGTACAGAGTATGACTAGTGCCAATGCCTCAACGAACGCACTTCAAGAAGAGTTATTTACTAGCGCCATAAGAAAAGGCGATTACTTTTTCCTTTGTTATGGCAATAGAATTCATCTCTTAGGTCAGATTATTAGCGACGATGCTGTAGAAAACCAAGAGCTAAAGAATGGATGGTTTGAAAGACCCTATCGAGTTATCGCTAATGCGATAATCAGCGATCCTTATAATGGAATCAAAGAATGGTGGACACCTAATGATAACACTACTTGTTTAAAGGTAGATGATAAGCCATTGTTTGAAGATCTGATCCTAAAGCCTTATTTCGGTCTATCGATTAAGCAACTTCTTGGTGATAGAATTAAACAACATGGCTATTGGTGGCTAAATGCCAATCCAAAGATTTGGAGCTTTTCAGAAATTGCTGTCGGAGAGGTTCAGTCATATTCACTTTATAACAACAATGGGAATAAACGTCGTATTTTCCAGAACTTTTTGGATGCCAAAGCTGACGACATCATTATCGGATACGAAACAAATCCTGTGAAGCAAATCGTTGCACTTGGAAAGATCAGTGCAGAACAAGACGGAGAAAAACTCTGTTTTGAGAAAACTGAAAGTCTTTCTGCTCCTATTGATTATCAAATATTGAAGAATTGTAAGGAACTGGAGAAAATCGAGTATTTCTGCAATCCGCAAGGTAGCTTATTCAAGCTAACAAAGGGTGAGTTCGACTTCATCATCGACATGATTCGAGATGAAAACCCTCTTCCTCAAAAAAACAAAATAGATAAATATGATAAGGAATCATTTCTCAAAGAAGTTTATATGACTGAAAGCAAATATGATATGTTAGTCTCTGTTTTAAAAAATAAAAAGAACATAATCCTACAAGGTGCTCCAGGTGTAGGTAAAACCTATGCTGCCAAACGCCTTGCATATTCAATAATGGAAGAAAAGGATGAAAGCCGCATCGAATTTATCCAGTTCCATCAGAACTATTCCTACGAAGATTTCATGATGGGATATAAACCCGTACATGATGGTTTTGAACTTAAATACGGTGTTTTCTATCGCTTTTGCCAGAAAGCATCGAATCAACCTGACCAAGACTTTTTCTTTATAATTGACGAGATTAATCGCGGTAATTTAAGCAAAATTTTTGGCGAGTTGCTCATGTTGATTGAGCGGGATTACAGAGGCAAAAAAACTACACTTGCATATAATGGAACGGCTTTCACAGTTCCAAAGAATGTCTTCATCATTGGTATGATGAACACAGCTGACCGAAGTCTTGCAATGATTGATTATGCGCTCCGCCGTCGGTTTAGCTTTATTGAAATGGAACCAGGTTTTGATTCCGATGGATTCATTAAGTATCAACAAAATCTGGATAATGAGACATTCAACGAATTAATTCTCAAGATTCAAGATCTAAATCGGGAAATTACAAAAGATAAATCTTTGGGGCAAGGGTTCTGCATTGGACATAGTTATTTTTGTAATCAAAGTATTTGTACGCAAGAATGGATGCAAGCAATTGTGGATTTCGATTTATTGCCAATGTTGCGCGAATATTGGTTTGATGACAGCATGAAGCTTCAACGTTGGGAGAATATTTTTCATGGTATGTTTCAATGAAAAAGAAGAATAATATTCTTATCAAGAATATCTACTATATGTTGTCTTATGCTTTCACTTCATTGAATCAGTCTTTTTTTGACGATGTAGCAATAGAAGAATTTGAAGATTTTCACAATCTTCTTGCGGCGATTCTTGCAAAGGGAATTGGTCAACAATTAAAACACGGGTTGTTTCGGGAATATCTTAATAAACGAGAAGACATTATGGTAATGCGAGGGAGAGTTGATATTCCTAGTACATTGAACAAAAAAATAACTAGGCAGCGAATCCTCTCATGCGATTTTGATGAGCTTTCAGAGAATAACTTGCTAAATCAAATCTTGAAAACAACAGTTATAATTCTACTACGATTCTCAAATGTCAAATCTGTTTATAAGGATACTCTAAAGAAAGAAATGTTGTTTTTTTCTAGTATCGATATTATTGATCCTGATTCAATTCGATGGGCAGGAATCCGTTTTCGAAGAAATAATCAAACATACCAAATGCTCATTAGCATCTGCCAGCTCATTTTAGAAGGAATGCTTATGACGACTGAGGCTGGAGAATATAGGCTAGCTTCCTTTCTTGATGAACAACGAATGTGCCGTTTGTATGAGAAATTTCTTCTTGAATACTATATCAAAAAATTCCCATCTTTAAGCGTAAACGCATCAGAAATAAGATGGGCATTGGATAACGGAGAAGATACGCTTTTACCGGCAATGCATAGTGATATCACCCTATCTAGTGGTAATGAAGTGTTAATAATTGATGCAAAATATTATTCACATACGACACGAGAACACTATGATGTGCATACACTTCATTCTGCTAACCTTTATCAGATTTTTACATATGTTAAAAATAGGGATTCATGTTTTGGACAGGAAAACCACAAGGTGTCTGGAATCCTTCTATATGCCAAAACTGACGAATCTATACAACCTGATAATACTTACTATATGAGTGGTAATAAAATCAGCGTTCAAACGTTGGATTTAAATCGAGATTTTTTTGAAATCTCACAACAACTTAATACCCTCGTCAAAAATAATTTCATTAAATTCAGAGGATAGTAAATACTTATCTTTCTATAAATATATTAAACCTTCGTCTCGGAAGGGTTATTCATAAGATCATTTTATCTGAATTTAGGTAGGGCCCACTGAAAAACCCCAAACCCGTTGAAAACACTGGAGAAATTAAGCAA
>CAZYKQ010000002.1:0-60896 GCA_964648235.1 uncultured Christensenella sp. | reverse complement strand
TAAAGCAAATCAACAATTTGCGCTTGACACCGGGAGAGGGCTTGGCTATAATATCGCTGTTGACTTAAAGGGGCATGGTGTAATGGTAACACGTGGGTCTCCAAAACCTTTGTTGAGGGTTCGAGTCCTTCTGCCCCTGCCAGCTAAGCCTTGAAATCTCTCGATTTCAAGGCTTTTCCTTATTGATTGATACCCAATCGCTGGAAATCATATCGCGAAGCTCCAATCCTTTCCGGCGCAGACCCTCCCGAGTAGTCATCAGATCGACTCTATCAGATTCCGCCTAAAAATTTGCCAGATCCGGTATGAAGGTAAAAGCTTGCATATCGCTGAGGATCAGCATCTTGTAAAACCATAGCAGATGGCCATAATTCTTTTTCGAATTATCCTCCGGGGTTTGATCTGTCGCGATTTAATCTGTAATCAACAGGCGATTTACCTGTAAGCCGTTTGAAGGTCTTTGAAAAGTGCGCAACATCGGAGAAACCCACCATCAGCGCGATTTCATGGATGCGTAAAGAAGGGTCTGAGATCATTTCCTTGGATTTAGCGATCCGAAGCTCACTTAAGGTGTCAAAAAAGCTTTTGTTTGTATACCGGTTAAGAAGCTTTGAAAGATGCCACTGGCTGACATATACGCTGTCCGCTACGTCTGACAGTCGGATGCGCCGGTGGCAGTTTTCCTTCATATACTGCAAAGCTGCACTCACAATAAAAGCTGATGGATCCGAGCTGCCGCCGCTATCAGCCTGTAAATTTTGATCAGTTTCAGAGGGCCTGCTATCGTGCAGCAAGCCTGACATATAAGCAATTGCTTCCTCCAGCTCATTCATTTTGCTGGGCTTTAGCAGATAACGCGCTACCCCTAAGGAAAGGGCCTTGCGCGCATAATCAAATTCACGGTAGGCGGTTAATATGCTGACTTGCATGCTTGGAAATTCACTTTTGAGCGCCGCGATCATCGCGATACCATCCAAATTAGGCATGCGAATATCAGTGAACAGAATATCCGGCTTTAAACGTCGTACCATTTCAAGCCCACTTTTTCCATCCGTTGCTGTACCAACCACTTTGCATCCGTAGTTTTCCCATACAATCACACTTTTTAGACCATTTAGTATGATCTGCTCATCATCCACCAGTACAACTTTTAACAGCATCATCTGCCCCCTTATTTTGATCTTGTGAACGCGCCGCGCCGGACCATCTCCTGCAATACCTGGTGAATGTCTGCGGAACCATCGGCAATGGATGGTATCTGACTAAACCAGTAGCTGCGCGCCCCGGAGTCCATCGCATCACTGATCGGAAAGGCCAGCGTTCCATTTTCTGAAGCCGTTCCTGTAAGGGCGATGGCGCTTTTCAGCATCTCTCCCTCAAAGGAAAAACCAAGTTTTGCCCGCGCGCTATCACTGGTCAAATGAGCTAAAAGGCTGACGGCAGCATCGCGTTTCGTTTCATCCTCCCAGGCACGCTTGCTGATATAAAATCCCATGGAGGTACCTCCAATTATGGCGCTGGGATCAGCCTCCTCACTGAAAACAGGGAACGGGAGAACGATCGTTGTATTCCAGCTTTCATTGGGGATGCTGTTGGCACGCCAGGACCCGTCCAACAGCATGGCTGCCTGCTTGTTGATGAACAGGGCAGTGGTTAAATCCTCTGAAGTGGCATTCACATTGTCAGGGAAAGCACCGATTTTATACAGATGCCGTATCAGTTCCATGCCTCTGGCCCATGAATCGGGGATATCGGCATTTTGTTTGGGACGAGACTGATGATCTTTTACGCTTCCGCTTGAGAGAATAGAAAACTCAACAAGGTAGTGTGGGATGTCGCTTAAGGAAATCGCAAGAGGGATGATGTTGTTCCTTCGAAAAATTTGAACCGCCCTCTCGAATTTTTCACTGTCTGTCGGCAGTTCAAGACCGTAGCGCTCAAACAGATCCGTGTTAATAAACAAGCCCTCCCAGAAGGGACGAACATCGATGGCGTAGACCAGCCCGTCGTCCTCCCGCAGGCTTTCGCTTTCCCTGAGGTGAAGGCCCGGATAGGTTTCATTGATCAAACGAATTGGAACTACGCGGCTTAGCAGGGGCTTTGAATCGGCTGTACACGCGAAGAAGAAAAACACATCAGGTTCGTTGCCGGCAGCGAAATCATTGAGCATCGCTATTTTCCATGACTCATCGGAGGCAGCGGAACGGTCATCTACCTGGTTGCCCGTCTGCGCTTCCCAGGTATGAAGCAGATCAACATACTCAAGCCCGGCATCCATACCGGCGAAGGTGCTGACAGTACGCAACCTTACGTTTTCAGACAGCACGGCATTGAAGCAGCAAACCAGTGCAAAAACCAAGAAGATGAGAACGATTCGTTTATTCATCTATATCACGCTCCTTTGAGGGGATTCACCATAGCTTTGGTCAATAGGAATGTGGATGCGGGCCAGGGTCTCGCCATTTTCATCCGCATATATTGCAAGCCCTGCTTCTCCATGATAGATCAAGTTAAGTCTCAGGATGACATTTTGAATGCCAATGTGTTCGCTGTTTGAGCCTTTGATGTTATTTAGCAGACCATTGACCTTTTCCTGCTCCTGTGGGCTTAGAAGCTTACCGTTGTTACGAACGTCAATATACAGCAGTTCTCCCTTTACATAGGCTTCAAGGCGTATCACTCCACCGCCTGCCGGCGCGATGCCGTGTTCCACGGCATTCTCAAGCAGCGTTTGAATAATTAAGCGCGGGACCTGCCACTCGAGCATTGAATCATCATAGGATTTTTCGATGCTGACTCGCCCGGCAAAGCGTTGTTTGATGAAAAAGAAGTATGCGTCAGCCACTTCTAATTCCGAATACAGTGGCACAGTACGTTCGTCGGTTCGATCAAGCGCCGCATTGATTAAAGTACTGAGTGCTTCGATCATCTGACCAACGGACTGGGCGCCTTCCATGCGTGCCTGCCAATTCATCATTTCCAGCGCATTGTTCATAAAATGTGGGTTGATACGGCTTTGAAGGGCAGAGATGCGCGCGTCTCGCAGGGCCAATTCTTCCCTGTAGGATTTGTCGATCAGGTGCTGTATTTGCAAACTCATTGTGTTGAAAGATCGGCCAAGGCTGCCAATTTCATCAGCACCTTGCATGGGCACAGTTACACCCAGCTCTCCCTGTGCCATCTGCTGGGTGGCTGCCGACAGACGGGCCAAAGGTTTTGTCATTCGCCGATGGATGAACATCATGATCAAGGCAGCGAGCGGAATTAATAACATGATCAGAATCCACAACAGGTGGTAGTATTCATTCAATTGCCCAAACACAATGGACTGATCAAGTCTGACCCGATACGTCAATTGGTAGTCAGATGTTTTTACGCGCCGGCTGTAGCTTATGCTGCGATCCTCCTCAAGCAAACCAGGGCGGTAGTCCGCGTAAACAAAGGGATGTGTATTATCGGCTATATGAATATATTCATCCAGTATAATGTCAGCTTTGCCCTGCCAAATGGTGTCGGAATTCAACAAAGGGGATAAGAGAATGTCTGCATTCAGCCCTAGCACCACCATGCCAAACGGTTCAAGATGGCGATTATACAAGTTTCTCACAAGATAAAGATTGTCATCAATGCAGGCAAAACGGCTGCGCGTATCAAGCGCTGTTGATAACAGAAGAATCGAGGGCTTTACTGCTTCGTTGAATCGCTGCACCTGAGCGGCATCATCGGCTGTATGCAGCATCCGCCAGGGCTCATCCAGAAAAAAGAAAGCAGTGAAGGGCATTACCTGTTCACGCTGAAACATTTTTTGCCAATATGAGCGACTAGCGGTATAAAACCCCTCATAATCAATTTTTCCTTCTTGATAAGAAATATAGTTTTCATAGATAATCTCGTCATAAGTAATATCTTTTGATTTCTTGAGTACACGTTCAACTTCACTGATCGTCAGATCCTCAGCGTGAAGAAGTCCTGACTGAAGTGCCTGTTCAGTTTTTATTTTCAAAGCGTCAACAAAAATACTGCTCATGTAAACACCCAAAACCAACATAGGTAAAAGCCAGCATAACGCTACAATAACGATTATACGTACCCTAAAGGTCTTCAGGCTGCTCATAAGCCTTCGTGGCATGAGATTCCTCCGGTCATAAGAGTTTATTACTACAGTAATTATATCATGAGACATGACTATTTTCTACGTTTTTTCGTGAACAGGGTATTTACAAAGATAAATAGTTGTGATATAGTTGGTTTCGCTGTTCGGGGCATTAGCGCAGTTGGTAGCGCACAACACTGGCAGTGTTGGGGTCAGGAGTTCGAGTCTCCTATGCTCCACCAAAAAGGGCGTACCTGTTACAGGGTTCGCCCCTTCTTTTTATTTCAATTTTGTTCGGGAAAGAGGAAACAATGACGACGCTGTTATTTGACTTGGACGGAACATTGCTACCCATGGATCAGGACAAGTTTGTTGAAGTATATTTTGGTTTGCTTGGTAAAAAGGTGGCTTCTCAGGGCTATAACCCACAGAAAGTGCTTGATGCGCTGGGGCGGGGGACCTATGCTATGATTTTTAATGATGGCAGCATGAGCAATGAGCAGCGGTTCTGGCAGACTTTTGAACAACACATGGGGCCCGAAGCGGTGCGGAATAGAGAAGTATTTGAATCATTCTATGCCAATGAATTTCAACAGGCAAAGGAAGCCTGCGGCTTTCATCCCGGCGCTGCGGAACTGATCGGGAGATTGAAGGAGGACGGACATCGCCTTGTTTTAGCGACCAATCCCTTGTTTCCGCGCGTTGCTACTTATCACCGCATCCATTGGGCTGGTCTTTTGCCTGATGATTTTGAACTGTATACCACCTATGAAGACTATCATTATTGCAAGCCAAATACCAATTACTATTTGGAGATCATGGAGAAGATCGGTGAAAAACCGGAAAATTGCATTATGGTCGGTAATGATGCCTATGATGACATGGTAGCGGCGGAGCTTGGCATGCGCGTTTTCTTACTGACAGACTGTCTGATCAATGAAAAAAACAGGGACACATCGATCTATCCCCAAGGCGGATACAAGGAGTTAAGTAACTGGCTGACAGAACAAGTATGATTAAAATAAAGTACAAACTGTGCATAGCTGCAACGCGTGATAGAAGCTGACGTAGATACTGAATACACCTTCCAAAAGCCCAATTTCATTTTAGCCGTGGATGAACTTGGTGTATACTTTGACTATCTGGCCATATAAAAACCTGCAAGAACACGCAACGCGATTCGGCTGCTTGATGCATAGAATTTGTTCGGCACATTCTCAAATAAGCCTACAACCTGAGCGAAGGTTATGAGCAGATCGAAAATGAACCTTACCCTGATCCCTGCCTGCCTTGCGCTTTACCGCAAGAATGGGATAGAATAGAATTATGAACCGGCGGTGATAAGCTGTCTCACGCTTAGACGGATATGCAGCTGAAAGACTGCCAAATAGACCTGAGAAATGAAAGGAGAAAAATTGATGTTGAATTTTGATTTTTACTCACCGGCCCGTATCGTCTTTGGGAAGGATACCGAACAACGAATCGGAAAACTGCTGAAGCCTCACGCCAAAAAGGTTCTATTGCATTACGGCGGCGGAAGTATTAGGCAAAGTGGCCTGTATAACCGTGTCATTGCCTCGCTGAAGGAGCAGGGCGTGGATTTTGTGGAGCTGGCTGGCGTGAAGCCTAATCCTCGCCTGTCATTGGTTCACGCGGGCATCGCGCTGTGCAAAAGGGAGAATGTCGATCTGATCCTGGCTGTCGGCGGCGGCAGTGTGATCGACTCCGCCAAGGCAATTGCTATGGGTGTTTTCTATGAAGGCGATATTTGGGAAGTGTATGAAGAAGGCAAGCGCATCGAACGCGCGCTTCCTGTTGCGACCATCCTGACCATTCCTGCCGCAGGCAGCGAATCCAGCGGTGATACGGTGATCACGAATGAAGAAAAACAGCTAAAGTATGGGTACGGCAGTCCTTATCTGCGTCCCTTGCTGAGCGTAATCAACCCGGAGCTTTTCTATACATTACCTAAGAATCAGCTGGCCAACGGTGTCGCTGATATGATGAGCCATGTGTTTGAACGCTATTTTACCAACACGACGCATACTGACCTTACGGATGGATTGTGCGAGACAGTGTTGAAAACGCTGATGAAAAACGCGCCCAAGGCATTGTCAGATCCCAACGATTATGACGCTTGGTGTGAGCTTGGCTTTAGCGGAACGGTCGCTCACAATGGATTGGTTGGCATGGGGCGTGAGCAGGATTGGGCATGCCATAAAATGGAACATGAACTGTCCGCCATCTATGATGTGGCGCACGGCGCGGGGTTGGCTGTGCTGACACCCGCCTGGATGACATATGTTTATAAGGACAACGTCAACATGTTTGTACAGTTTGCTGTCAATGTGATGGGGGTGGAAGGGAGTTTCCGCGATCCAGACAGCATCGTGCTGGAAGGCATCGAGAAGCTGAGGCGCTTCTATGCTGCCATGGGTCTTCCTGCTACATTAGGCGGCCTTGGAATAGAGGCTGAAAGGTTTGAGGAGATGGCTCAGAAAGCTACAGGCCATACCTTTGGTAATGAGCAGCCTATCGGCGGACTGAAAAAACTTTATTGGCAGGATGTACTTGAAATCTACCGATCCGTTCAGTAAGGGAGGATAAAGGGTATGAGAACTGTGAGGCTGGGTGCTTCCGGCTTGCAAGTGCCGACCATTGCGGTAGGCTGCATGCGTATCAACAGCCTGCAACCGGCGCAGGCGGAACAATTTGTTCAAACTGCCCTGGAGGAGGGGGCAAACTTCTTTGACCATGCGGATATATACGGCGGGGGTGAGTGTGAGTCTATTTTCTCTAAAGCGATTCATATGAACAGCAATGTTCGTGAAAAAGTGCTTCTCCAATCAAAGTGCGGTATCCGTCCCGGCCTTGCCTTTGACTTTTCCAAGGCTCATATTCTTACGTCCGTTGATAGTATCTTGAAACGGCTGAATACGGAATATCTGGACGTTCTCCTTCTTCACAGGCCGGATGCTCTGGTGGAGCCTGAGGAAGTGGCTGAGGCCTTTGATACTCTGTACGAAAGCGGCAAGGTACGCCACTTTGGCGTATCCAATCAAAATCCGATGCAGATGAAGCTTCTGAAGCGCTATGTGCGTCAGCCGATCGTGGCAAACCAACTCCAACTGAGCATAACCAATGCGACGATGATATCCCAAGGACAACATGTAAATATGGTGGATGAGTTTGCGCTCAACCGCGACGGCAGTGTACTTGATTACTGCCGCCTGCATGATATCACCATTCAACCTTGGTCACCTTTCCAATACGGTATGTTTGAAGGCGTCTTTCTGGGCAACTCAAAATTCCCCAGACTTAATGAAAAGATTGATAAGATTGCCGCAAAATACAGCGTGAGCAATACAACCATTGCCATGGCCTGGTTGTTACGCCATCCGGCAAATATGCAGCCTGTGACCGGAACCATGAACATTCAGCGGCTGAGGGACTGTGTGAAAGCCGCGGACATCCGCCTCACGCGGGACGAATGGTATGAAATCTACCTGGCGGCGGGCAACGAGCTGCCTTAAGCTATTATGACAGGAGGCCTCTGATGCAGCAGGAACATATGAATATGAGTTGGCTATCCGGCCCATTGCCCGAGCAGCCTCCCTTTGAGCCGGGTATACGGCGCGCTCCAAAAAGGGAAGCTGTGTTGAGCCAATCGGAATGTGAACTGGCTGTTCAAAACGCGCTTCGCTATATTCCCCCCGAGCATCATGCGGTGATGGCATCAGAATTTGCGCGGGAGCTTGCAGAGCATGGGCGTATTTATGGTTATCGTTACAGGCCTCAGGGGCGCATCAGAGGGGCTTGCGTTGATAGCTATCAAGGGAATTGCCTGGAGGGAAGGGCCTTGCAGGTGATGATCGATAATAACCTTGACTTTGAAGTAGCCCTCTATCCCTATGAGCTGGTTACATACGGTGAAACCGGTCAGGTCTGTCAGAACTGGATGCAATACCGGCTGATTAAGCATTATCTGGAGCAATTGACGCAGGATCAGACCTTGGTCATGATGAGCGGACACCCATTGGGCCTGTTTCGCTCCCATCCTTTAGCGCCCCGTGTGATTACCACCAATGGCCTGATGGTTGGTATGTATGATGACCAAATGAACTTCAACCGCGCGGCCGCACTTGGTGTTGCCAACTACGGACAGATGACGGCGGGCGGGTGGATGTACATCGGCCCGCAGGGTATCGTTCATGGCACCTTTAACACCTTGCTTGGCGCAGGGCGCCTTAAACTTGGCCTGAGGCTTGAAGATAATCTGGCAGGAAAACTCTTCGTTTCTTCTGGCCTGGGGGGCATGAGCGGAGCACAGGGCAAGGCAGCTGAAATTGCAGGAGCCGTCTCCATCATTGCGGAGGTAGATGCCTCCCGCATAGAGACCCGCCTTCAGCAGGGTTGGGTCAGCATGAAGTATGATTCACTCGAACAGGCAGCTCATACGGCACTTCGCATGCAGAAAGAAAAGAAAGCATGTGCCATTGCATACCACGGCAACGTGGTTGACCTGCTCAACTATCTTCTTGAACATGATATCCATGTAGATTTGCTGAGCGATCAGACCTCCTGCCATGTGCCCTATGACGGAGGTTATTGCCCGCAGGGGCTCAGCTTTGAGGAACGCACACGTATGCTTAGTGAAGAGCCGGAGGAGTTTCGCAAGCTGGTCGATATTTCTTTACGCCACCACTACAAGCTGATCTGTGCCCTGCACGGGAAAGGGACCTATTTCTTTGACTACGGCAACAGCTTCCTGAAGGCAGTATATGATGCAGGGGGCACCGATATATGCAAAAACGGCCGTGACGATCTGGACGGTTTTATCTTCCCATCTTACGTAGAGGACATTCTTGGGCCGCAGCTGTTTGACTATGGCTATGGCCCTTTCCGATGGTGCTGCCTCAGCGGCAAGGAAGAAGATCTTGATAAAACGGATCAGGCCGCGATGGACGCTATTGACCGGGATCGCCGTTATCAGGATAGGGATAACTGGATATGGGTGCGGGATGCCAAAAAGAACCGACTGGTTGTCGGCACGCAATGCCGTATTCTCTATCAGGATGCGCTTGGAAGGATGAATATCGCACTCAAGTTTAATGAGATGGTGCGTAATGGAGAAATTGGCCCCGTGATGCTTGGACGCGATCACCATGATACGGGCGGTACCGATTCGCCATTTCGTGAAACCAGCAACATCAAGGACGGATCCAATATTATGGCAGATATGGCAGTCCAGTGTTTTGCCGGCAATTGCGCCCGTGGGATGACCATGGCTGCGCTGCACAACGGAGGGGGTGTCGGCATCGGTAAATCCGTCAACGGCGGTTTTGGTATGGTGCTGGACGGAAGCGAGCGCGTGGATGAGATCCTGCGCATGGCCATGCCCTGGGACGTTATGGTGGGCGTGTCCCGCAGATCCTGGGCAATGAATGAGCATGCCATTGAAACGGCGCAAGCATATAATGATCAGTTTAGAGGCAGCGACTGCATTACCCTGCCTTATATAGCAGACAGCGCGCTTGTCCGCCAGGCAATAGAGGGGACAAGATGAGCTTGCTGATTCATAACATAGGCCTTCTGGCGACGCCTCATGGTAGTGAAGCCAAATCAGGAAAAGGTCAGGGAGATATCCGCCTGCTTGAAGGCGCTTACATCCTGATTCACGATGGAAGAATATCGGATATAGGGCAGGGAAAGCCTGATGTATCTGCTGAGCAGATGGTGGACGCAGACAGATGCCTTGTCACGCCAGGCCTTGTTGACGCGCATACACATCTGGTGTTCGGCGGTTGGCGGGAGAATGAGCTGCCGCTGAAATTGCGGGACGTTCCCTATCTGGAGATCCTTGCACAGGGTGGGGGCATTCTGTCCACTGTACGCGCAACCAGAGCCGTCAGCGAGGAAGAACTGAAAAACAAGGCTCTCCATACCTTATCCTGTATGCTTGACCACGGCACTACAACCTGTGAAGCAAAAAGCGGTTACGGTCTGAGCCTTGAAGCAGAGCTAAAACAGCTGCGTGTGACAAAAGCATTGAACATGATCCAGCCTATTCGCCTTGTATCCACCTTCATGGGCGCGCATGCTCTGCCCCTAGAGTACAGGAATAACAGAGAAAACTATATAGATCTATTAATTAATGACATGCTGCCGGCGATCGCAGAAGAAAATTTGGCGGATTTTTGTGATGTATTCTGTGAAATGGGTGTTTTTTCCGTCGAAGAGTCTCGTTGCGTGCTGAAAGCCGCGCAGGCTCTTGGAATGAGGTCGAAGATACACTCGGATGAGATTAACGCTATTGGTGGCAGCGAACTGGCCGGTGAGCTTGGCGCAATTTCTGCTGAACACCTGATCGCCGCGAATGACGAGGGACTAGCGGCGCTTGCGCAAGGCGGCGTGATTGCCTGTCTGTTGCCTGGAACATCTTTTTACCTTAGCAAGCCTTACGCCCGCGCGCGGGATATGATCAAACAGGGGATACCTCTATGTGTGGCGACTGATTTTAACCCTGGTAGCTGTCCGAGTTTCAATCTACAGTTGGTCATGAACCTTGCATGCTGGCAGTACCGTATGCTGCCTGCCGAGGTTCTGACAGCTGTGACACTCAACGCTGCATCGGCGATCGGCCTTGAAAAAGAAATCGGCACGCTGGAAGTGGGCAAGCGGGCCGATGTGATCTTGTGGAAAAGTAACAATTTAGAATATTTATTCTACCGATTTGGTGAAAACCTTGTCAGCAAGGTTATCAAGGATGGAGTTCTTGTTGTAGAAAACTGACATCACTCAAAGTCGGGAATCATTTCTTTTGTCATCCGCAGCAGGTCATCGCTGCGGATGAAGCTATTCATAGCGTCAATATCCAGCCTGATTTCCCTGTCTTTTTCATAATACCTGACCAGTTGGCGGACGCGTTTGTGGATCGCTTCATGTATGGGTGAAGGTTTGTCCTCCAACAGGTCCAAGCCCTGGCAGGCACACATCAGCTCCATTGCAAGAACGCTCAAGGTATTTTCAATGATCAGGCGGGCTTTGCGAGCCGCTGTCGTCCCCATGCTGACATGATCTTCCTGGTTGGCAGAGGAAGGGATTGAATCAACGCTGGCAGGATGAGCATAAATCTTATTTTCCGACACCATGGAAGCCGCTGAGTACTGCACAATCATCATGCCGGAATTAAGCCCCCCCTGCTTTACCAGGAATGCAGGCAAGCCGCTTAACTGTGGGTTGACCATGCGTTCCAGCCGGCGCTCTGAGATGTTAGCGAGCTCCGCTGCGGCAATGCCCAGGTAATCAAATGCCAATGCCAGAGGCTCGCCGTGAAAGTTGCCGCCGGATATCACCGCGCCGTCTTCTGAGAAGATCAAAGGGTTGTCGGTGACAGCGTTTAACTCGTCCGTAACGATTTCCACTACATGCTGCAGAGCCCTGCGCACAGCGCCGTGCACCTGGGGGATGCAGCGAAGGGTATAGGCATCCTGCACGCGGAGATCTTTTGACTTATCAAGGATAGCGCTGCCTTCGCACAGCAAACGAAGGTTGCGCGCAACCGGAATTTGACCCTTTTGAGGCCGTACGGACTGAACTCTGTCTTCAAAGGCGCTGGTCAAGCCGCGCAGCGCTTCCAGGGACATGGAGGCGATAACATCAGCAAGCTGTGCCGCCTGCAGGGCATCATAGAGCGCCAGTGCTCCTGTTGAGCACATTGCCTGGGTACCGTTGATCAGGGCCAGGCCCTCTTTGGCAAGCAGAGAATAAGTGGGCAATCCGGCGCGCTTCATCGCTGCCGCTCCTGGCATACGCACTCCCTGATAGTCAGCTTCGCCAAGCCCCAGCAATACCAGCGACAGATGGGACAGAGGGGCAAGGTCACCCGACGCACCCAATGAACCTTTCTGAGGAACGACAGGGTGAATACCATGATTTAGCATATCCGCCATTGTAATGACGATCTCAGGACGAATGCCTGAGAAGCCTCCGCACAGCGCATTGGCGCGAAGCAACAGCATCCCGCGCACCGCTTCCTCGGGATAAGGCTCACCCATGCCTGTACAATGACTGAGAATCAGATTATTTTGCAGGGTATTGGCATCCTCAGAACTAATGGATACACGCGAAAAATCCCCGAAACCAGTATTGATTCCATAAGCAGGGCGCCGGCTCTTTACAATATCCTCCACGACATTGCGGGAGCGGCGCATGCGTTCCTGCGCCACTTGAGAAACATGAACCCGTGCGCCATGCCTGACGACTGCAATAAACTGCTCCAGATCCAGATGATGGCCGTCTATTTCAATAGTATGATCGCTTTTTAGCTGCATGAAATACTCCTTGTTTCTTAACTTATATGCTAATTTTATCATGTCTGAGTGGGCTGGCGCAATCGTATATCTTCTGTTTTTATCTATAAAGAAGGCGGATATGTGTTTTTGTGGAAAATATAATTGAGATAGAAACCCTTCAAGAACACTTGACAAGCACCCGGATGAATGGTTTAATATTCAACGCTTGGAAGTTTAGCATATGTAAACTGGCAGGGCACAAAAGCTGACTTCAAGCAGGAGGGGATATGGACATTGGTGCTGATCTTCGCAGCCTGCGTATTGCCCGTAATCTGACACAGGAAGAGCTGGCAGACCGCGCGGAGCTGAGCAAGGGTTTCATTTCTCAAGTGGAACGCAACCTGACCTCGCCTTCCATTGCCACGCTGACAGATTTGCTGGAATGCTTAGGCAGCAGCCTATCGGATTTTTTCGCAAAAACGGTGGACGAAAAAATAGTATTCTCAAATGATGATTATTTCATCAAAGAGGATGAGGAGGGCCTGAAAGGGGAAATTACCTGGCTGATTCCAAACGCGCAGAAAAATAAGCTGGAGCCTATTTTGGTTTGGCTTGGGCCAGGCGGACGGACACAGGAAATGCCTCCCCATGAGGGGGAGGAGTTTGGTTACGTGCTTTCAGGTATGGTTCATTTGATAATCGGGCATAAACGCCTGCGGGTGTCGGCTGGCGAAAGCTTCTGTCTGCATCCTAGAGAGACACACCATATCTTTAATCCCGGCAAGCGGCGCGCCGGCTTTATCTGGATATCAACGCCGCCATCATTTTAACATCCGGAGGCTTCGATGCAGGAACAAACAAGGCTGATCAGGCTTGAGAATATTTCAAAGGAATATGATGGCACGCCCGTGCTGAATGATATTAATCTGTATGTGCGCAAGAATGAGTTCCTGACCTTGCTGGGGCCTTCAGGTTGCGGCAAAACAACAACCTTGCGCATTATCGGCGGTTTTGAAAAGCCCAGCTCTGGCCGTGTGCTGTTTGACGGACAGGATATTACGGATTATCCGCCTTATAAACGTCGGGTAAATACTGTATTTCAAAAATATGCGTTGTTTCCGCACCTCAATGTGTTTGAAAATATCGCATTTGGCTTAAAAGTATCCAAACGTCCCAAGGATGAGATTGCCAAGCGGGTTGAAGATATGTTGGATCTGGTCAACCTGCGTGAATATGGCAAGCGGAGGGTTGAATCGCTCTCCGGAGGCCAGCAGCAGCGTATTGCCATTGCAAGGGCTCTTGTCAATGAACCTGAAGTGCTGCTGCTGGATGAACCTCTGGGCGCATTGGATCTGAAGTTACGAAAGGGTATGCAGCTCGAACTGAAGCGTATGCAGCAGCGTCTGGGCATTACTTTTATTTTTGTTACTCACGATCAGGAAGAAGCCTTGACAATGTCTGATACCATTGTCGTAATGAAGGATGGTTATATTGCGCAGATCGGTACGCCTAAACACATTTATGACGAACCAAAATCTGCCTTTATTGCTAATTTCATAGGTGAAAGCAATATCATCAGGGGGCGAATGGTTCGCGATGAGTTAGTCAATTTCTGCGGGGCCAACTTTACCTGCGTTGATTTCGGTTTTGCCCCGGATGCTCCTGTGGATGTATTGATCAGGCCGGAGGATATCGTGATCGTCGGATCAGATGTCGGCCCATTGATTGGAACTGTCAAAAGTGTACTGTTTAAGGGCGTACATTATGAGATGATGATTGAAGCAGGTGGGTTTACCTGGAAGGTACATTCGACAAGCATGCAGCCAGAAGGATCCCAGGTAGGTTTGTCCATTGTTCCATTCAATATCCATATTATGAAGCCCATGGAGGAGGGAATGCCTAATGAATAGTCCCATCCTGCCTACCTGGTCATTTTGGCTGATGGGCCTTGGCTTTGCTTTGTTTGCGGCAATGTTGATCCATATGATTCGCCGCAATAAGGGCATCAAGCGCTCGTTTTATGCCTGGCCTTATACGCTGTGGATGATTGTATCGACCATCCTTCCTTTAGTGCTGATTGCCTACTATGCATTGACCGATAAGGCAGGGAATTTAACAATTGAAAATTTTGCTAATTTTTGGGACAGCAATCGGGGAATGAAAAACGAGCTGATTGCTCAAGGATTCGATCCCGAAATGCTGGGCATGGGGGCCAGAGGCATGGTTAACGTGGATACATTGCTGTATTCACTGTGGATGGCTTTTTTATGCACAGGAATTTCCCTTTTGCTGGGTTACCCTGCGGCTCTGATTATGGCAGACCGCGAATTTAAGCTGGGGGCTACCATTGTGGTGCTGTTTATCATTCCAATGTGGATGAACTTCCTGTTGCGAACGATTGCCTGGATGAGCCTGCTGGAAGATAATGGATTAATCAACACTTTACTTCAAAGCTTGGGTTTTGGAAAAACGAGGCTGATGTATAATTCACAGGCTGTGTTGCTTGGCATGGTATACAACTATCTGCCATTCATGGTCTTTCCCATTTACAACGCGCTGAGCCGCCAGGATAGCAAGTTGTCAGAGGCAGCGATGGATTTGGGGGCAAACAAATGGCGTACCTTTTGGCGGGTTGTCTTCCCCATCAGTATGCCGGGTATTGTATCCGGAATTACGATGGTGTTTATGCCCTCGGTGACCACTTTCTTTATTCCCCGCGTATTAGGCGGAGGTAATACGGAGATGTTTGGCGATTTGATTGAGCGAACCTTCCTGACAGCCGATGACTGGAATGTTGGAAGTGCTCTGAGTCTGGTGATGATGGTGCTGATTCTTCTAAGCCTTGGTTTATTACGCAAGGTTGATCCCGAAGGGGAAGGAGGGAGCCTGATCTGATGAAAATATTGAAGCGTATGTATCTGGCAATCATTCTGCTCTTTTTGTATGTGCCCATTGCGGTACTGATCTTTCAGTCGTTTAATGCGGGGATCAGTCGCGCCAAATGGGAAGGATTTTCCCTTCGTTGGTATGTGCAGTTGTTTCAAAGCCCCAATATTATGCAGGCTCTGTATGTTACCATCAGCATTGCGATGCTTGCGTCGTTATTTTCTACGATCTTGGGTACGATGGCAGCCATCGGTATCCACGCGATGAAAAAGCGTCCCCAAAGCCTGATGATGACGATGACCAACATCCCCATGACGATGCCCGATATCGTAACGGGTATATCATTAATGCTGCTGTTTATCTTTACTAAGGTAGAGCGCGGCTATGTTACGATGCTGCTGGCGCACATTACCTTTAACACGCCGTATGTCGTGCTCTCCGTGATGCCCAAACTGAAAGAAATGAATACTTTCAGTTATGAGGCAGCCTTGGATCTCGGAGCAACCCCCGGCTATGCGCTTAGGAAAGTGATTATGCCGGCGATTATGCCGGGTGTTATTACAGGGGCCATCCTTGCGTTTACGCTGTCGTTGGATGATTTTACGATCAGTTATTTTACGACCAGCCCATTGGTGCAAAACCTGTCCACGCTGATCTATTCTGAAGCGAGAAAGGGGATCAAACCCACGATGAACGCGCTGAGTGCTTTGATGTTTGTTTCCTTGCTGTCTCTTCTGCTTGTTGTTAACCGGCGTACCAACGAGTCAAATTAGTGGTCATACATTCTGAAGGAGGTATTTTAAAATGAAAAAAACACTTGCCCTGCTGCTTGCTGTTCTTACAATGCTGACACTGCTGCCCGCTGCCCACGCGGAGGGAAGTGTGAATGTATTTAACTGGGAAGATTATATTGATCCCGATGCTCTCAGGTTGTTTGAAGAGGAAACAGGCATCAAGGTCAACTACATGAACTTCACCACCAATGAAGATATGATGGTGCAGGTTCGGACCAATCCTTCTGCGTTCGATGTTATCTTTCCGTCCGATTATGTGATTGAGCGTTTGGTCAAGGAAGACCTTCTGCTTCAACTTGACATGGACAGCATCCCCAACGCTGAGGGAACACTGGAGTGGCTTAAGAACCCGAGCTATGACCCGGATCATAAGTATTCCGTACCGTATATGTGGGGAACTGTCGGTATACTCTATGATACCACCAGAACGAACGGCCCCATTGATAGTTGGTCTGTGTTGTTTGAGGACGTTTATAAGGGCGAGGTATTTATGCTGGATTCTATCCGTGACAGCCTTGGCCTGGCACTGAAGTACTTGGGTTACTCGATGAACACACGCGATCCGCTCGAGCTGAATGCAGCTAAGGATTTACTGATCAAGCAAAAACAGGATGGCATCGTGAAGGCCTATCAGGTGGATGAGACCAAAGATAAGATGGTTGCAGGCGAAGGGATCCTTGGTGTTGTTTGGTCCGGCGATGCGCAGTATTCCATCAACCTCAATGATAAGCTGGCCTACGTTGTTCCCAAAGAAGGGTCCAATGTCTGGGTGGATGGTATGGTTATTCCTAAGGCAGCTAAAAACCCAGAGAATGCGCATCTGCTGATCAACTTCCTCAGCCGGCCGGAGATTGCCATGATGAATCAGGACTATATTCAGTACTCAACACCCATCCAGGGAGCAGTTGATCTATTGGGGGATGAGTATTTGGAGAACCCCAACCTGAACCCTACTGAAGAAACCATCAACAGCTGCGAGTTCTTTAATGATATTCCATCTGATTTCATGACCATATACAATACACTCTGGTCCCTGGTCAAGAACGCAAGGTAATAAACAATTTGTCCAATAACTCAGCCCGGCTGAATCATCGGCCGGGCTGAGTTATTGGGAAAAACAGATTAATCCATTCTTGAATAGTTTGGCGCTTCCTTGGTGATGAAGATATCGTGCGGATGACTTTCAGTAAGACCGGCAGAGGTGATGCGCATAAACTCAGCATCCTTACGCAGTTCTTCGATGGTTCCGGTCCCGCAGTAACCCATTGCGCTTCGCAAGCCCCCCATCAACTGAAAGGTGGTGTCACATAAAGCGCCCTTATAGGGAACGCGGCCCTCAACACCCTCGGGGACCAGCTTCTTGGCATCCTCCTGAAAATATCGATCGGAACTACCGTGCGACTGTTCCATTGCGCCCATGGAACCCATTCCGCGATAAACTTTAAAGCTTCGGCCCTGATATATTTCAGTTTGACCCGGGCTTTCTTCCGTGCCGGCCAGCAAACTGCCCAGCATGACTGAACCCGCACCGGCACCTATTGCCTTGGCGATATCTCCCGAATATTTGATCCCACCGTCAGCGATTACTTTAACGCCATACTTATCAGCCTCTTCCGCACAATCAGCAATCGCTGTGATCTGTGGGACGCCGATGCCTGATACCACGCGCGTTGTGCAGATGGAACCGGGCCCGATACCAATTTTAATTACATCAGCACCTGCACTGATCAAATCCCTTGTGGCGGCAGCTGTAGCGACATTGCCCGCGAACAAAGTAATCTCAGGGAACGCAGAACGTATACGTTCCACTGCGCTGAGCACTGAGGCGCTGTGGCCATGCGCTGTATCGATAGAGATGATATCGACCTTGGCGGCTATCAGTGAGCGTACACGGTCCATCATATCCTGCGATACGCCGACGGCGGCGGCACATAGCAGACGGCCGTTTTGATCCTTCGCAGAGTTAGGATACTTAGTACTTTTTTCAATATCCTTGATGGTGATCAAACCACGTAAATGAAAATCTTTATCTACGATGGGTAGTTTTTCAATACGATGGGCGGCAAGCAGCTTTTTAGCATCCTCAAGCGTAGTACCCTCGATAGCAGTCACCAAATTCTTTGAAGTCATTACCTCGCCAATGGCCCGGCTGTCATCTTCTTCAAACCGAAGATCACGGTTGGTCAGAATACCAACTAAAATGCCATTTGAGTCCGTTATTGGAACGCCGGAAATGTGATAACGTGCCATGAGGGCCTTGGCGTCTGCAATCAAATGATGGGGGGACAGGTAGAAAGGATCCGTTATTACTCCGTGCTCGCTGCGTTTTACTTTATCGACCTCGGCAGCTTGCCTGTCCATGCTCATATTTTTGTGAATTACGCCTACACCGCCCTCCCGCGCCATGGCGATGCCCATGCGGGCGTCTGTTACAGTATCCATGGCTGCCGAAATAAGAGGTATGTTAAGCCTGATCTTTTTGCTCAACTGAACAGAAATATCTACTTCCTTAGGAAGAATATTGCTTTTTCGGGGGATTAGTAAAACATCATCAAAGGTGAGACCTTCACGGATTTGGTTTGATAACATCCTATTGCTCCTTCTTATTTTTGCTTGTTAATGATTGCTTGTGACTCCGAAGCGCCTTGATGCAGCCCAGGCTGTAATACACCAGAGCAACAAGCATCATACCTGTGGCAATCCATAGTACATACAGGTGGACCGGTGCCTGAAGATTATGTCGGAAAAAGGAAAGAATCATGCCGATAACCATGGTAAACTGAGCTGTTTTCCCCAAGGGCTTTGAATATACAACGATTTTCCGGCGTAACATATAGGCAGCGCCTAAGACCATAATGATCTCTTTTACAGTGACAATAATCAATATAATCAGTGGAACAGCCCCTTTGAGGACCAGTGTTATCATTACGCTGACGACCATCAACTTATCAGCCAGGGGATCAAACAACTTGCCCCAATCGGTTACCTGGTTATAGTGTCTGGCAATATAGCCGTCCAACAAGTCAGTCAACGATGCGGTAACAAAAACAATGAGAGCAGCTATCTCATTGTTACGCACCATCATCAGCACCCAGTAAATAGGGATCAATAAAAGGCGCAGCATGGTGAGGATATTGGGCACATTCCAAATGTTTTGTTTGTCCTCTTTCATGTAGATTGCTCCTTTCAAGACCTGTGTATTATATCATCATTTTCATTTGCCGTATAGGGTTGCCAAGGGATAGGCACAGAGGCTGATTAATGATAGAATAAAGCCAGAAGAATTGTAATGGGAGTGTAACCGATGAAAAAATCAAGCTATACTCTAATCGCTCTGCTGATCATCTGTCTGGGGGCAATTACCTATCTTACGATTGAAAAGGTGGGAGATCAACGTCAGTTGAAGTTGTTGAATGAACAAGCTGAGAATCTGGCGAAAAATCTCGATGATCTGCGTATTGAAAAGTTGGCGTGGGAGGGGGAAAAAGCCCGTGTAGCTCAAAGCATAGGTTCAGTACAAGGAGTGCTGCGCAGTACGCTGGATGATTTGGATATTGTAGTAGAATCCATAGGGAAAAGCCTAAATACAAAAGCTCCCGTTGAAGTTGATACAAGCACTGAAGCAGAGAAAACACCTGTTCCATCTCCAAAATCTTCACCATCTTCGAATGCAAGGCCTGACGTCATGACAGAAACTATCGCGACCAATCCGCCGAGGACTGCCAAAGCTACTTTTTACCCGACGGCTCAAGTGACTACTGTGCCAAGCCCTGCTTCATCGGTTAGCCCGGCACCGGTTTCTTCAACGGACAAACCATAAAACTGTAATATTGATAAAGAGCACACCTCCGCAGGACGTGATGTCCCAGAGGTGTGTTCTTGTTTTTGGTTCATGCTTCAATGAAGCGATATATCTGAATTATGTGTTGAAACGCCCTTGCTTTGTTACTTTCTACGGGCCTAAGCCATTTGATCAAATCGAAGCTTTTATCCGTATTATAACTTGTCATTCAAGGAACTGCTGACACTGAATCCACCACTTTGGTCAACATCGACAACCAGTGTGCTTCCGGTGGGCACACTGCCTTCTACCAGAGTTCTGGCTACCAGCGTTTCAATCTTGCTTTGAAGCAGTCGCTTCATGGGTCGCGCGCCGTAGACAGGATCGTATCCCAAATCCATCATACGATCAACTGCTTCGTCGGTCAGATATAGATCAAGCTCTTGCGCTTTCAGACGGGCTTTCAGGCGGTTGATCAACAGATAGATGATCTCTCTGATCTGATATTTCTGTAAAGGGGTAAAAAATACTGTTTCATCCACACGGTTTAAGAACTCGGGCTTAAAGTGGCTTCGCAGTAAGCTTTGGACCCGCTCTCTTGCGCCTTCTGTCAGGAACCCTTCCCCATCAATGCCTTCCAGGATCTGGCTGCTGCCAAGGTTGCTGGTCATGATCAGAAGAGTGTTTTTAAAATCCACTGTCCGGCCCTGGCTATCTGTTATACGTCCGTCGTCAAGGATCTGCAACAAAATATTGAACACATCGGGATGAGCCTTTTCCATTTCATCAAACAGCACGACACTGTAGGGATGCCGGCGAACAGCCTCTGTCAGTTGGCCGCCCTCCTCATACCCTACGTAGCCGGGAGGCGCACCGATCAAACGACTGACACTGAATTTTTCCATGTATTCTGTCATGTCAATACGGATCAGGCTCCGCTCGTCGTCAAACAAACTTTCAGCCAATGCCTTGGCCAGTTCTGTTTTACCAACGCCTGTAGGGCCCAAAAAGATAAAGCTGCCGATTGGCCTTGCTTCATCCGATATGCCGGCGCGCGATCGCAAAATGGCATCCGCAACAAGCTGTACAGCTTCATCCTGGCCGATCACCCTGCGGTGCAGCTCCTCAGGCAGCCGCAGAAGTTTCGCGCGGTCCGACTCCATCAATTTGCTGACAGGTATACCTGTCCAGCGGCCTACAATGCGAGCAATTTCCTCCTCAGTGACCTTATCACGCACCATCCCGGATCGGTTTTCAGTCTTTTCCTGCTCTTCCTGGTCTCTAAGCTGTTGTTGAAGCTTGGGCAATTTGCCATACTTTAACTCCGCAGCACGGTTGAGGTCGTATTCACGTTCCGCCTTTGCGATTTCGATACCAATGCGCTCAATTTCTTCACGAAGACGTTGTACTTTCCCAACCTCGTCTTTTTCATTTTCCCATCGGGTTTTCATTTCGGCAAAATTCGACCTGTCCTCAGATAGTTCTTTTTGCAGGTTTTCAAGACGTGTCTGAGACATCTTGTCTGTTTCTTTTTTAAGAGCAGCTTCCTCGATTTCAAGCTGCATAATACGGCGACGCTTCTCATCAAGCTCCTGTGGCATACTGTCCATTTCAGTGCGGATCATAGCGCAGGCTTCATCTACCAGGTCGATAGCTTTATCGGGTAAGAAGCGGTCACTGATATAACGATGCGACAATTGGGCAGCGGCAATCAGGGCTGTATCCTGTATCTTCACGCCATGGAATACTTCATAGCGCTCTCTGAGGCCGCGGAGAATGGAGATACTGTCTTCAACTGTTGGTTCCTCTACCAACACAGGCTGGAAACGCCGCTCAAGCGCGGGATCCTTCTCAATATATTTTCGGTATTCATCCAAAGTTGTCGCGCCGATGCAATGTAACTCGCCGCGTGCCAGCATAGGCTTTAATAGATTCCCAGCATCCATGCTGCCTTCTGTTTTACCGGCCCCAACAATGGTGTGCAACTCATCAATAAAAAGCAGAATACGCCCATCGGATTGTTTTACTTCATTGAGAACGGCTTTCAGGCGCTCCTCAAACTCACCGCGGAACTTTGCGCCTGCGATTAATGCGCCCATATCCAACGAGTAGATGCTGCGGTCACGCAAATTATCCGGGATGTCACCGGCGACAATGCGCTGAGCCAGCCCCTCCGCAATAGCTGTTTTACCTACACCCGGCTCACCGATCAATACAGGATTGTTTTTTGTTTTCCGGCTGAGAATTCGGATTACATCCCTGATCTCGCTGTCACGTCCAATAACAGGATCCAGTTTTTGCTTTTGCGCAAGAGCAACCAAGTCACTTGCATATTTGCTGAGCGCGTCGTAGGTATCCTCAGGGTTATCGCCTGTTACCCGGGTTGTGCCCCGCACCGTATTCAGCGCTTCTAAAAAGTCCTGCTCATTGATGGCAAATCGCTGGAACAAAGCTTTCAAGGTGCGGTCAGGCACAGCCATGATGCCCAGAAACAGATGCTCGACTGATATGTACTCATCTTTCATGCGCTCGGCGATCCGTTCTGCCTCTTGCAGGGCCTTATCCATATCATTTGAAATGTAGGCCTTATTGTGCTCGCGCGCCAATCCTTTGATGCGCGGCATTTTTTCTATTTCCTCCAGCACAGCACTATTAACGGCAGCAGCATCCCTGTTCATCTTTGTGATTAATTGATAAATTAAACCCTGCGGATTTTCAAGCAGTGCATAAAGCAAATGAAGCTGTTCAAGTGTTTGCTGGCCATACTCACTACAAAGTGCTTGCGCCCGTTGGAGAGCCTCTGTACTTTTTTGAGTTAATTGATTCTGGTTCATGATCATCCTCCATCTGATCAAAGATACTGACCTTCTTTGACCTTTATTATTATATGATTCAAGATAACTTATGTCAATAGTTTTTTGCACATCATGTTTTCTTGTGTTTAAGCAGTCCATTTGCTATACTTCCATAAACTGAGGTGAAAAAGATGGATGCGAACGGACAGGACGACAGAAGGCGAATCAGAAACATTATGCTTCTGATGCTGTTTGCTTTTTTTCTCTACCGGATCGATTTATTTTATAGCCTTCTGATGAATTTGATAGGTATCATGATGGCTTTCATTGTCGGTCTTTTGATGGCCCTCATGATCAATCTTCCAATGCGGTTTTTGGAGCATCACTTTAAGTTTTTATGGAAGGTACCCCTGCTTGGCCGCTTCAGAAGAGGAATATGCCTGACGGCCAGCGTTCTTCTGGTGCTGTCCTTGATCGCCCTGTTCTTTATTGTCATTATTCCGGAAATTGCCGTCATAGCTGACACACTGATAAGCCGTGTTCCCGCCGCCATTGAACAACTTGAGACATGGTTGCTTGAGTACAATACGAGCTTGCGCCAGCTTGTAGGTTTTGAAGAAGCTAACGAATTGAATATACGTGAATTTGCGCAACGTGCGGGGAACTTTTTGCTTGGAGGTATCACTCAGTCATCCACCGTTGTTTTTAGCGCCGCACAAATGATTATCAACTTGGCTGTAGGGCTGGTATTCTCTATTTATCTGCTCTATTCCAAAGAAAGAATCAGAGGACAAGCTGACGCTTTGATATCTGCCTATCTCCCCAAAAATCATAGCAAAGCAATAAGGCGTGTGGTGAGCATGCTGATCGATACCTATTCACGCTTTTTGGGCGGGCAAATGATTCAAGCGCTTGTTTCCGCGGGGCTGGTATGGGGTTGTATGGAAGTTTTCGGTTTCCCATACGCAGTATTTGTTGCTTTTATTACTTATTTATGCGCATTTATCCCTATTTTCGGCCCATATATCGCGGCAGCGCTCAGCGCTCTGATGATCGTAACGGCAGCACCCGAACAGACGCTCTGGTTTTTGTTGATGTACCTGGCCGTCCAGCAACTTGAATCCAGCTTGATTTACCCACGCATTTTATCCAATGCAATCAACATGCCCTCTATTTGGGTACTTGTTGCTGTTACTTTGGGCGGCGGTATTATGGGAATAACGGGTATGCTGTTTTTGATTCCTCTGTTTGCCGTCATTTATCACCTTCTAGCTGAGGATACAAAACGCCGAAACGGCATTAGACAAGGAGAGAGCGCTCGTGTCTGAGATCGTTTTCCACCATGCAAGCAAAATATACGAAGAGGAAGAAGGCCTTTTTGATTTTTCCGTACAGATTGCTGAAGGAGAATCCTTTGGCCTTCTGGGACCAACCGGAGCGGGAAAAACGACTGCTCTGAGCTTACTGATGGGTTTTATAAAAGCAGATGAAGGAGAAGTAAGCATACGCGGTTGGGACTGCTTTTCAAGACGGCATGAGATTGTAGGAAGGGTAGGATACTTGCCTAAAGATGCCTCCCTGCCAAAGCGGACGACGGGAGAGGAGTTCATAGCTCTGATGTCAAGGGCCAGAGCTGTGGTGGGGAAATCCCGTATCCAGGAGCTGATGGAACGGTTGGATGTCAACCCGCTTGGCGATTACATGTTTATGCCTTTACAGGACAGGCGTAAAGTTTTGCTGGTAATGGCCTTAATGCATGGGCCGGAAATACTTTTGCTGGATGACCCCTGTGCCGGACTTGATCCCAATGCTCAAATAGCTGTTTTTGACTTGATCAACGAACAACGCACCAAAGGCAAAACGATCGTCATAGCTTCCCATGTCTTTGAGCAGGTGCAACGCTGTTGCGATCGCGCGGCGATTATCAGAAAGGGACGCCTGATCGCTATTCAATCATCGGAGTCTCTGTCTGTCACGCGCCAAAAAGTATATTACATTACGTTCACAAGTTTGCAACAAGCCTCCGCATTTGCGCAGGAATGGGATTCTGGAGTTGAGTTGATTCGCAACCGAGCTATTGTAGCTATTCCATCCAGCCCTCAGGCTTTGATTAATATTTTGTCAAAGTACAGTGTTCTTGACCTGGTTGGCGGACGTGAGGAATCAGAAGATAATCTTCTGCGCTCATTCGGAGGTGATTTGCTGTGAGTTTTGAGTTGTTTCTATTTCAGCTGAAAAAGCATAGCCGAATTACGCTGGTTGTGGGGATAGTGATCGCTCTGTTATCTGTTGGCGCCATATTCCTTTATGACGAGGAGATTGTGGGAGCACTTAGTGATTCACGCGCACAGGCTCCGGAGCTATTTTCCGCGCTCAATATTTGGGGGAACAGTGCTTTGCTAGACCATATTGCGTCTCTTATGCATGGACTCATAATGCCTGTGTTGGGCTCGCTGCTGGCAGCTGACCTGGCGATCCGTCTTTTTCCCGCTATGATAGAAACAAGAGAGATGAGTCTTTATCTATCTTTACCGCTGCATCGTGGAGCTTTAGCATTGATGCATGGAGCGGTATTGTTAACCTGCCTTATCCTTGCACAGGTGATCGGAATGATTGGGACGATCCTGGCAGCTTCCGCTTTGAAGCCTGGAGAATTAAACATAGCCTGGTTTGCCGTGTTGAATCTGGGTCAGCTTTGCCTATGGATTCTATCAGGCGGCATCGCTTTGATGCTGGCTTGTGGAATAGATAAGTCTGCAGGAACAAGGACAAGATTATTTTTGCTAATCGGGAGTTTGTTTTTAATTGCGATGTTGGGCAACATGAGGACGCTGCCCGGTTTTGTAGCCTGGTTAAGCCCTTATTCTCTTCTTGATACACAAAAGCTGGCCAAGGGACGCTTCGCGCTTGAAATATTAGGAATGCCTTTGATTGGCATGCTTTGCTTTTTAATCGGTATTCAACGGTTTTCAAAACGGGATTTGCCACTGTAAATTTAAAAAATACGGAGGACTGGATGAAAAAGCTTTTTATCAGCGCTGACATTGAGGGGACATGCGGTATCACAAACTGGAACGAGACGGAAAAGAATCACGCTGACTGGTTATATTTTGCTGACCAGATGACGCGTGAAGTAGGCGCTGCTTGCGAGGGGGCTATGGCTAGTGGCTTTGATCATATTCTTGTTAAGGATGCTCATGATTCTGCCCGCAACTTAAATCCGCGCGGCTTACCGCAGGGGATTGAAATCATCCGCGGTTGGGCGGGCGATCCCTACTGTATGATGGTGGGGTTAGATAAAAGCTTTGATGGTGTAGTCTTTACGGGTTATCATAATGCCGCGGGCAAAGGGAGTAACCCTTTGTCCCATACCATGACCACCTCAGCCTTTAGCGTGGGTATCAATGGGGAAATAGCCAGCGAACTATTGATCAATAGCTTGATCGCGAGCTATGAGGGCGTTCCTGTCTATGCTGTCACAGGTGATCAGGGACTTTGTGACTGGATGAAGAAAAAGTCCCCGCATACGGCAGTTGTACCAGTCAACCAGGGGATGGGAGCAGCCGTGCGCTCTGTTCATCCTGAGGATGCTGTAAACAGGATTCGCGCAGCTGTTATGGAAGCTGTTAAACAACCGAAAGAGAGCTGTATTTTCCCAATGCCAAAGCATTTCGATGTTCACATCTGTTATCGGGAGCATGCGCTTGCGAAGCGTAACAGCCATTTTCCGGGTGTGCGATTGCTTGACGACCGAACGATCGCGTATGAACATGACGATTTCTATGAAGTGCTTCGCATGATGCATTTTTGCCTCTGACTGTGAAAGGAGTTAAATTCAATGTCATCATTTCCGATTGGTATTATTTTAGAATCTCTCCGTCAGCCTATTCCTGCTGCCCTTGATACCATTAAAAACTTTGGCGTGCAAGGCGTTCAGGTGTATGCCACAAATGGTGAGCTGTCTCCAAAGAAAATAAGCTCGTCCATGCGTCGTGATTTCCCAAAGATGCTGGCTGATCGGGGTCTTATAATTTCCGCGCTGTGCGGTGATCTGGGGCAAGGTTTTGGGAATAAGGAACAAAATCAGTATTTGATAGAAGATTCTAAACGCATTATAGATCTTGCACTTGAATGGGGGACTAACATAGTTACGACACATATCGGCGTTGTGCCGGAGGATCCGCTGCATCCCCGATATGGTATTATGCAGGAAGCTTGCGGGATCCTTGCTGAATACGCCGATTCTATCCACGCGCACTTTGCAGTGGAAACAGGTCCCGAGACAGCAAAGACCTTATGCGGCTTTCTTGATTCTCTCCATTCGCGCGGCGTTGCAGTCAACTTTGACCCGGCTAACTTGGTTATGGTGACGGGAGACGATCCGGTACAGGCCGTACATACCTTGAAGAATTATATTGTACATACCCATGCCAAGGATGGGCGTAAGCTGTACAATAAGGATCCGGAGAAAATTTACGGTATTTCTTTCGATACTGAAGTAGCCGACCCCTCCTTCATTGAATTGCCTTTGGGGGAGGGAGATGTCCCTTTTGCCGATTATCTCAACGCCTTGAGAGAGATTGGGTATACCGGTTACCTGACCATTGAGCGCGAAGTAGGTGATCAGCCGGTGAAGGATATTGAGTCAGCGGTCCGTTTTCTGCGCAGACATTTTTAGGAGAAAATCATGAAACTTGGAGTCAGCAGTTACAGTTTCAGCAAATACATTACACAATATGGTGCGAGCTACCTGGATATTTGTAATGAGGCAAAGCGTATCGGTTATGAAGGCATAGAGTTTGTTGATCTGAGTTTGGATGTTCAGCAGGCTGAAAGCCTGCAGGATCTTGCTAAAACGATCCGCAAACACTGTGAACAACTTGGGCTTGAAGTTGTAGCGTATACAGTTGGGGCGGATTTTTTAAACAGAGGAACGGAAGAGATCGATCGCATTAAAGAACAGGTTGATCTTGCTGCTCTGTTGGGAGCGAAGATCATGCGTCACGACGCTACATGGTCGTTGCCGGAAGGAACAACCTGGCGTCAGGCAATACACTTGATCAAGGATGCCATCAGAGAAGTGGCCTCCTATGCGCAATCAAAAGGCATCAGGACTTGTACAGAAAATCATGGATATATCTTTCAGGATGCCCACAGAGTGGAAGAACTGATTCTTGCTGTTAACCATCCTAACTATGGTTGGCTGATTGATATAGGGAATTTTCTCTGTGCTGATGAACTCCCGATAAATGCGGTACCGATTGCGGCTCCTTATGCTTTTCATGTGCATGTAAAAGATTTTCTGTACCGATTTCCGTGGGAAAATGATCCCGGAGAGGGTTGGTTTAAAACCCGCAACAATTCTTTCCTGCGAGGAACGGTTGCAGGACATGGCGTGGTTCCAATTGATTGGTGCCTGAAATGCCTTCGAAACACAGGTTATAATGATTGGCTGTCCTATGAGTTTGAAGGGATGGAGGACTGTATCCCTGCGCTTGAAGCTGCCTATAAGTTTCTGAATCCTCTTACTTAGTGAAAACGCATCCTTGAAATACAGCCAAGTGATAACACTGCGAAGGTTATCCTTGATTGTCCTGAACAGGCCAAATGACGATGGTCAATGCGCCATCTTGGGCGCTGCCGTCAATGCGCACGGGAAAAGGATAGAAGTTACGGAAGATCAGGTTCAGGTTTGAGTTGCCAACTGCTGCATCAGCGTGCAGTGGAAGATATCTTGCTCCTCCAGGACCATGAGGGCGTCGCTTCTCAATATTAAGGCCCGGTAACTGCATCAGCGTATTATACAATGTGCTCGATACCTGGCAGGTGCCGCCGCCATAGCCCAGGGCTGTCCCACCGTCAACCAAGGTGGGAGCTGGGAGATAACCTGATCGCTTGTTGTACGGGCCGGCATCACGATTAAAATCAAAAGTTTCTCCGGGACGAATGATGTACTGCCTCATTCGATCGTTGGCCACAGAGATATTCGTCATGCGGTTAAGGTTTACTTCGTTCGTGGCGATGTTATAAAAGGAAGTATAAGCAGCAATGGGGGCTGAGCCGTCCGCAATCAGAATGTTTTTCGCCAGAGGCTGAAGCTCACTTATGTCCCTGGTATCAATATAAGCGTATTGACGCCAGTAGATTACCTTGGCCCAACCATCCTCCACCCCGATAAGTGCCAGGCGGGTGCCGGGATCCAGTGTCACTAGCGATTTTGCCGTATTGTCCGGAGCTTCCCGGACTTCCGTCGTTCGGTCTACCCAAGCAATATATTCACTTAAAACAGCCGGATAGGGTGGAGTTGCAGAGGGATCAACCGGTTCAACCTTGTTAAAATCAATATATCTGCGTTGAATATAACCTTCGCCCTTTTCAGACCTGATCAAAACCCAATCCGGGCCAAGTTCCAGAATTTCCACAGCGCTTTTAACGGGCAGGACAGCAAAATATTGCAAAGACTTGTCCGGCTTAGATCTTAAATACGCTTCTTTTTGAATACGAGCGGTATAAAGTGCCTTAGAGGAATCAGCCTGCACGTTCGGAACCGTTAACATTAAAGCGGTCAGGAAATATACGAGAATCTTTTTCATATCATTCAACTTTCCTTGTAAATAGCGATAAATAGAGCGCCATCCTGTACATGCGAATCAATCCGGATGGAGAAATCATAATCGTTTCTAATAATAAAATTCAGCCCGCCAGAAGTGGCGTCAACACCGTGAGGCAGATACGAGGCGCCGTCCAAGCCGTGCGGGGCTCTGGCAAGTACAGTCAGCCCCGTCAACTGAAGAACAACATTGTACAAAGTGCTTGATACCTGACAGCTGCCGCCGCCTGTAGAGGGAACGAGTTCGCCGTCCAGCAACCCCCAAGACGTCAGATAACCGTTCCGGGCATTAAAGGGACCTACCGACGCGTTGAAGTTCAAGATTTCGCCGGGAGCCATCACTCTGTTCATCCTCACGCAGCTGGTTCGAAGGTTTTCAATACGGTTAAGGTTCATTTTATTTTCCGCGATATTATAAAATGAATTATATACAGCGATGGGAGTATCAGTGCTTCCAATTTCTTCCCTGGGGGCTACCATGGAAAGACCAGACAGGTCATCTGTGCTGACATAAGCATATTGCCGATGGTAGATCAGTTGTGCCCAACCGTCGATAATGTCGATAAAACCGAGAATTGCGCCCGCTTGCAAGGTAATCAGCGTCAGACTATCTGAACTCCGCCCGGCCTTAACCTCAGTGCTTCGGTCCAGCTCAGCATAATACCGGCTGACTGTAGTACCATATCGCGGAGTTGTCGAAGGATTAAGCGCTGTAACATGTTCTATACGCTTGCGCAGAACAAACCCAGTATCTTCGTTATAGAGAATTTCAACGTAATTGGGCAGTACATCTATGATATCGATGGACGTGCCTGCCTTTAACAAGCCTAAGCGCGGCGTCGAACCGTCCGGCTTTTGAACGTCAGGGTCTGCGTAAACAGCAGTTCCACTATTCATGCCGTAAGCGGTTGTGATAGTCGCGCGATAAAGTACAGACTTGTCTTCTGCGGATGCGGCAGGAATATTGACTGTCATGACAACCAGCAGGGCACACAGGGCTGCCAGTATTTGCTTATGCATCGGGAAACGAATCTCCTTTACCTTAACCAGGGTTATCTTTTTTCTGCAACTTTTGATACGTACCATCCTCTTGCTGTAAATATACATGATCAAGCTGTTGTTTGAAACCTTCACGAAAGTCGGACAGATACTCCTTACGAAGGTCTTCAAGAACCAGAAGCTCAGCATCGCTAATCGTGCTTTCGCGGCTTTTTTTTGCAAGTGAAAGCATATAAGCTACACGATCCTTCTCCATGATTATACCCTTTCTTGTTTAAGCATCGATAGTCCCAGTATACTGGGGACAAGAAGAACAGCTGCATAAACAGCGTAACTCAACCATTTGTTAATCTGGGAGCGATCAATCATAAATTCAATCGCAATGATTGCGCCGAGAATCACCGGAAGCAGGCACAAAGTGAGAATGGCCAATCGCTTCTTTATCACACCCTCCCGCATCAGACTAATGGCAAGATAGATCAGCACAGCGCTGAACAAAGTGGCTGATAAAACTTGATGCAAGCTGATGAAGCTAAAACGGATATGTGCATCAAAGCGCAGACTTTCAAAGAAAGTTTGCGATACCCCAAAAAGCAGAGCGCCGAACAGGAAAACCCGGCCTGTCTTTCGCGGCTTTTTTGCATATGAAATAGTTACGATGCATAGAATGAAAGCAGCTGTACTTTCAAGCAGATAGGTGCGCAAATAGGCATCATACTCATCTTTCAAGGCTAAAAAGCTACTGTCAAGCACGCCCGTAACCAGCGGACGGCTGATGCCAAGCGTGGTATACTGTTCGCCCAAACGGGCAACACAGATAAACAGAAAAAGAGAAGGAATAAGCATATCCAGCGACTGTGATTTACCTTCGCCTGTCAGTGAGGCAGAGATCAGGCTGCCCAGTATTGCGCCAATGAGCGCGCCATACATAGAGAAGCCTCCAAGATGCAGGTTAATAACATTTCCCAAGGTAAAAAATGGTGCAAAATTGACTTCAAACACAACATACACGAACCTCGCCGTGACAAGCCCAATGACGGGAGAGAAGAGGAAAGTCAAAGTTGCAGTATCTCTTGAGCGCGGAGATTTGGTTCTGTATAACAACAAGCCTCCAGCCAAGAAGCAGGCGATGCTGAGAAACAGACCATAGGTATAAACAGTATAACCCAATACCTTGAAAGTTGCTGCTTGCGTGTACATATTGTCCGGTTTACTCCGACTCCCCAACCAGGGTAGCAAAATAGATCATATCGCTTTGCGCCCGCTCATTGGATAATGATTTGTGCTGATAATAACCTTCATTGAAAACCATTGTAGCAGAGTTACCACCATCAAGATTAAAGGCTTGAAGGCAGCCAAGCTCCAGCATAAACTCAGCCAATTCCTGTTGGGTGACGCCTTGGGAGTCGCCAGTGCGCCCCTCGGCCAGGACCAGAACATATTCTAAGGGCCCGATTTGACCGATGGCCATGCGCGGCTCCTTTCCATGCGGATTATATCCATAATTGGAATCAATCTCAAGCAAAGCGCCATCCTTCACCAGCGCAGGGCCAAATGTGAATGCGTTGATGATCTTATGACCTGCATCAGTAAGGGCTTTAACTTCATTTTTATCTGACTTGACAAAGAGGTGGAAGTCAGCATTTTCATCTATAATCAGGAGGTCCTTGGTACGGTTGAATTTCGCGCGGATTCGTTCGCCCATACGGTACTCAAACGATGTTTTCACAGGATCGTTAGAAAGATAGTTGGCATTAATCGCAATGACAGCATTGTTCTTTTTTGCCATGTTTGATATCAGTGCTACACGGCTCGAGCCTGGAGAGCCTGCCAGACCGGTGCGAAGCTGTGAAGGATGACTGATTTGTACACGTGCGATACGCCAGACAACACTATCAAGATCAAGAGTTTCAAGCTTCATGCGTATGCTTTCGTCCTCATAGCCATCCAATGAATAGCCTTCATAAAGTGGTGATCTGCCACCGCTAAAGTCGATCGGCAGAGGATCTAAAGGGCTTTCAGCTTGTGCTCTGGTGATCAGCAAGTCAATCAGAGGAAATCTGCCTTCTTTATCCCAGTCATCATATTCATCGTCCATTTGCTCAAACAATATCATTCTCTCGCTATCCAGCATAGCGCCTGAAGGGATGAGAAAGGGCAAGCTTAAAATAAAAACAAAGGAGAGAACGAGGCAGATAATACGCATGGTTTTTGACATAGGGCTTGGGATCCTTTCAGTTTTTATTATCCGCAAACACCCAAGAGCGCTGCAGACGGTAATTGATAAAAAACAACAAAGTATCGATCATTATTTTTAGTATTGTATTGTCCCACATAAACCAGGTATTTAAAACGCTGATCAGTGTGGAGGAGATGATCAATACTCCCACAGCCAGTATAACATATCGTAAGAAAGAGCCGTTGGATTTGCGGGCATTGAATACGAAAGACTTGTTGGCCTTGTAGTTGAATAAGGAGGAACTGACACGTGCTGCACCGTTTGCAATCAAAACACTCAAGGAGATTCCCCACATAATTTTAAGTTGTGGATCAAAGCCAATCAAGGGAAGAACCCATTTGTCAAGCAAGGTAAACACCCCGATATCAATAACGGTAGAAAGGCCACTGGCAGAAGCATATTTGAAAAAATTTTTGAACAATTGCAGATAGATTCGAGCGGAATCATGAAAAGGACGGAAGTGGGTGCGGCGGTTCTCTTCAATATAAATAGTCTGGATCTTGACGGTGTGGAATTTGATATGATGGCTGGATGCAATAATCAGCATGTTCATTTCATACTCAAAGCGGTTGCCAGGGACATCCAACATCAAGGGAATGAGACTCATGGAAAAGCCGCGGAGTCCGGTTTGTGTGTCAGGCAACCATTTTCCATACAGCAGAGCAAAGAACAGGCTGGTCAAACGGTTGCCCGCACGGCTTTTAAACGGCACGTTGCTGGCTTTGAAGTCTCTGGAGCCTATGATCAGCCCATCAGGATGAACAAGAAGGGATTCTGACACTTTTCGGACATCCTCAACAGTATGTTGTCCGTCTGAGTCAGCCGTAACAACACCGGATGCATGAGGGTAGTGGTTTTGTATATGACGCATCCCGTACTTCAGAGCATATCCCTTGCCTTTATTTATCGGATACCCGATGACATCACACTGAGGATGCTTTTTTAAAGATTCAAACAGTTCGCTATACTCAGGGCCTGAACCGTCATCAACTACGACGATACGGCGAAAACCATTTGAAATTAAGGCGCGCACATATTCAGTGAGCAGGAAATCGGGGTGAAGGGAGGGAATCAACACTATAGCGTCATATAAGTCCATACAAGCATCCTTTGCACATATCTAACTTTATGCCTAATTTAAGAAATTGCTAAGCCTGGGTGCAGTCTTTCAACCAAGCATGAGCAGTGTATCATTCGATTTCAAACTCTGCAATGTGTAAGTCATAGATATAACGATCAAAACGTCAAGAGACATAGGTGTGCTGACGCTTTTCCATACAACTGACAAGCAAAGCCTGGGCGGGACTTTTTACCACATAAAGAACTTTAATTTATTGCAAAAGGCTTATACGGGTTAACCTGCCCAAGACAATGGAGGTCTTAAAATCGGCATTGATAAATCAAAAAATATGGATTTCCGCAGCAAATAATTACCTCGAAGACTATATCTTTAGTCCGCCTCCTTTCTATTGCGAAGTCAATATATGATAGACTTAAACAGACGAAAAGTAAATTGGTTCACAGTTATTTTACATTTGATATTGCCATTCGTATCCGCTTTCGTTATTCTGTATCCGCAATAATTTCTTTGAATAGAGGATGTGTGATGGAATATAGAATTGCCCGATTGGATGAAGAACGTGAGATACTTGATTTCTCAAACATGGTCTTCGCTATGGCGTCAGGGCCTATTGATTTCAAAGAGATGTATCCGGCTATTTACGGACGCAAAGGTTTTTCTAACCTTCATATCATAGCCAAAGATGTAAACAACCGCCTTGTATCAAGCATAGCGGTCAAGCCGATAAAACTCAGGCTTGGAAAGGAAGAAAGCTTATCGGCTGGTTATCTGGGAACAGTTGCCACCCATCCGCAAGAGCGAGGGAAAGGGTATATGAAGCAACTGATGCAAATGTCCGTTGAACGAGCAAAAAATGAAGCCATGGACCTGTTGATACTTGGAGGACAACGTCAGCGATATAATCATTATGGTTTTGAGAGATGTGCGCCGGTTCTTACTTTTTGTTTGCAAGTTGAAAACTTAAGAGAACTTCCCGCAAAAGAGACACTTGATTTTGTCCCTTTGAAGGATGCTGACGTAAAGCAGATGGATGCCATATATGACGCTTATTGTGCTCTTGATATGCTTGCTGAGCGCAAGCGGGAAGATTTCACAGACATCATGCGCACAGAAAATGGACAATGCTATATGTTGATGTCTCGCGGTAATGTCAGAGGATATGTTTATGCTCAAGGGAATCATATCTATGAGTATGCTTCTATCGGAGGACCAAAATGGGAAGAACTGGTATGTTCATGGCAGCACTTTAAAGGCTGCAAAAGTTTTAATATAGTTGTCCCTACGCACCAAAAGAAAGCGGTTGCGGTACTGGGCGCCGTGTCAGAGTCATGGTCGCTTCATGATACCATGATGGTTCGTGTGCTCAGATGGCAGACAGTTCTTCAGAAATTGATGAGTTTTAAAGCGCGGTTTCAACAGATGAACGACGGTGAAGCGGTGGTGGAAGTAAACGGTGAGGCCAAGCTTAGATTATATGTGAAAAATAATGAGCCGCATGTTGATGAGCTTTCGATGCATAGCAAAGACTATCCCCGTATTATAATGACACCCCAACAAGCAATAAGGCGCTTTTTATCGCCCATTGGCGTTTTGCAGGAATCAGAGGACAGCCTTTATGGCTGGTTCCCGTTAATGCTCTCTATTCCCAAAACCGACTGGTTCTGAGTGGCGTCAAAAAACATGTAACTTAACATGCGTTTAACAATACCAGCAATCTGTCTGGGCGTTTCAAGTTTGCCAAAGGCAATCCAATGCTTTAAAATTCCCGCAAAACCGTGGCTTAAAAAGATATAAGAGTAGGCCTTCATATGCTCTTTTGACCCATAGGAAGTCTCCCAGGTTTCGGAAACCTTGGGACGGTTTCGCTCAAAGACACCCGATAAAAAAGAAGCGCTGTCTGTTCTAAGCAGAGCATCACATTCTTTAATATGATCAGTCAGATATTCGAAGATCGCGCTGATGATTTTATCAAGCTCATCCTCATCCTGAAAAGGTACTTTTGTTTGAATAATTGACGTAATATTTTCGATAACGTCAGACTCAATTGCCTGATAGAGAGCAAAAATATCATCGTAATGCAGGTAGAAGGTCCCTCTGCTGATGTCGGCCAGATCAGTGATCTCCTTGATGCTGATGGTTTGCAAGTCTCTGGTTTGAAGCAGATCAACCAGAACTTGTTTCAATGCACGCTTCGTTTTTTGCGGGCGGCGATCGGGCTGAGGTTTAGGCATAGGATCCTCCTTGCACAGAATATGCCGCTAAGTATACTAAACACCTGCATTAAAATCAACATCTGTACATAAAAGCTTTTTAATCCCCTTGTGCAAGGTTTGGGCGGCTTTCAACGTTGTATAATAGAATCACAAAGTAAGACAAGGAAGGCGGTAAAATGTCAATTTTTCAAAAAAGCGCCGACATCTTCGAAGAAGCTGTCTCGCCCTATGAACGTCAAATTTATTTTACCTGTCTGCGCATGATGGGCAACCCGCAGGACGCCGAGGATTGTGCGCAGGAAGCAATGCTGAAAGCGTATAAAAGCTTTTCCTCATTTCGGGGGGATTCAAAGTTGAGCACATGGTTATATACCATCGCAACCCATTGTTGCATGGATGCTTTGCGTGCGCGCAAAGAGGAAGTGTCGTTGAATGACTTGGAGGAAGGCGGTTGGGAAAAAGAGGATGTAAGCCCTTCGCCTTATATGAGGCTGGAGTCCGCTGAAAGGAAAAAGATGCTTGAAAAGGGCATTTCCATGTTGCCTGAGAACCAGCGGATGACGCTTGTTCTCTGCGATCTGCAGGGGATGAGCTATGAGGAGGCTGCGATTGCAATGGATTGCCCAATTGGCACAATAAGAAGCCGGCTCAACAGAGGAAGGATAAGTTTAAAAAACATTTTATCAGCCGATATGGAACTTTTCAATGACAAGGAGCGTCCTATTGATGAAAGGAGGAAAACGAAATGACCTGTGAAGAGTTTTCCGGCCTTCTCGATCAGTATCTTGATAATAGCCTGGACGCGGATAAGTCCGTTCAATGTCAACAGCATTTGGAAAGTTGCGAGGATTGCAGGCTGCTTCTTGAGATACGAAAGGACTGCCAAAAATTGGATGAGGGCTGTGAGGTACCAGCAAGCTTTTCAACCTCTTGGAGGCAAGCTGTACGGGAACAGGAGGATAGTATCATGACAGATCAACCCAAGGAAAAGCGGCGCAGGATTATTCCTTTTTCAGCCAAAAAGTGGCTTGCGGTTGCTGCCTCGTTGGTGTTTGTGTTCGGTGGAACATGGCTGGTTAATCAGTCAAAGCCCAATGCCGTATACTCCGCTTCCAAGGAATATGACTCGGGGATGCCCAATTACTACGCGATGGGTTCAAGCAGCAATGTGACTGCTTCAGAACCTGCCATGATGATGAGCGAGGCCTCTTATGACAGCGCTAGCGAAGATGCTGCGCCCGTGAGCGGCTCGGGTGAAAGTGTTTCTCCGCAGAAGATCATCAGGACCATCAGACTAAGCCTGAATACGCGCGCGTTTGATGAGGACCTGGTTAAATTGAATGCCGCTTTGGCGGAGCACAAAGGCTATGTGGAGTACTCAGATATAGCCGCTGACCGGGGAAGCCGCAGATATGCGAATTTCACACTCAGGATTCCCAAAGATAATCTGGATGCCTATTTGAGTCAGGTGAAGGGTATAGCTCAGACAGTATCTGTGACTGAGTCGCAAGAAGATGTCAGCGAGCGTTACAGTGATACCAGTACCCGATTGAAAACTCAAACAACAAAGATGGATCGTTTGCTTGACCTGCTATCCAAGGCAAGCCTGGTTGAGGATGTTTTAGAAATCGAGCGTGAAATCGCCGAGACCCAGTATCAGATTGATCGGCTGACAGGTTCTCTTCGGGGAATGGACAGCAAGGTGGACTACAGCACGGTAACTCTCTATATGACCGAGGAGGTTGTAACGCCTTCTCCTACTGAACTGAGTTTAGTTGAGCGCATTCGCCTGGCTGTTTCAGATGCATGGATGGTTGTGGTCGATTTCCTGGAAAACCTGGTCATATTACTCAGTGTCACAGTGCCTTACCTGCTTATTCTTGCTATTGTATTTCTTATTATTAAAAAAATTGTGAGGAGAAAAAAGAAATGAAAAGACTGCTATCCGCATCACTGACCCTGGCTCTGGTTTTAGCTTTCTGCCTTCCTGTATCAGCAGAGGGAAACGAACGCAGACTAATTGTTGTAGGGAACGCGACGGTTGGTTTACCTGCTGATACCGCCAGCATTGAACTGGGGACAACTACCAAGGATACAACCGTAGAGGCCGCTCAGCAGCAAAGCGATGAAATTATTGGCAAGGTACTGATTGCGTTGAAGGGGCTCGGAATTGAAGAAAAAGACATTGTTACCAGCAACTACAGCGTTTATACCGAGGTTCCTTATGAAGAATACGGCAGTATCCGAAAAGCTGATCCTGTATACAATGTCAATAACATGTTGAATATCAGGGTCCGTAATCTGGAAAACATCGGGAAGGTGATCGACGCGGCAACCAAGGCCGGGGTCAATCAGATCTATGGATTGACCTTTAGTTCCTCTGAAGAAAAAGAAGCAAACAAGAAAGCGCTTGAACTCGCCGTGGAAGATGCCCGATCAAAGGCTGAGGTTCTGGCAAAGGCTTCAGGTAAAACACTGGGCGATATTATTCAGATCGAAAGTCAATATGATTATGGAACCTATTATGATGCCAGAAGTCAGGTTGCTTATGAAGGGAATGTTTCAAGAGGGGCCTCCATTGTCAGCGGAGAGATCGTAGTTTCCTCCAACGTTATATTGACCTTTAATATCGACTGAATAATATGTAATCTAAGTGCGGACCGCGGGTATTAAACCCCTGCGGTCCGCTTGATAAACTGTTCAGATTATCAACAAGGGACTAGCGGAGATGGTCATCTGTTGGCAGAGCCTTCGCATGTTTTTCCTGTGTGCTGTGTCTTATGAACAGAGCGATGGCAATACAGATTTTTCAGTTTGAACGCTTATATTATTTTGTTGTTTTATTGTATACTGTAACCCTATGAAAGATTCGAAGACGCTATTTGATAAACTGAAGACCTCATATGAGATGATGGGCGAGCCGAAGTCCATCTTGTTAGGACTGTCCGGAGGAGCGGATTCTGTATGCCTTGCTCATTTGCTCCTGCGGTTGAGTTGCGAAAAAAAGTTTGAATTAAACTGCGTGCATGTCAATCATCAACTTCGCGGGAATGCCCTGAAGGATGAGCGCTTTGTGGAAGAGTTGTGCCGTGCATGGGGGCTGAAGCTGAAGATCATTCATGTTGGTGTATCCCGCCGTGGAAACTTGGAAGCAAATGCGCGGACGGCGCGTTACGCCGCATTTGAACAAGCAATGGTTCAAAACGGGGCGAACACACTGGCTCTCGGCCATCATATGGATGATCAAGCAGAAACGGTACTAATGCGCTTGATGCGCGGTGCGGGCCCATCAGGATTGTCTTCTATGCGGGAATATACTCGACAAATCTGGCGCCCCTTGCTTAGCATCAGACGCAGTGAGACAGAGGGCTATCTGAAGCGTGAGGGGATTGTATGGAGGGATGACGAAAGCAACGGAGATATTCGCTTTACACGCAATGCTATTCGAATCCGCCTGATCCCAATGATGGAAGAGTTATCGCCTGATTGTGTTCCAAACATCGCTGCTACGGGAAGACTTCTGGGCGTTGAAGAGGACTATTGGCATCAGTTTTCAACGGCCTGGCTTGAAGAGAACGCTTCGTTGCACCCATCTTGCCTCTTTCTAAATACGCAGAACTTTGATACACTTCATCTGGCCGCGCGTCGGCGTGTGTTACGTGCCTTCTGTATAAGAGCGGAGATCACGCCGGATCGGGAGCAGCTGGAGGGAATGCCAATGTTGCTCCCTCGTGAGAGCCTTAACCTCTCCGGCGGGGCGAAAGCTTTCAGAACAGGCGGGCGTTTGCACGTCGTCAAGCCTCATAGCCCGCCTTTGGCGCTGGGAACTTTGCGTGAAATTGATGGCCACAAGGGGAACAGGCGGCGCGTTGAAGTGTTTGACGCAGATCTGCTTGAGGGAGCCCAACTAAGGTATCGAAGACCCGCAGACAGGATTATGCCGCTTGGTATGCAAGGGACGCAGAGCTTGAGCGATTATCTGATTAATCGGCATATGGATCGTCCGTTTAGAAACCAGTGGCCGGTGTTGGCTAAGGGGCAGGATGTACTATGGGTAGCGGGTTTCGGAATGGCGCAGACAGCAGCTCTGAGCAGGGATACGAGAAGGAGCAAGACGCTCGCCTATTGCGGCCGTCTGCCGGATGAGGTAGAAAAAGATGTGAGGGAGCATAGTGAACATGAGCTATAATAGAGCATTGTATGATGATCTTACCAAGGTGCTGATCGGGCGGGATGAATTACAAGAAGCGGTCAAGAAGCTGGCCGCACGTCTTAATTCTGAATATGAAGGAAAGAATTTGATGTGTGTTTGCATTCTTAAAGGCGCTGTTCTTTTTTTCAGTGATTTGATCAGAGAGATTGATTTGCCGCTGACGGTTGACTTTATGGCGATCTCCAGCTATGGAAACAGCACTAAGACTTCCGGCGAGGTCCGTGTTCAAAAAGACTTGGATCAATCCGTACAAGATAAAGATGTATTGGTCATCGAGGATATCGTTGACAGTGGCTTGACGCTTGCTTACATTATGGATGTTCTTTCAAAGCGCGGGGCAAGGTCAGTTAAACTGGCTACTCTGCTGGATAAGCCGGAAAGAAGAAAGAATGAACTGAAGGTAGATTATGTTTGTTTCACCATCCCCAATGAGTTTGTTGTTGGCTATGGGCTTGACTATGCGGAAAAATATAGAAATCTACCTGATATCGGTGTACTCGACCCCAAAATTTACTCGGAAAACTAACATCATCTTTGCCTGCCGGATTATTCCTGAGTAAGTGTATTGATAAACGCTTCTTTGCTTGCTTAGGCAGGAAATTGCGTGTTATAATTATAAGGATTGTTACTGAAGGAGGATCTTCTTGTTGCGAAAATCTCGCGGAGCACTTGGATATATATTCATGATCGTCGCTTTCTTATTGGTGGCGTACATGATATCAGAGAGCATTTCTATCCCAACGACAAGGGTCAAGTATCCTGATTTACTGCAAAACATTTCGGATGGCAAGGTTTCGCGCATCGCTATACGCGGCAATACGCTTTATGGGCTAAACATGCCCAGTGTTGTATCCGAATCAGACTTCCCTGCCAGATTTGATTTTGAAAGCACCATAGGCCCCGATTTTATTGAAACGCTGACACGTATGTATGCGTCCCAGAATGATGTCGATCCTGCAAAGGTCAGCCTTAATGAGATAGAGTTTGGCGGCCGCAAACTGCGGCTTGAATATCTTGCTCCGGTGGTGACCCCCTGGTATATTGAAATGATGCCTTTCCTGATCCCATTGGGTCTGGTGATGGTGTTCTGGTATATGATGATGCGTCAGCAAACAGGGGGTAACTCCAAAGTGATGAGTTTTGGGAAAAGCCATGCCAATATGGTCGATCCCAATAAAAATAAGATCACCTTTGCCGATGTTGCGGGTGCTGATGAAGAAAAGGAAGAACTGAAGGAAATTGTTGATTTCCTAAAAGAACCTAAAAAATATCTTGAGCTCGGTGCCCGAATTCCCAAAGGGGTACTTCTGGTGGGCCCTCCCGGCACAGGCAAAACTTTGCTTGCCAAAGCTGTTGCCGGTGAGGCGAAGGTTCCTTTCTTTTCCATCAGTGGTTCAGATTTTGTAGAAATGTTTGTCGGTGTCGGTGCCAGCCGTGTGCGTGATTTGTTTGATCAAGCCAAGCGCAGCGCGCCCAGCATCGTATTTATCGACGAGATTGATGCCGTCGGGCGTCACCGCGGTGCAGGCCTTGGTGGCGGGCATGATGAGCGGGAGCAGACACTCAACCAGTTGTTGGTTGAAATGGATGGCTTTTCGACAAACGAAGGCGTTATTGTAATGGCAGCCACAAACCGTCAGGATATACTGGACCCGGCTATTCTTCGGCCAGGTCGCTTCGACCGCCAGGTTAATGTGAATTATCCGGATATAAACGGGCGTATTGCGATCCTGAAAGTGCACAGCAAGGGCAAACCCCTGGCTGATGATGTCGACCTTGATAATATTGCAAAGCGCACACCTTTTGCCACCGGCGCAGATCTTGAAAATGTAATGAATGAGGGCGCATTGATCGCAGCCCGCAGCCATCAGGCCAAGATTCGCCAGATCGATCTGACTTCAGCTGTCGAAAAAGTTCAGATGGGGCCCGAAAAGAAGAGCCATAAGGTACTTGAAGAAGACCGCCGGATTGTTGCATACCATGAAGCCGGCCATGCTATTGTTGGCCACTACCTCCCGCTTTGTGATGAGGTACATACTGTGACGATTGTCCCTCGCGGAGGCGGGGCTGGTGGGTTCACTCTTTCTCTGCCCGAACGCGAGTTCGATATGCAGAGCAGAAGCAAGATGTATCAAACCATATCCATGATGTTTGGCGGCCATGCCGCCATCAAGATCATTGAGAATGATATCTATACCGGTGCGCAGTCTGACCTGAAGCGCGCTACGGAGATGGCACGTTACATGATCACCAAGCTGGGCATGAGTGATAAGCTTGGCACCATTTATTTGGGCAATGATCAGGAGGTTTTCGTCGGTATGGAGTTTGGCCAGTCCAGGGAATATAGCGAGCATGTGGCTGCTGAGATTGATCGTGAGGTTGCAGCGACGTTAAATAACTGCTACGAAGTAACCATGCAGACGCTAAAGGATAATATTGATAAGCTTCATGGCCTTGCAAAGCTGCTGATGGAAAAAGAGACTGTGATGCGCGAAGAGTTCCTCGCCTTCATGAACGATGAAACCGCCCTGACTGCCTAATTAATTTTTTGCACTGCTGTGGGACAGAGAAGGAAGGAACGGAAAAACTTGGTTTTCTGATTTACACGTTTACTCGCAAGCCTCGGATGGCGTGTTGACACCATTCGGGCTTGTGTTCTCTCTTGAGACAAGGAATGAGTATGAAATGACTGCCTTGAGTTTTACAGGAGAATTGGCTGCCTGGCGTTTGATAGCCCTTCAGACCAGTCAATCAAAACATGTCATGAGAAGAGCGCTGACGTGGTGTATAAAAGTATGAGATGTATCGAGATGATTTGAAAACTATATTTGGGTACAATATTTGTATGCTTTTGCTTGTCCTTGAGTGTGTATGCATTGGTCAATCGGGATAAGGAATGCTCTGAACGCTTGATAGGGACAATTAACTCAGGAAGGGCAGGAAAGTGAGATTCAATTAGGGAGAAGCGGCCGAGGCGCTAAGTCCAACATCCAATTCGTTTATTTTGAACAAACTGGTTGTTCAGCGCTGAGGTGTTCCATCCAATGAACCACCCTATACAGGTAAAGGTAAGAATTTAAATAGTTGCAGAATGCTACTTAAAAACAGGAGAAAGCAAGTACTGCAAAAAACAGACGATGAACATTATGTTTGTATGATTGAAAGCGAAAGATGAGGAATTCCGTGCAGCAGCAGAGATACTATAATAATCCTTACCGGCCGCCGCACAGGCGAAGCTTTATAGCCAGGATTTTGCCTTGGGTGTTGATTCTGCTGGTTGTTGTTTTGCTTGCTTTATTTGGTATAAAGGCGCTTCGTGACAGCCGTGTGGCCCAGGAGATTGCGCCCTATGAGGGTGTGTTTGCGGATAATATTCATATTGACGGCATAAATGTATCGGCAATGACGCCGCAAGAAGCGTATGATGCCGTTTATGAACAACGTCAAAAAAGTGTAAGCGGATGGAACCTGGGCTTGAGTTATAAGGGACATACTTATGTGTCTGTCAATTATCAGACCCTGGGGCTTGATGTGAATGAGGATTCTATCAATCAAGTGCTGAAAAACGCATGGGATTTGACGCATACAGGCGATGCTTACCAAAAGAAAGAGGCGATCGAAAGGCTGAAACTCGAAGCCTACCAGGTTTCCAGTGTGCAAAACAGTGAGTTTACCAGCGCTCAGCTAGAGAACTATCTGAGCACCATCGCTTCCTACATCGAAGGCTTGTCAAAGCCAAGCGATGCTGTGTTGCTGCGTTTTGATCCTAACCTGCCTGATCCTTTTGTAATACAAAAAGAGCAGGTCGGATATCATCTTGATATTGAAACAGCCAAGCAGCAGATACTTGAGCTTGCAGCATCCGGAACGTCTGGAAATTTTGAGTTGCAACCGGAAGTTATTTACCCGGGAGTTACCGAAGCTGATCTGAGAAAGAATATGCAGCTGCGCAGCGTGGCGCAGACAGAGATTTCAACCAGATCGGAATATAACCGAACCCAGAACATCATTGTATCTGCCAGTAAAATAAGCGGAACGGTGCTGCAGCCTGGTCGGGAGTTCAGTTTTAATCAGATTGCGCAGGATAGGACTGAAAAAAATGGTTACCTTCCGGCTGAGGAGCAAGCTTATGGACAATATGTAACTGGTATCGGCGGCGGCGTTTGCCAGACCAGTACAACGATCTATCAGGCTGCCCTTCTAGGCAACCTGCAGATTTCAAAACGCAGAACACATAGCGATCCGGTTCTCTATACAGATCCTGGACTGGATGCAACGGTGTATAAGTCACGGGACTATGAAATCGATTTTAAGTTTAAAAACAACACAAGCCATGATTTGTACATTTCTGTCCGTGTCAAACCCGGCGCCAGCTCACGCAAGCAAGTTGTCGAAGTCAAAATGTACGGAGTGCCTTTATCTGACGGTGCGCAATACAAGTTAAAGACGATCACTACAGAAACCTTGTTGCCCCCTCCTGAGCCCGAGTATGTTAACGATAGGAAGCTTTACACTGATGAGGAATATGTGAAAACAACTGCCAAGGAAGGGTCTGTGGTTGATACATATCTGCAAAAGTATATCAACGGTCATCTTGTCGCAGAGGAAAAAGTGGCGACGAGCACGTACAAGGCACGTCAAGAAGTTATTGTCCGTGGCACGAAGAACCGGTGAGCATGTTCCAGGCTCTTCTTTGAAAAGATAAATATTCTGTATCATGTACCGGTGTGTGCGATGGTGCGGGCCGACTGTTTAGAAAATAATATTTCAGACTTAGATCGGGCTATTGCAGGCATAAGAGAGTTTTTTCTTGGCATTCAAATTATAATACTTTTTTCGATTGAGTTGGTTTATGCACTAATATGCGGATTTGTCCGTTTATACAATCGAAAGAGTTTTTAACAAAGCTCGATTACGAGTTAGTAAGAGATGTTTCTGAAGGCGGCTTTGCCGACTTGATTTTTCACCATTACATCCTTCATGATGATGGATGTTCACCTCATTATAAGTGTGAGGCGTATAATATCCTGACTGAATCAGGAGCCCCGGCAGGGCAGTAGGCTCTGGTTAGACACTTGACATTTGACCGTCAGGTTTTATTCATAGATTGCGATATTATGCAATTTGTGCTATCATATTTAATATTACATGAAGGGGCGGAAATGGGGAACATATGTTTTTTTTATTCGCAAATCCCCAGAAAACAGAGACGATAAGCGCGGCACGCGAGCTGGCTGACGTGATTATATCCACCGGTGAGGAAGCGGTGTTGGATTCATGGCTTCACGATGAATTGAAAATTGGGCAAAGTGCCTCACTAAAAGAATTAAATAGTTTGGATATAGATTGCATTATATCACTTGGAGGCGACGGTACACTGTTGCGGACTTTACCGACGGCAGCGCGGCAAAATATTCCTGTATTAGGAATCAACATGGGTCGAGTCGGTTTTTTGTTAGAAGTTGACAATATGGATCTGAGCCTGATGGTTAGTCGATTAATGACACATGACTATCAGCTGGAGCAGCGTCATATGCTCAGCGCTTATATTGTCGGGCGTAATGAAGAGTATCTTGTAATGAACGATGTCGTTCTATGCCGAGGCGGTAATCCTTCCAGTATTCGCGTAGAGAATTTTGCCAATGATGAGCTGGTTTACGTAACGGATGGAGATGGTGTGATTGTCGCTTCCGCAACAGGTTCAACCGGATATTGCCTATCCGCGGGCGGACCTGTTTTGCATCCGACGTTGAAAAATCTGGTGTTGCTGCCAATATGTTCCCATAAGGCACAGCAGCTTCCAATTGTTTTTGATGAGCATATTCGAGTACACATGCGATCTGCCGCCGGTCCGGGCAGAACACAGCAGATTTTATTTGATGGACAAACTACTCTTGAACTTTCGGGGAGTGTTGAGGTTTGTGTCAGCTTATCTCAAGAAAAAGTTAGTTTTGTTCGTTTTGCTCCGCAGCATTTTTATACGCGATTGAGATCAAAGCAAGCCGAATGGAGCGGCAAATAGTAAGGAGGTAGCATTATGAAGGGTGCCCGGCAAACGGCGATACTAAGCCTGATTGAACAGCACGATATAAAAACGCAGGAGGAGTTAGCAGAAAAACTCAAAGAGCGCGGCATTGATGTCACACAAGCAACTGTATCGCGCGATATCAAGGAGCTTCGCCTGCTTAAAGTACTATCTCCTTCCGGTGGCTATAAATATGCGACAGCTGATCAGGCAGAGCATGGAATTTCCGAGCGTTTTGTCCGCATGTTTGTTGACTCAGTTGTATCAATTAATCATTCTGGCAATATCATCGTCATCAAGACCCTTTCGGGTAGTGCTAATGTCGCTGGTGAAGCTATCGATAGCATGCGATGGCCGGAGATTCTAGGGACCCTGTCCGGCGACAATACCATTATGGTTGTTGTGCGTAATGAGTCTGACGCGCCGATGATTGTAGATAAATTTCACGAAATTATTAAATAAGGCATCAATATGCTCAAAGAACTGTTAATCCGCAACGTTGCGCTAGTTGATGAGCTTACAGTTAATTTCGACCATGGGCTCAACGTACTGACGGGTGAAACGGGTGCGGGAAAATCTATCATCGTCGATTGTGTCAATTTTCTGATCGGGGCCAGAGCAGATAAAGACATGATCCGAAGCGGAACAGACAAGGCTTATGTAGAAGGTCTTTTTGATGTGTCCTGCAATCAAGCAGCCCTTGAGATGCTTGCACAAAATAATATGGAGCCGGATGAGGGGCAGGTTTTTTTATCAAGAGAGTTGAATACTCTGGGGAAAAGCGTCTGCCGCATAAGCGGTATGGCTGTGAGCCTCGGCATATTGAGAAGTTTTGCAGCGACTTTGATTGATATTCATGGACAGCATGAGCATCAGTCTTTACTTAATGAGCGCAACCATCTGGGGTTTCTGGATGCTTTCGGGGATGAAACTCACCAGGCTCTGTTAAGAGAGGTGGCACAGAGCTACAGGCGCTATCAGAAAGCGAAGGAAGAATATACCGGCTTGCTTAAAAAAAATGCGCAAAGACAAGAACGCCTGCAGTTGCTGCAAATGAAGTACAAGGAGTTATCTGCAGCCAAACCAAAGGCTGGTGAAGAGGAACATTTACGCAAGCTGCTTGACACTTTGCGTAATGCCGGAAAAATCAGCCGATCTTTGCAAGCGGCTTATTCATCAGTTTACGATACGCGCCAAGATTCTGACGCTGCACTGAAGCTACTCCGCTCGGCGATGGAGGCAATGGCAGAGATAGCGGGTTACGATGAAGCTTTTGAAACTATCCGGGCACGCATCGAATCGATGTACTATGAGGCAGAGGACATCGGCATCGAACTGAGGGAGGCTTTTGATAGCCTTGAAGCGGACGAAGACGCACTGCAACATGCGGCGGAGCGTTTGGATCTTCTTAGGCGCTTGAGCCGTAAATACGGCACACCGATTGATAAATTGGAGGCGGCTTTTTTTCAGACGGAAGATGAGCTTGAGCAGCTTAATAGCATTGAAGATGATTTGCTTCAACTGGAAACAGAAGCACAAAAGGCTATCGATATATACCTCAGCCAGGCTGATTTGCTGACACAGTCCAGAAAGCGTCTGGCAGGATTTTTATCTTCCAGAATGAAACAAGAATTGAATGATTTGAACATGCCCGGCACGGATTTTATCATTGAGTTTCAATCCCGAAGAAATGAGGCAAGCCCAGCCGGCAATGATCAGATTACTATGCTGCTTGCACCTAACAAAGGCGAAGAAGCCAAACCTCTGGTAAAAATTGCCTCAGGAGGAGAGATTTCTCGCCTGATGCTGGCTTTAAAATCTATCTCAGCAGAACACAACGTCGTTCCATCGATGGTTTTTGATGAGATCGATACCGGCATCTCAGGGCGCACAGCTCAGGTGGTGGCACAAAAAATGTGGAATATTGCCAGATACCGCCAAGTACTTTGTGTGACGCATCTTCAACAGATTGCAGCCATGGCAAGCACTCAGTACCTGGTGAGTAAAACGGAGTTGGGAGACAGAACGGTCAGTGAAATAAAAAAACTGATCAAAGCTGACCGGATTATGGAGCTTTCGCGTATGATCAGCGGCTATAGCCGGGAAAGTGAAAGCAGCCTGCGCCACGCAGAACATATGCTCAAAGAAGCGGAGGAATACCGTTTATCCTCAAATTGACTCAAAGGACTTTTTTATGAAAATGGAGTTTTGCTCTCTTTACAGCGGATCCAGTGGAAACGCAACCTATATTGCGGCGGGAAATACACGAGTATTGGTCGACGCGGGGCTGAGTGGAAAAATTATTTCGGAAGCGCTTAATACCATTGGGGTTCTGCCAGAGAGCTTATCAGCTATTCTGGTTACGCACGAACACATTGATCACATCAAGGGTGTGGGTGTTCTGAGCCGTAAATATCGTATACCGGTATATGCAAATGAGCGCACCTGGATGAAGATGGCAAGAACAGTTGGTGAGTTACCGATTGGGATGCAGCGTACCTTTGAAACGGAAAACGATTTTTTTATCAATGACCTGGGAGTGAAGCCCATTGCGATCACCCATGATACTGTCGAGCCTGTTGCTTTCAGATTATTTGCAGGTGGCAAAAGTGTTGCAGTTGTAACAGATATTGGTGCTGTTACCAAACGGATGATCAAACAGCTGTCAGGTGTTAATTTACTATTAATGGAAAGTAATCACGATGTGGAGATGCTCAAGCGCAATGAGCGTTATTCTGAGTCGCTCAAGCGACGCATCCTTGGAATCCATGGGCATTTAAGCAATGACAGCTGCGCTGCGGCTCTGATAGAGCTTTATGACAACGGTGTCAGTCACGCGCTTTTGGGCCATCTGAGCCAGGATAACAATACCCCTGAACTAGCGATGCAGACGGTTTCAAAAGCTTTGAGCGATCATGGGCTGAAGCTGGGACAGGATATCTTTCTTGAAATGACCTGGCGCGACCGCCCCAGCGGTTTTTATACCATTGAATAAGCGCCGCAGAGCAGTTTATTTGACAGCCGCGGTTCTCTCCCCTCTTAGTGGATTTATCGTGGCTAGGATAAGGGCGCCTCTGTGGCCTGATACAACCATCAGCTTATACATGGTTACTATGTTGTTGGAACTGCTGATGATTGGCTTACCGGCTTTGCTTCTGATGTTGCGAAAAAAAGAAGAGTATCGGAGCCTCTTGCTTACTCCTTCTCTCAATGTCACCGGTCTGGTATCACTGTCTTCTGTGTCATATGTGTTGACCGCTGTGCTGATTACGACTTTTTGGGTTGCTTTACTCCAATGGTCAGGGTTCCAATTTCCCTTAGAAGGGGGGATGCCATCCGTATCCGGAGCAAACGAGCTGATGATAGCCCTTTTTTCAGCCGCTGTTGTGCCAGCCATTAGTGAGGAGCTGATGTTTAGAGGAGTATTGCTTCGGTTTCTCTTAAAAAAGTTTAGTGAAAAATGGGCAGTGCTGATCTGTGGAATCAGCTTTTCACTTTTGCATTTTTCATTTCAGGGCATTGCATCGTTAGCTGTTTTTGGCATATTTCTTTCTGTGCTGACGATCAGATATCATAATCTATGGCTTGCAATCATCTTTCACTTTTTGTACAATTCCTTGGTAATAATCATGCAATCTTTTGTTAGGATGCCTTCTGCTCAAACAGTGTTTTTATGCTCTGGAATATTTATCGCAACGATCTATCTTCTATTCTATAAACGGGAGGTAATGACATGGAATTGATTGTAATAGGCTGTGATGGCACCTATCCTTCGGCAAACGGTGCGTGCAGCGGATACTTGGTGATGGCGGGGGAGACCAAGATTCTTATGGATTGTGGAAGTGGTGTTCTCAGCAAGCTGATGGCCATGATGGATCCCGCGAAACTGAATGCCCTGGTTTTGACACACTGGCACAACGACCATGCCAGTGACATGCTGGTATTACGATACTATCTCCAGATTCACCAAAAAAAGTTGATAGTGTACGCGCCGCTTGAGCAACATCCCTTGATGAATCTTTGTGAGGGAAATGAGTTTATCTTGCGTGATATAAATGATTTGACAGAAATCGGCGACTTCATGGTGCAAACACATAAAGTCAGCCACTCAGTTCCATGTTATGCTATTCGGTTAAGCAACAATGAAAAATCGCTGGTTTACACCGGAGACACCAACCGCTGGGAAAATATTGTTGATTTTTGCCATGGAACAGATGCCTTGATCTGTGACGCTACCTTTCACACAGATGAATGGAACGAGAATTTGCCGCATCTGACAGCCGCTCAGGCGGCACAGCTGGGCCAGGCGTCCCAATCAAAAAGATTGATATTGACACATTTTCAACCAGGATCAGATGGTCTTAGCCTGTTAAGCGAAGCCAAAGCTGTGTGCCCAGTCAGCGAAACCGCCCAGCCCGGAATCCGGATCATTTTGTGAATCGGCGGGCTTTTCATGCCCAGCGTCCTCTGGTTTGCCTTGCGCTCAGCTTTGCATTGGGGATACTGATCGGTGGGTACCGACAAGGGGAAAACTATCTTATTCCGGCGCTGGGTATGACATTCTCATTGTTATTTTTGCTTGCACTTATTATTATGCGCAAGCCTCTTCTTTTTGGCGTGTGTTTTTGCTTATTGTTTTCGGGGATAATTCGCGCACAACATGCGGTCAATCCATCCCTTGTTCCAGAGGGAAAATACCATATCAGTGCTCGTGTGGAAGGACTGGCTGAACGAAGAGAAGCGGACGGTCGTGTGAAGGCTGTGCTGCGTGACTTGAGAATGATTGATGATCAGGGGACTGTTTATCATGGCGTCGCAGCATATTGGACATACTATTTGGAAAAAGAGAAAGCTTTACCACGAGATGGACAGCGGGTAGACATAAATGCCTCAATCTACCATCCTCTGGGCAGGCAGAACCCGGAAGGGTTCAACTTCAGGCTTTACTTGCTGCAAAAAGGAATTACTCTTGGAGTCAGCGGCGCACGAGATTTGCAGTTTGACCCGTATGCACTATCTGATCATCAAAACCCTTGGCTGAAAGCCAGATTATGGCTTGCTGATTTGTATGATCAAACTGTCGGAGAGGGGAGCGAACTGATCAGGGCCCTTCTGTGGGGAGATCGAAGCGGCCTGAATGATGAAGTTGAACAGGATTTTCGAGAAGCAGGGATCACCCATGTCTTGTCAGTCTCCGGTCTCCATGTCAGCATCTTGGCAAGTGCAATGCTGTTTATTTTAAGCAAATTCGGCGTAAAGCCTAAATGGCGTTTTTTAATCATTACAGCAGTTCTGGTTCTGTATTGCAGGCTGCTTGACTTTGACGCTCCTGTACTGCGCGCTGCAATGATGAGCATCATATTGCTTTGGTCACGATTATACTTTGAGCGCAGCGATCCTTTGACCAGCTTGTCCATTGCGATGGCAGTTGTTTTGCTACTTCGCCCTCTTGATTTGTTTCACATCGGTTTCCAACTTTCTTTTCTGGCAGTACTTGGGATATTTACGCTGGGCGATCGCTTGAAATCCTTATATGATCGTATGTGGAAACATAAAAGGAGGATTGGATCGCTTGATAAGATCGTTGCTGCAATGCAGACGACTATTTCGGCGACCGTCTTTACCGTACCTGTGATTATGAATACTTTTCACCGAGTTTCACTGATCGGGCTATTATTCAGTCCCTTAGCCTGCCTGATTGTGGGTGTTTTGATGCTGTATGGCTTGGCACTCATGCCGATAGCTTTAATCTGGATGCCCTTGGCGCGTGTGCTGGCCATGCCGCTGAGCTGGATGAGTTTGTGTTTTACATGGGTAACGGAGATGGTTGGGAACCTGCCATATGCCAGCATAAGTGTTACCTCTATTGGCGGGATTGGCTTGGTTCTGTGTTTTTTGATGCTTATGCTATTTACCCGATATGTGTGTATGAAGTATTCCTTTCGATTAATGACGATCTTTTTGTTGGCAGCTATTCTGATTGGTGTCAATGGTTTTATCCGGCAGTCTGATATGAGGCACGTACGCTATACGCTTTTCAGTTCAGGGAGTGCTGATACGGCAGTGATTGAAGATGGCAGGAGTACCTATGTAATTGACGCGGCAGAACACGGGGAAGATCTCGGTTCCTACCTTTTGAGTCAAGGAAGAGATATTGATATTCTTTTCATTTCTCACCTGCATCGTGACCACATTGGTGGTTTACGACAATTGATGGAGCAAAAGATAAATATCAAGCAAATCGTACTGCCTGCCCATGCCAAGGAAACGAAAAGGTCTGATGATAGCATTGATATATTGCAAATAGCCGAGCATGCAGGGATCCCTGCAATTTATGCCGCACAAGGTGATTGTTTTGAAGGAAATAGAGTTAGTTTCGATGTTTTGTGGCCGGTTTATGGTAAAATGTACCCGGGAATGGATGCAAACCACAACTCCATGGCGCTGCTGGTTGATTTGGGTGGTGTAAGTCTGCTGTCGTCAGGGGATTTGACACAGGAATACGAGATGTATTCGGCCGTACCCGCTCATATTCTTAAGTTAGCACATCATGGCGCAAAGGGAAGCACATCGCCTGAATATCTGCGGCTTGTATCGCCTCAACTGGCGCTCCTGAGTGCGAACTCTTCCCGCATGCAATATGCATCCGCGGCGCTTACGCGTTTGAATAACATGGGTATTCCAGTATGGGGAACACAGACCGGCCAGGCTATCATCATCCGAGTTTTCTCAGATGAAAAAGTGGATATTCGGCATTACACAGATCGGGGGATATAATGAACCGGGAAAGCTTTTACACTTCATTACGAACACAAGATTTACTACCCTGCTATTTGTTTGAAGGGGAAGAGGAATATACAAAAGAAAGTGCTCTGCGTGCCCTGCGTACCGCTGTGCTGAAGGATGATCTGACCGGGCTGAACTCAACAACACTTATCGATCCTGATGCGGATACTCTTGTTGCGTGTGCGGAAACTCTGCCAATGATGGCAGAGCGACGGTTTGTGCTTGTGAAGGAATGTTCTCTTCTTCAAGGAGGAAAGAATCAAAACGGAGAAGAAAAAGAGTCTGGAAGGAATAATGCGGGTGATCGGATGGCCGATTATATAGCCCGTTTACCAGCCACTGTCTGCCTTGTTTTTTATCTTAAAGGAAAAGCAAACGCTGCCCGAAAGCTGTATAAACAGATCAACCGTCAGGGAGGCGTTGTCAGTTTTGATGTTTTGGATCAAAACACCCTGGTCAAGTGGATAGCCAGAGAGTTGAAAATCTACAACAAACAAATTGACCGCCACACGGTTGAACAGCTGATTTTTTCGGTTGGGCAGGACATGCATGTGCTTTCAAATGAACTGGGAAAACTTGTTGCCTATACGGAAGGTAATACGATCATTACAACAGAGGATATTGACGCGGTCTGTATCAAAACAACGGAATACAGAGTGTTTGATCTATCCGATGCCATGGTCAAGGGCAATGCTTCATTGGCAAGCCGCCTAATGGCGGATATGCTTCAAGGGGGAGAGCAGCGTATGATGCTGCTCAGTTTACTGCAACGACAATACAGGCAGTTGCTTTTAATCAAAATACTGTCGGCAGACAGAATACCATCCGATACAATAGCAAGACAACTTTCTTTATCTCCATTTGTTGCCCGTAAGTTGCAGCCCCTGACCCAGAGTTACTCGATGGATGAGCTGTATTGGGCTCAAAACCTCTTGACGGATACAGAGTTTTTAGTCAAGTCGGGTCAGATACCGGAGGAGGGATCGCTTGAGCAAGCGGTTTACAGACTTCTTGCCAGGCGTATGAAGGAGTGTGTGTCGTGACAGGACAATTGGGAGAACTATTAGCCGCATATGGAATAGAGCTGGATGGATATACCGATAAAATACAGGCTTATCATGAGCTTCTTATAGCATGGAACGACAAGATGGATCTGACCAACGTGCCGCCTAAAGAAATGCCACTTCGTCATTATGCAGATTCACTTGTTCCACTTAAACATGCTGAGTGGTTTGCTGAGGGAAGCAGCATGATAGATGTCGGATCAGGGGCCGGTTTCCCCGGCATGGCCATCGGTATCATGCGGCCTGATATGGAGATTTTGCTGCTAGATTCGCTGAATAAACGGTGCGAGTTTCTAACCTCTGTCGCGCGGGAACTTGATTTGAAGAACGTAACTGTACTTCATGCGCGAGCAGAGGATGCTGCCAGAGGCAGATGGCGGGACAGCTTTGATATTGCGGTAGCCAGGGCAGTAGCGCCTATGCGCATACTGCTTGAATATCTTCTTCCTTTTGTCAAAGTGGGCGGTCAAGCCCTTTGTTGGAAGGGGCCCGGACTGAATGATGAGCTTTCTGATTTAAAAAGCGCTTTATTCCTGTTGAAAGGAAAACTGGCTGAACGGATTCCTCTTGATTTGCCGGGCCTAGAACATAGCGTGCAGGCAGTGATTAAAACTGCGCCGACACCTTCGCTTTATCCGAGAAAGGCAGGGATTGCGAAGAAAAACCCATTATAGCGTTGGTTTTGAAAAAACATACATGCCAATACCGGCGGCGATGGATAGGTTGAGCGAGTCAATGTCCGAACTGTGTGGGATTCGAACAGCCTGCCCGAGAGAAGCAAATGCTTCGGGAAGCCCGCTTCCTTCATTCCCCATAATCAGCGAATAAGGGCCTTTGACTTGACAAACAGCTTCCTCCGGGCTGACTGCGCCTGTCAACATAAAGGGGAAAATGTCATGGTGCGGGTACTGAACCTGATAGTTTTCGAAATGATCAAAAACTTTGATACGAAGTGAGAATAGCGCTCCCATGCTTGCCCGGATGACGTGAGGATCAAAGTGATCTGCAGCCGGGCGAATGATTGCAATATCCATAAAGCCAAAGCCGAGAGCTGTGCGTAACATGGTTCCAAGGTTGCCTTTATCTCCCGGATGGTGAAGGACAAGATGCTTTTGTTCCTTCGAAAGGTTTCCATCCTCCTTATGGAAAACAGCGGTTGCGAATACATTTTCTTTCCCAGAAAGACGAGCCAATATGCGATCCGCTACTTCAATGCGAATCTTATTGCTTTCACATAACTTTAAAAGCTCTTTGGCCGGCTGTGTGTCTGAAAGCTTGCTGCTGATCAGCACACGCATAATCAGATCAGGCCGTTTTTGAAGGGCTTCCATGCAGGGGAACAGACCGGGCGCATAAGAGTAATCCAGTCCCTTGTGATAGGTTTCAAGGCTTGGCATCGACTTGCCTCATTTCATGAATTGCTTCAACATGGTGGTCTTGTACTCGCTGTAAGGCGGATAGCGGAAGGGGATATCTGCTTTTCCCTTATGCAAAATACTCTTATAGTGCGTAAAGGCATCAAAACTTTTCTTGCCATGATAACTCCCCATACCGCTGCTGCCCACACCGCCAAAGGGAAGCCGGGGATTAGTCAAATGAACCAGCGTATCGTTTATACAGCCACCGCCAAAGGATATCGCACGTAGCAAGGCATGAGCCTGATCTTCATTATCTGTAAAAATATAGCAGGCTAAGGGGCGCTCCCTCCGGTTGATTTCTGCTACGGTTTCTTTAAGAGAATGAAAGGTGATCACGGGCAGAATAGGACCGAATATCTCTTCCTGCATGACAGGAGAATCCCAGCCAACTCCGTCAAGCAGGGTGGGCACAATTTTTTCCCCGTTACCGTATCCGCCTGCATAGACGGGCTCATCAAAAAGAAGATCCATCAGGCGGTCATAGTGACGCTTATTAATGATTTTAGGCCAGTCGGGTGAACGCAAAGGATGTTCTCCGTAGAAATGAAGCCAGTAATTTTGTATTAACGAGAGCAGTCTGTCCTTAATGCTTTCATGCACCAGAAGATAATCGGGGGCAACACAGGTCTGTCCGGCGTTGATCCCTTTGCCAAACGCAATGCGCTTGGCGGCCAGATCCAAATCTGCGTCTGCCTCCACAATACAGGGACTTTTACCCCCAAGTTCAAGGGTCAGCGGAGTCAGGTTTTCAGCAGCCTTTTTCATAACCTTACGGCCGGTCTGAGGACTGCCGGTAAAGAAGATATAATCAAACCGCTCATCAAGCAAAGCTTCGCTTATCTCAACGCCGCCGTTAATAACGGCTACTTGTTCTGGTGTCGCCCAGCGCCTGATCATATCTTCCAGCAGGCCTGCGGTAGCGGGAGCGTGCTCACTGGGTTTAAGGATACATCGGTTTCCCGCCGCGATTGCTCCAATCAGGGGAAGAATACTCAGCTGAAATGGATAATTCCAGGGAGAGAAAATGAGTGTCAGACCATAGGGTTCGGGATAAATGCGATTCCTTCCGGGGAAGGTAGACAAGGATGCGCGTACGCGCTGCGGTCGCATCCACTTTTTCAGATGTTTAAGGACATAACTGATTTCTGCCAGCACGACCCCGGTCTCAGTCATATAGCTTTCGGTGGGAGATTTAGCCAGATCGGCGTATAAGGCCTGCTGAACCTCCTGCTCACGTTCAAGGATCGTCTGTTGTAGCCTGATTAGCAGATCCCTTCGTTGACGAAAGTCAGTGTGAAAAGCAGCCTTGGAATCAGGTGTCAATAGAGCATCCGAATGCTCTTGGGCAAAAGAGCGACGCTGCAGGTCAATGATCTCATGTATGGTCATATTGAATCACTTCCTCAAGAAGTTTAATGGCTGTTTTTTTTCCGTCTGCGCCGACCTGGTTTTCAGGGCCGACGCAGGAGGGGCACCCCTGCTCACAACCGCATTGCATAATCAACTGTTTGGCATGCCTTAATAAGGTGTCGCGCATATGATAGGCCTTTTCCGCCAAGCCAATTCCGCCGGGGCTGTTATCGTAAATAATCAGTGTTGGCTGATCAGTGATTGGACTTTTAACCTGATAGATGACTGCTATATCTTGTGGTGAACACATCAGGTATAAGGGGGCTACAATACGCAGTGTGTTGGAGATGCCAAGCATACCGTTTTGCAGACTATCCTTGCCATATTTTATGATGGTTTCGTCCCGCAGCGTCAGCCACATGGCTTGAGTGTGCATATCTGTTTCTGGAAGGCGCACCGGACCGTAACCCAGGCTTTCGCCTGTATCGAATTTCATTTTTTTGAATATTTTAACCAGCGAGCTGACTTTAATCTCTCCAAAGGAGGCGTTTTTACTCTCAAGTTCAACATTCAACAGGCTGAGGCTGATGTTTAAATCCGCATCTGTATAATAATCAACACTTACCCGGCGGATAAAAGCTTTGCATGCGTCGAAATCCAGCGTTTCAACCTGGTACTGTACACCTTCGTGCAGATAGATAGCGTTCTCGTGCAACAACATTGGAACGGTAAAGCGATCCATTTCGCCCACTACTCGCACACGAGAGGGATCCGTGATGTCCATGATCAGAAAATTTTCTGTCATCGCGCTGCGCAAACTAATTTCGCTGGCAGGAAAGTCTTCCGCAGCCCAGTACCATACATCGTTGACACGGCGCAGTATATTGGATTCCTGCAGGAATTCAAGCATGCTCTCAACACCTGGTGCGTTGCCAAAGGGATCTCCATCTTTAAATGGCAGTTCATAGGCAGCGCATTTAAAATGGTTGAGCATAATGTATAGATTATTTGGGTTGAGCAGCGCATGCTCGGGTGATTGACTGAAAAAATACTCCGAGTGATTTATTATGTATTGATCAATCGCAGTGCTGGAAGCCACCATAATGGTCAAAGACTTGCCCTGACGACGCCCGGCTCGACCGGCTTGCTGCCAAGTGCTTGCTATGGTACCGGGATATCCGCACAAAAGGCAGGCATCAAGCGCGCCGATATCAATTCCCAACTCCAGCGCATTGGTAGAGATCACCATATCCACTTGGCCGTTTCTCAGACTGCGCTCAATATCACGCCGCTCGCCGGGCAGATATCCACCTCGATAGCCGCGTACCCGGGCAGATTGTCCTAATTGGTCACTGATCTGTTCCTTTAGGCTCTTTGTAAGCACTTCCACCTGTACCCGGCTTTTGGCAAAAACAATGCTCTGAATTTTGTGATTTAGCAACATTGCTGCCAGCATTCTGGTCTGGTGAAGGGCATTTTTTCTGATACCCAGATGCCTGTTGATCACGGGAGGATTATAAAAAATAATGTGTTTCTCGCCCATCGGCGCGCCATTGTTTTCAATGAGATCAACGTCCCTGCCAATCAGTGTTTGCGCCAATTCCTGTGGATTGGCTATTGTTGCACTGCACAGGATAAACTTTGGATTGCTGCCGTAAAAAGAGCAAAGACGCAATAGACGACGCAATACATTGGCTAAGTTGCTGCCGAAGATGCCGCGATAGGCATGAAGCTCATCAATGATGATGTACTCAAGATTTTCGAATAATTTAACCCATTTTGTGTGATGAGGCAATATGTTTGAATGGAGCATATCCGGATTAGTCACAACAATATGCCCGGCTTGCCTAATGGAACGCCGGGCGGCAACGGGCGTGTCCCCGTCATAGGTGAAGGTTTTAATATCTACATCCAGATAAGAAATCAAATCATAAAGTTCTGCAACCTGATCGGCTGACAGAGCTTTGGTGGGAAAGAGATACAATGCACGGGCGTCAGGATTCTTAATAATCGCAGACAGAACGGGGATATTATAACACATCGTTTTGCCAGACGCTGTAGGAGTGACGACAACGATGTCCTTTCCCTGTGAAGAAGCTTCGATAGCATTGCTTTGATGCGCATAGAGGCGGCGGATTCCCCGTTTTTCCAAAGCCTGAAGCATTTGGTTATCCATGGAAGGAGGCGTTTCACCATAGCATGCTTCCTTTGAGGGAAGAACTTCCCAGTTGCTGACACAAGCCATAAATGCTGGATCATGCCGCAGATAATCTAATAACTGGTCTAAATTCATATATGTTTCTAGTTATAACTTTCCGCCGCGGCCACCATATGAGTTGCCGCTGCTGCTACTAAAGCGCGTACCGCCGCCGCTGCTTCCTCCGCTGCCGGAATTATCACTTTGAACCTTGGTGCGGGTTACCGTTTGATAGAGATAAATCTCGCTGGTATCGTGTAATTTAAGCGAGCCAGGGGAAGTATAGCTATGTGCGCTGCTTTGTGGCCGGGCTAAGTTCATCTTTCCTTTCATCATAAAAGCAGATATGAACCCAATGACCAAACCGCCGATCAGCAGGAAGGGAAGATAGCCGGCAGACTCATTGATTGATTCTGAAAGGGTAGGCAAACGACGTGTGGTACTTAAAACCATTCTGCCATCCTCCCCTTGAGTGCTGTGACGTGACAGTGTTTTTTCAATGTAATTCAAGTAAGCGGTCATTGCGCCATAATAATCTGACTTATCAAAGAAGGGACGCAGAAGGGTATCGAGGGCATCCCCGCCCTGATCTGAAAACAGCACCATACCCATTCCGCGGGCGGCCTCATAGTACTCCTTGATATCAAAATTGAAAGAGAAGATTAAGCCTTCAGGATAATCCTTGTAGTCGCGAAACTCATCATAGAAATCCGCAGCATACATCTGAGCACTTTGCCCTCGGGAGTCTCTGGTTGTCACAATGACAGTATCAAAACCATAAGTATCATAAATTTTCTGCATCCGATCTTCGAGTTCAACAACCTCATAATCTGAGAATGTATTAGCCTGATCAATGACATGCTGCATCACTTGAGCCTGTGCAACCGGAGCCATCAGAAAGATCATCATGCCCAATAAAAGACAAAACTTTTTCATTATTTCAACACCCCCAGCCGATACAGAATAACCGCTCCGACATAAGCGACAGCAGCGACGCTTGCCGCGATACTCAATGCCCAGCCAAAGAATTTGCTTTTTGAATATGGAATATTAGTAGTCAGCTTGCCAGTCTGCCCATTAATTGCGAATGTATAAGGCTTCCCTTCTTTAATGGTAGTGATTTGCCACATTGGAAATAGAACGGGATCAGAGCTCCCCTGAGGGATGTTCAACCTGCTGCTGCGCTGAGTCACAGAGGTATAGCCCTGTATGGTATCCCGCATCATGTTTTGAGTGGTAGCGCTGATCCGCTGATCTGCTCTGCGTTTACATTCCTCCGGACTGACATCAGCCCGGTTTGCCATGGCCCCCGACAGAACCTCCGGTGAGAAACTGATGGCAGCCTCAGTTCTATAAGGTTCCAAGGTCTCGGTGATATCATTTTCTATGCGGCTATTGGCGTCTATAGGCAGATCGTTAAAATCAAGCGTCCCTGCTCTGCGTATCAAAAAATGCTGTGTGATGGTTTCCATGTATTGACCGGAACGGCGAGTATTGACACGGGTGCCATTGAAGGTCATATCAGCGTCAGCAGTACAGTTGAACAGCCAATAAGGGACATAAAGTTGCATAATCTGATTGATTTGATTCCTTCCCTTAACAAAAGCATCCGGCAACATTCTTTTGCCCTTGAAATAGTTGTGGAAGGCTTTCTCGGCTTCTTCTTTTTTGACAAGAAAAGGGATGACTTTTTTAGGCCTGGTGCCCGGCGTAAACTGAGCGGGTATGATGGAAGGGCTGCCGCAGAAAGCGCAGTTGGTGGCAACAGTTGTTTCTTCTGTGACCAGTTCAGCACCGCATGATGTGCAGGAGTAGGTCCGTGTATGCGCCGCTTCATGCTGAGAAAACTCTGTATCACGCATTTCCCAGTTAGTACTATCCTTGCCTTGATTATTTTCAATTTCGGATACCTTGCGGACAGTTTCCCCGGTGAAAGAATTGCCGCAACTGCCGCAACTAAGCGTTTGCGTATCCCCCTGATAAATCAGGGGCGCGCCGCAGGAGGGGCATTTATAAGATAAAGTAGGCATGCTTTTCCTCCATTTCTTTATTGTTTTA
>CAZYKQ010000001.1:33071-79943 GCA_964648235.1 uncultured Christensenella sp. | reverse complement strand
GGGCACGAACCACGAATGGACACTGATGAACACGAATAGCCTGTTACGGTTGTGGCTTCGACATCTCATTCAATCGTTTTACTGCGCCAATAGCCATTTTCCAGCTTAGGTCAGCGGCATAGATGAATTTGCACATACGCTAAAGTCGTAGGAGGAATTCGATATGATCATAGCGATCCACTTTATCAACCTGATACGGATGGCGCCGGAAGACATGCAAGAGGTAGTATCCCGGCGTTCAAAAGAACAAAACCATCCAACCGACGGATTTCCGGCTTTCAACCAGAGGGATTCTGGACTTTTTATCCGGGTGCTACTAAGCGGAACGGATTTCGCGGATACATCCACTTACAAATGAATCGGACATACCGCTATAGATTCTATCGTATGCGAAAAGTTGATTTCTTGACACGGTATCATCAGCATGCTAAAGTGAATGCATCAAAAATCAGTTTCTTGATATCTGATATGCTGAATTATGGTGGTGATGATATGATGGGCGAGCGGGAAAAAAGGATGCTGGCCGCGTTTGAAGAAAACGGTCCGATACTTCGCGGAAAACAGCTTCGAGAGCTTGGCGCTGACAGCCGCGCGATAAGACAGTTGATCGACAAAGGAAAGCTTGTGCGGCTGAAGGATGGTTATTATGTTCGGGAAGAAGACTATGGCCGGATGAGCGACGATCAGATGGCAGCATCAGTGATCCCCGGCGGGGTTGTATTCTACCTTTCTGCCGCCGCGCGCCATGGGCTGACCACGCTGATTCCTCAAAGAATATACATTGCCGTTCCGAACAAAGGGGTTGTCCCCATGAAGCCCAAACATCCGCCGATTGAGATATTCCGGCTCAGCCCAAGGCTGTATGAGCTTGGGCTGACGATGTCAGCAGACGGAATCGCCATCTATGACAGGGAAAAAACCGTGTGCGATATTGCCAGGCATTGGCAGGATGCGGGGAAGGATATCCTGCTGGAGGCCATTCGTAACTATATAAGCGGAGCAAAAGACCTTCAAAAGCTATATGCTTATTCCGAAATAATGCGTGTACAGCACCGAATACATCCCTATGTGGAGGCCATGGTATGGTGTGGCTATTAATAGCAAACAGCAGAACGAAAAGAAAATTTTTAGTCGTTGCAACAAAACAGCCTTCAAACGACTCTTTATAGATGTATCCGGATACAAGATACCAAAGGAGTGAGAACGTGCCCTCTGAAAAAAGAAAGGCGTGGTTTGTCCAAACGGTGGAGGAGAAGAAACATTCCCTCTATCGTATCGCGCTAATCATGCTGAGGCGAACCGCGGACGCGGAGGATGCGGTATCCGACGCGGTGGAAGCCGCCTGGAGGCAGCTGGATAAAATTAGAAGTGATGACGCGCTTCCTGCTTATCTGATGCGATGCACCATCAACGCTTGCCATGCATCATTGCGCAAACGCGGGCGGGAGTCGGCAAGGGATGATGTCGATCTCTTCTTGCCGCCGGTACAGCCTGAAACACCGGTATGGATGTATTTAAGCGGACTGAAGGAAAAGTACCGACTGCCCCTGATGCTGCGTTTCAGTGAGAACATGCGGGACAATGAGATCGCTTCTGTACTGCGTATCCCCAGAGGAACGGTTTCTTCCCGAATATCGCGAGGCCTTACTATCCTGAGAATGCAAATTGAAAAGGAGGAAAAGGGCCGTGGATGAAATGAAATTGTCAAAGCTCATATTCGAGCAGCGGCCCGTACCTGCTCAGGCGTTTGACGATAAAATGACCAGACAGGTCCATCGCCTGGCCGGGGAAACACAAGTAATGAAAAAGAAATTGTCTGTTTTAGCGATCTGCGTCATGATTATCCTGTCATTGGCATTGTTTGGCGCAGTGGCAGAAATGCTGGGGCTTAACCTGTTTGAGTTGTTTGGGCAGAGAGATCATCGGCTGAAGGAGCTGGCGCCCCAGGCGGCGCTCAATGAAACGGTACCGGTCACGACAACCAGCGCGGAACTGGGCGAGGCTGTCGCCGGTATTAACAGCGCCTACTATGACGGTCAATCCCTGTTGGTAGGGTATTCCATTCAGAACGGAAGAAGGATTGAAAGGTTTGTGCCCGGCGAGGAAATGCTATCAAAGATGAGCCTGATGGACCCGCAGATAGGCATCGTGGCAGAAAACGAAGATGAAGCGTTGCTGATGAAGGAATGGATCGCGGCCAAGGAAAGCGGAAACGCCATGGGCATCGTGAGGTATTCTGTCTCACCAAGTGACAGTACAGTAACGGACGATGGCATCGATCTGCCGACCACGACAGAAAGCCAAATGGCGGGGGAAGAGAATACCGTGCATTATATCCGGGAATATGAGAACCCGCTGCCGGATGAAGCCCAGGATCAGGACAGCCTGAGCTTTCAAATCGGCCTGTATCAAGGGGCAAGCTACCTGTACTTTGACGGCAAGAATACCTATGCCTATTCCGAAAGCAAGGAATTGGAACCGATGCGGGGCAGCGCGTGGCGAGCGGACGGAGAAGTACGGCAATTCAAAGGAGAAGGTACATACAACGGCTATCCGGTTTCCGCAGAGGCTTTTGCGTCCGCCGCGGTTGTCCGCGTCACGCTGACAATGGACGGCGGGATATTCCCCGCGCTTGGGGAAGATACATGGTATGATCTCGTTCTTCTGGACGAAAACGGCACCAAGTACAGAGTCAGAGGCGGAAACGACGGCAATGTGAAGGAAATGAGTGTCTCATACGATGGAACGGGCAAGCTGGCCGACAGCCTGACGCTGCGCATTCTGGTCGAATCTGAAAACGATGGCCAGACCACAAGCCCCGACGCTGAGCCAATTGTGCTTAGACTGATAGGGGGCGACTAACCCGATAAACGGCCATATACGAAAGTGGAAGCGCTGCTCAATCGAGCGGCGCTTCTTCATGGAGCTTCGCATGCCCGGCTTCAAAACATAGGCAGGCCAGGAGCGATAGGATGAAACAATTTATTTGCTGATTTCTAAAATATGTTGAAGCACCGCCTCCGTCCCGTCGGCGGCCGGCTCATTTGCCAGCGCTTCCCGCAATGCCGGGGCATCCTGGGCCAGTTTATCCAGCGCCGCGATAAGGCTGTCTGATGTCATATCTTCCTGAAGAAGGACATTTGCCAGGCCGCGCGCCTCGTAGCTTCTGGCATTCAGTATCTGATCGCCGCGGCTGGCCGACATGGGGAGGGGGATCAGCAGCATGGGTTTTTTTAGCGCGGCGAACTCACAAAGGGCATTGGCCCCTGCCCGGCTTAGCACCAGGTCCGCGCAGGCCAGGGCATCCGGCAATTCTTCGCTTAAAAACTCGGCTTGATAGTAGCCGGGCGTATCGCTCAAGGCTTCGTCCCGGTTGCCTTGACCGCATAGGTGACACACGTCCATCCGCGATAAAAGGCGGGGCAGTGCTTCGCGCAGCGCCTTGTTTAGGCTTTGCGCGCCCTGGCTGCCGCCCATCATCAACAAAACCGGCTTACTGCCGTCGAAGCCGGCGATGGCAAGGCCTTTTTGCCGATTCCCGCCGAACAGTTCGGGCCGCATCGGCGTACCGGTCAGCACGCCCTTGGGCGCCAGGGCTTTGGCGCATTCAGGAAAGCTTGTCGCGACACGCTTGGAAAATTTGGCGCTGATACGGTTGGCCAGGCCGGGCGTTAAATCGCTCTCGTGTGCCAATACGGGCACGCGATGCACCCAGCAGGCGATGACGACCGGCACGGCGACAAAGCCGCCCTTGCTGAAGCAGACATCGGGGCGGATTTGCCCGATCAGGCGGATGCTTTCAACGGCACCCCAGATGACACGGAAAGGGTCCGTAAAGTTTTTCCAATCAAAATAGCGGCGCAGTTTGCCCGACTGCACGGTATGAAAGCGGAGCGGCTGGTCGGCCATCAGCTGGCGCTCGATATCCTGGCTGCCAATGTAATGAATTTCGTAGCCCGCATCCTTTAAACGGGGAATCAGGGCAAGGTGAGGGGTCACATGGCCTGCCGTTCCGCCGCCTGTCAGTACAATTTTTTTCATGATAGATCCTCATCCTCCGGGGGGAGCAACAGCGCTTTGTCCATGTCCCACCACATGAGATAGTGTTCGCCGGGCTTTCTGAGAGATGCCGGCAGGTCTTCGCGCTCCAACGAGAAGCGAATGCCGTTTGACAGCTCGAATGCAAGCCGGTGCGCGCCCGGCACGGGGTCTGATTTGAGCAGCTTTGCCTGCAAGGAAGGGGAGAAACCGCCGTCATTTTCTTTACCCCAGTGAAGCCACTCCGGCCGCAGGCAGAGCGTCACGCGCTCGCCGGGCGTATGCCACAGACCGCTTTTGCAGGGGATGCTGAGCCCTTGTGATGAAAACAGCAGATTATCTCCTTTGACGGCAGCAACCTGGCCGTTCCATAGCAGGCAGGAGCCGGTCAGGAGGGCTTCCGTTGCGCTGCCGGGATGATGATACAAATCCTCCGGGCTGCCCTCGCGTACCGAACGCCCCTTGACCATCAACACAAGCCGATCTGAAATGCCAATCATATCCTGCGCCTGCGTTGTCGCGTACAGGATGCCTGTGCCCGAGCGGGCAGCCTCCCTCAGGGTTTCAAACAATTTAGAGCGAATCGTGGGGGCCAGGCTGTCCGCCGCTGAGCCGATCACAAGCAGCTCGGGGCGCAGGCGAAGCGCGCGCAGAATGCGCAATGACTTTTGCCTGTCGTCAGGGCACAGGTAAGAGTTGTTAAGCCCAAGGCCAAAGAGCAGTTCACGGTCCTGCCGGCCGGCAGGGAACAGCCCGGGACGGTCGGATACATAGCACAGTTTTTTTGGAGACAGCCAGTCATCGGTGATCTTCCTGCCTTTAAAGTACACTTCTCCTCCGGAAGAGAAGGCGCGTCCGGCGATGATCCGAAGGGCCAGGCGAATATCATCCGCGCAATCCCCCGCCAGGCAAACCAGTTCGCCGGGCTGCACGCAAAGAGAAAGGCCCCGCAGCGCCCTGTGGCCGCGCAGGCCGTGAACGGATAAAAGAGGGGGGAGGGCTTGCATCACTCAGCCGCCCGCTTCGCTGTCAAAACCCCGGGTTTCGGCCACAATATACAGCGGCCTGCCCTTAACCTCATCATATACGCGGGCCAGATAGCCGCCGGCGATGCCAAGCGAGGCCAGCAGGCTGCCAAAACCAAAGCAGCCCAGGCAGGCCAGCCACCACAGACCGCCTGCGCGTCCCATAAACGCAAGAAGGATAAGCGCAATCAGAATAAGGCCGCCTGCTGACAGCCAGGCAAGGCCCAGCCATAGCGGCAATTTAAGCGGTTTGTCTGAAAAACTCATGATACCGTCTGCCGCCAGCTTGAACATCTTTTTGAGGGGATAGTGGGTTTGACCCGCAAAACGCTTATCGCGGTCGTAAAGCACAGGCACCTGTTTGAAACCAACCCAGGCGAACATGCCGCGCAGGAACCTTGCGTGTTCAGGCATGCCGCGCACCACATCAGCCACTTGCTTGTCAACCAGGCGAAAATCGCCCGTGTCCCGGGGAATGGCGTTCCCTGTTAGCTTATGGATCAGCTTGTAATACAACTCCGCTGTTTTTAGCTTCAGAAAGCTTTCGCCCGCACGGCTCTTGCGCTGACCATAGACCACCTGGGCACCCCCGCGCCACAAATCGGCCATCTGAGGGATTAATTCAGGCGGATCCTGCAAGTCGGCATCGATGATCACAATGGCATCTCCCGAGGCATAATCAAGCCCCGCGGAAACGGCCACCTGATGCCCGGCGTTTCTGGCGAAGTGCAGTACGCGTACATTCTTATCCTCATCGGCCAGCTGATTGAGAAGGCCGGATGTCGCGTCCTTTGAGCCGTCGTTGACAAAGACCAGCTCATAGGGCTCCTTCATGGACCGCATGACAGCGTCCAGGCGCTTGTAGCTTTCGGCGATAACCTCTTCTTCGTTATAGCAGGGGATGACGACGGAATATACGGGATTCATAAGCTACCTCTTATAACATTTTGATCAGCATGTTCTTCTGATCATCCATTTCAAGGGCTAACATCTTCTCTTTTTCCAGCGCCTTGAGTACATCGCTGAAACGCTTGAAGCCGATCCCCTTTTCGGTAAAGTCAGGATAGAGGCCCTGCATGTCGGCCTTGAGGATGCTGGGGTTGATGCGTTCAAAACCGTCAGATTTATAATGATCCAACTGTTCCTTGAAGATTTTGACCCAGTTTTCCTGTGTCAGCCCGTTAGCGGATTTATCATTATCAGAGCCTTCGTTTTCAAGCGAAACCATCACATTGTAGTTGTCGTTGCGCACCTTGATGATGCCGTATTTGGCAGATAACTTGGTCAGCAGCTTGCCGAAGCTGACGCAGCCGTAGGTTTTTTCATTGAAGTCAGGGCGCAGACGAAGAAGGATCCCCTTAAGCTCGCTGGCGAACATCTCGTCCTCATCTGCCTGATCGTCCAGAATGCTTTCAATCTGCTTTAAAAGCGCAAGATCGTCTCCCTGGGCATCATCCACCGCTTTTTTGCGCTTAGGCTCGGGCTTGCGGCGCACGGCGACTGACTCCAGGAACTGAAACTCATTGCAGGCGTTGATAAAGATGGAGCTGGCCACCTCGCTGCGGGAGATGCCCAGCACGAATTTGCCCATGCTTTTGAGTTTTCCGACCAGCGGAACATAGTCACTGTCTCCGGAGACAATGCAGAAACTGTCAATCTGGGGATTGGAGTACGCGATTTCCAAGGCGTCGAGTACCAGAAGGATATCCGCGTTGTTTTTTTGCGCCACACCGAATCGTAGTGAGGGGACGACGGTGAAGGTATTGCTCAGCAACAGTTCCTTGAGTGAGCTGAAACGGTCCGTATAACCGTAGACCTTCCCCATCAGAATATCACCCCTGATCTTTACCTTTTCAAGGATGTTGTTAAGGGTTTCCACCTTGGCGCCTGTATTTTCCAGATCGATAAAGATGGCGAATTTAGATGTATTCAAAGTGCCTGTGTGCGCGAGCCCTTGCCCGCGCTTCCTTTATATAGATTATGCGCTTGCACGCGTCTGTACTATACCATAAAACGAAGCGTGATTCCAATCACCAAGGAGCCGGAGGACGAATTAAGATGTAACAGAAAGGCAGTATCGATTGACAATTACATAGTTTCGTAATAAAATCTTAATGAATTGACCCTAACCGATGATGATTAAGGAGGCATTGAAAATGAAAAATGCCAAAAGGATATCCAATTTCAGGAGGATAGCGGCTTTGATGCTCGCGTTGTTGTTAACGACAGCACCGCTGGCGTCATTGGCCATACCATCCTCGGGTGAGGCTGACTTTGTACTTGGCTGGACGGACGACGGCGGAAATCCGGTCAGCGCCTATGCAACGCCTCTGCCCGACTCTTTGTTTCCCGATAGCTATTGGTTGTACGTGAGCCCCGATGCCGTCGCGAAGGACGCTGTACTGGATGTATATGACAATGCCGGCGCGTTTCCCGGAGGCTTCCTGCACAGCGGTACCCCGCTTTCCCTGCTGTCAGGCAGCTATACTGACAGCGGTATCGTGCCTGCTTTGGGCGACGCGTTGCAGGTGGACGCGTATGGCGCTGATAATCAAGTTGTGAAGACTTTCTGGCTGTATATTTCCTTGCAGACGGAGGAACCTCAGCTGTATCAGGTGGATCCGCCTCCGGTTGTGGAGCCCGAACCTGAACCCGAGCCCGAGCCTGAACCCGAGCCTGAACCCGTAGTCGATGCGCGGGTGCAGGTCAATTATCTGGATGTTAACACCTGGCAACCTGTCGCCAGCGCCACCACCAGGCATTTCACCGAGGCGGGCACTTTTACCATCTATCCCGAGTCCCATGACATGCAGGGCGGCTACGTGCCGGCAGCCGGTTATGAAGACCGGCAGGATGTGGATGTGGACGAATATGGCGCAAGCCCTAACGAAGTGAATTTCTTTTACGAGATACCTTATGTTGAACCGGAACCGGAACCGGAACCGGAACCCATTCCGGACGCTCTGGTAAGCATCTACTATATGGGTGAAGACGGGCAGCAAGTGGCTGATCCGGTACAGAGAAGCTATTCGGCGGGCGATCATCTGGTTGAAGGAGAGCCCTTCCAGGGATGGGAACTGACAGACCCCAACCCTGTGCCGCTGTCGGTGACTTCCGCCGGCCCAAGCCGCAGTGAGATTACTTTTGAGTACCGACGTATCCTTGCCCCTTCGGTGGAAATAAAGGTAAATTATGTCGATACGCTTGGAAACACCATCGCCGATGAAAGAACGCTGACTGTCAATGACGGGACCAACCCCATCGCGGCGGAGGAGATCGAGGGGTACCGTGTGACGGGGGAAAACCCGCAATATGTCCGCGTTACCATGCAAGGCGCGGATAAGGACAGGATCACCTTTATTTATGAGGCTTTGGTTGATGAGCCGGAGGTGACAACGCCCCCCGCTCCCACGGTGGGTTTTGTTGAGGTGGTTTATCTGGATGAAAACGGCAAAGTGATCTATAGCCGTCATGATGAGATGGTGGTCGAGGGGGAGGATCACGCAGTTGTTGTCGACCCCAGCCTTGTAGATCAAACGCTGTACGCTTTTGAAGGTGAGCCAAGCCGGACAGTCTCCATCAACGCGGAAGGCCTTGTAACCCCTGAGAGAGTAGAGTTTCATTTTACCAATATACCTCAGCAAATAACGGCAGCGCTGACCGTGCGGTATGAGACGGAAGACGGTCTTCAGCTCAAGGAATCCGAGGTGAAAATACTGAGCCAGGAAGGCCTTAACACCCTGTACGCGCCGGATATCATCGAGGGCTATGAACCTGCCGGTGATAACCGCTATCAGGTGAATGTCGGGGCCGACGGTAATCCCAGCCCTGCTGAAATCATCTTTCTCTATCAGGAAAGGGCAGAGCAGCCAGGCCAGGAAAGCCAGGAACCTACGGATAAGCCCGAGGTAAGCTATGAAAGCACCCCGCTTGAGAATGTCTATGTACGCTCACGCAAAGACGGCAACAATGTCCGCTCCACCCCTGTCGCCCCTGAAGGAAAGACCGACAATGTTCTGGGGCAGGTCATGGAGACAGAAGTGCTTGAACCTACGGCCCTTGTGCTCAATCAGGCCAAAGAGGAATGGTATGAGATAGAATATCAGGGCAGCCAGGCCTTCATTAAGAAATCCGTTACAAAGCCTCTGACTGCCGCCGAACTTAAAGAGCTGGGTGTGGACGTATCGGGAGAAGAGGAACCGACGCCGCCGGAATTTCCCAATGAAGATATGGCGATTAACCTGTGGGGAGAGACGAACGCGGGGAAACTCAGCTTCCGCGTATCCCCCAGCAAACAGGCAAAGAGCATCAAACAGCTTGATAAAAACACCAAGGTTTGGGTACTGGCGCAAACGCTTAACAGCAGTGACGAACTTTGGTATGAGGTAATGATTTCAGGCACCGAAGGCTTTATCATGGCAAGCTTTGTTGACCTGTACAGCCAGGAAAAGAGCGACGAATACGCGGCTGGGCTGCCTTCGCCTGCCCCGACCAGGGCACCTACGCCCGGACCTGAGACAGAGCCGCCCACAGACGAGCCGGAGGAGCCTACAGAGGCACCGACAGAAACACCGACAGAGGAGCCGACTTCCACACCGACGGCAGAACCTGAGACAGAAAAGCCGGCAGAAGCGACAGCGACGCCGACAGTGGCGCCGGCGACGGAAAAGCCGGCGGAAGCGACGGCGACGCCTGTGCCCGCGCCCTATGTCGGATATCTGCTGACGACCCAGCAAGTGGCGCTGCGCACCGGGGCAAACACACAGGATGAGAGCATTCTGGCGACCCTTCCCGCTGATACCCTGCTGAAGGCTATTTCCCAGACCTATGTGAAGGAAACGAGCTCAACCTGGCACCATGTGGATGTGTATAACAGCGGCAACGGCGCCAACCAGTCCGCAGGCTTCGTGCCTGACAGCGCGGTGACCCGTATCAGCCCGACCGAGGCGGAAAAGTACATGAAGACCCCGACCCCGTCTCCCCAGCCGGTTGTAACACAGGCACCCTCGCTGGTAACAGGTTATGCCATTACACTGGGCGATAACGTACTGCTGCGCGATTACCCCGATACCAACGCCAAGATCAGCAAGATACTTGCCAAGGATGTCATTGTGATGGTCAACAGCCAGGAATATGTGCTGGGCACGGCCTGGCACCTGGTCAGCTACAGCGGTTTGTATGGCTATATACGTGCCGACCAGCTGCGGCTGCTCAGCGCGGCAGAAACCAAGGAGTATCTCAGCAGCCTCAAACGGACGGAGCCGCCCGTGCAGACAACACCTGAACCAATTACCCCCAACAGCCTCAGCAGTTACGGCTACATCAACGCTGATAAGGTGCGTCTGCGCAAAGAAGCGGGAACAAACGCCGCGACGGTCAAGATGATGGATAAAAACGCCTTCGCGTTGGTGCTGGGGAGCATTAAGGCTTCCGATGGCGCTGAGTGGTACCGCATCAATCAAAACGGCACTGACGGCTATGTCATGGGCCGCTTCCTGACGGTATTAAAACTGGGTGAGCTGCAGAAGTTCCTGCAAAGCAACGATTTCCTCAGCAGCAACAGCACAGGCAGCAGTTCCGGAACCACCAATATCACACCGGTGGAGGATCATAACAAGACCGTATGGCAGAACCCCACTATTCAAGCCTCCTATGAGCCATTTAATCCGCTCGCGACAGCAACGCCCCCTGTGGAGGCCATTATGTCACCTCAGCCCATCGTCACGGATGGAGACTTTGTGGTAGAGGAATCGCCTACACTGGACCCGCTGACAACCTTTGAGCCCTTGGGGACGGATGTGCCTGTAAAATCAAGCACCAGCGGCATCGGCGGCTGGGTTGCCGTCGGCCTTCTGGGTATCCTGGGCGGCGGCGGATACTATGGATGGAGGCTCTATCAGGATAACCAGCGCAAGGCAGCCCAGCGCGCGGCGCAGCGCAGACAGCAGGCAGCCCGACAGACAGGCAGCCCCACAACAGCCCAGCCGGGGCAGACATCCCAGTCAAGGCCCGCAGGCACGCAATCAAGACCGGGACAAGCAGGTCAGCAAGGCTCACCTTACGCACCGCCCAGGCCCGGCCAAACACCACCGGCACAGGGAACAACGGCCTATCGCCCGATCAACCCGCAGCAGCCCGGGCAGATGCCCCCGACCCAGGGAACGACAGCCTACCGTCCTGCAACTCCGCAGCAACCCGGGCAGATGCCCCCGACACAGGGAACAACGGCCTACCGACCGGCAACCCCGCAGCAACCCGGGCAGACAGTGCAGACGCCCGACGGGACAACGGCTTACCGTCCCATAACTCCTCAACAGCCTGGTCAGCCGGCGCCGGGAACGGCAAGCGGCCAAGCGGGTCAGGGCGTCAACCCGGCGCAGAAATCCGCGCAAAACGGCCAAGGCAAGCAAAACGTACAGACGCCGGATGACAAACCATCAACAAGCGGTCAGAGTGAGCGCCGCCGCAGAACATCAAGGCATACGGGCGACGACAAAGCCTGACGGAACAGACTTGCGGCTGGTCCCCGTTTTGCGGGGGCCAGCCGCATAAAAAAAGGCCCGCAGTTATTTAACTGCGGGCCGCTTCCTGTTTAGGTTATCAGTAGTTCTCAGCCAGGCGCTCGAAATAGGCGCGGGGATGATCACAAGCGGGGCACTTCATGGGAGGAGTCTTGCCTTCGAAGATAAAACCGCAGTTGCGGCAATGCCACTTGGCGGGGGCGGCTTCGACGAACACATCGTCATTTACCAGGTGCTCGGCCAGCTTGTTGTAGCGGGCTTCGTGTTCCTTCTCAACATCGGCGACCTTCTCAAAGCGGATAGCAAGCTCCTTGAAGCCTTCCTCACGGGCGACTTCGGCAAAGTTCTTGTACATTTCAGTCCACTCGTAGTATTCACCGGCGGCGGCGGCGCGCAGGTTGAGCAGGGTATCACCGGGCTTTGTGCCTTCGGCCAGTTCACCTAAAGCCTTGAACCAGAGCTTCGCGTGCTCTTTCTCGTTGAGAGCGGTTTCGGCGAAGATGCCCGCGATCTGCTCATAGCCCTCTTTTTGGGCTGCACGGGAGAAAAAGTCGTACTTGTTGCGGGCCATGCTTTCGCCTGCAAAAGCTTCCAAAAGATTTTTTTCGGTTCTTGATCCCTTCAGTTCCATGATGACTCCTCCTTATATCTTATATGATCCTTAGATCATAGGGTTAGCATGTCAAAAAATTTGAAGTAGCGACGCGAAGGTGCCGCCAACAATGAGAAGGGCTAAAAAAATGCTCAGCACTCGGACAAATACATGCCGGTTTGAGCCGTTTCGCCTTTGGGTTCTGCTGGACACGATGCTTCTCCTCCTCTGTGAGTACTGCGGATATAATAGCATAGGCATAGAGGAAAGTCAAAAATCTTAACACCTGTACAGGGCCCTGAACCCCTTGATAATGCTTGCTTTTTAGTAAGCAAAGGCTAACATTTAGCCGGATGGGGCATATTTATAAGGATTGGTTCCTATCAGGAAACGCCGCTTTTCTCTCCTTGACAAACAGGGAAATGAGATTCAAAATTAAACAGATCGAATAAGTATGTTTTAAGGGGGATCAGCCATGAAAATATCTGCCAAGGGCCGTTACGCGCTTCTTGCGATGATCACCCTGACGCAGCGGCGGGATGGGGGGAGCGCAGAGCCCCTCCTGTCTTTGGCAAAACATCTGGATTTGTCAAAACTATATTTGGAACAGGTATTCTCTCTTTTGCGGCGCGCTGGCTTGGTGCAATCAATCAAGGGGCCACAGGGAGGGTATCGTTTGGCCAAGGACCCGAGGGAGATTACGGGATGGGATATCCTATCCGCTACCGAGAGCGCCCTGCTTGAACAAGCGGAGGCAAGGGGGGAAGGAAGCGTACCCGGGATAGAGCGCACCCTGCGAAGCATGCTGTTTGATCCGCTTGATAAGGCCATAGCTGCCTCATTGGGCTCTGTAACCCTTGAGGCATTGGCTCAAGAGGCAAACAGGCAGGATAGTCAGGAGGGGTATATTTACATTATATAATACTTATTTTAATCCTTCAGGCATCGCCGTATCACAGATTTTTTTCAAAGATCTTTCTGTCGGCGCAATGTAGTTTTACCGCAACTTCCCTCTTCGCTATTTACGCTGATTAAAACCCGCCTGGCAATTTGGATGGCCTGAAGGAATTCATTCATAGATCCAAAGCTGTTTTACTTTCTGATTGACAGCTGATGGACGGGGTATATCATAGTGATAATATAAAACATACATGTTAAGTATGTTTTATGCATTTGAAAGGAGAAATTTCCGTCGTGAAGATTTTTCAAAACCTGACAGAATTGATTGGCAGGACTCCCTTGCTGCAACTGAGCAAATTTGCGCAAGAGAATCTTGCATCCGCTAATATCATCGCAAAGCTTGAATACTTCAATCCTTTGGGGAGCGTAAAAGACAGGATCGCGCTGGCGATGATCGAAGACGCCGAAAAGAAGGGCCTGCTGGATGCGGATACCGTGATCGTCGAGCCGACCAGCGGCAACACCGGCATCGGCCTGGCTTTTGTAGGGGCAGCCAGAGGGTATAAGGTGATCCTCACCATGCCCGAGACCGTGAGCGTGGAGCGCCGCGCCCTGGTCACCGCGCTGGGCGCCGAGGTGGTGCTGACGCCCGGTTCCGAAGGCATCAAAGGCTCCATCCGCCGCGCGGAGGAGATTGCGGCCAATCAGCCAAAATCCTTCATCCCCCAACAATTTAACAACCCGGCCAACCCGGAAATCCATCGCAGGACGACCGCGCGGGAGATCCTGGCGGACACCGACGGCAATATCGCCGCCTTTGTCGCCGGCGTTGGTACCGGCGGTACCCTGAGCGGCGTAGGCCGTGTGTTGAAGGAAAAGGTGCCCGGCATTCAAATCATTGCCGTTGAGCCCTTGGCTTCACCCGTATTGTCGGGCGGTCAACCCGGTCCGAATAAAATACAGGGACTTGGCGCGGGCTTTGTCCCCGGTGTCTATGAGGCAGATGTGACGGATGAGATTATCACGGTCGATTTTGAGGACGCCGTCGCCGCCTCCCGTCTGGTTGCTGAAAAGGAAGGCCTGCTGGTAGGTATTTCCTCAGGCGCTGCCTTGCATGCGGCAGCGCAGGTGGCGGCCCGGCCCGAGTACGCGGGGAAAAATGTGGTGGTCTTGCTGCCTGACACGGGGGAGCGGTATCTGTCCACGGCGCTATATAAGAAGGACGAGCAAGGATGACCGGCATTTTATGATTCTTGAACGAAAACCCGGGAAAAGCCCGACACAGTGGATTGCGCTAGGATTTATTCTGATTATTTTGGCGGGTGCCCTCCTCCTGTCCTTGCCGGCAGCAAGCAGAGAGGGGCGGCTGCCGCTGCTGGATGCCCTGTTTACGGCGACCTCCGCCACTTGCGTCACGGGGCTGGTGCTGCATGATACCTATACGCAGTTCAGCCTGTTCGGGCAGATTGTCATCCTGAGCCTGATTCAGATCGGCGGCCTGGGTTTCATGACGGTGGCGACACTGTTTCTGATGATGGCGGGGCGCAGGATAGGCCTGGCGTAGCGGGGCATCCTGGCGGAAACGGTCAGCGCCTATCACGTCGGAGGCATCGTACGGCTGGTTCGCCGCATCCTGCTGTGGGTCGGCATATTTGAGCTGTCAGGCGCCGTGCTGCTCTTCATCCGCTTTGCCCCGCAGATGGGCGCCGCGGCAGGTGCCTATTATGTTATTTTCCATTCTATATCAGCCTTTTGCAACGCTGGCTTTGACCTGATGGGAAGCATCACCCCCTATACCTCGCTGATTCCTTACAGGAATGACGCCATCGTCAACCTGACCATAATGGCGCTGATTGTGATCGGCGGCCTTGGCTTTGTGGTGTGGGATGATGTGATCGACAACAAGCTTCACTTCAGCCGATACCGGCTGCACAGCAAGGTGGTGCTTGTATCGAGTTTTGCGCTGGTGATCATCGGAACTGGCATGTTCTATCTGTCGGTCGCGCCCAGAACAGCCGGCTTCAACACGGTTGATATGGGCACGCTCAGCGAAGGGGGATCGGTATTTACCATGCTGCTGATGCTGATCGGCGCCTCGCCCGGTTCGACCGGCGGCGGTCTGAAGACCACGACGATCGTGATCATCCTTCTGTCCACTGTATCGTACCTGAAGGTCTCTGATGACATCAATGTGTTCGGCAGGAGGCTTGACGATGATGCGCTCAAGCGCGCCTACTGCAGCGCGACGATCTATGTGATGCTTGTGATAGCGGGAATTTTTTTGCTGATCGCCGCCCAGGGGCTTCCGCTGAAAGATATATCCTTTGAAGTAATCTCGGCCATCGGAACGGTGGGCTTGTCAAGCGGGATCACAAGGGAGCTTAATACCTTGTCACGGGTGATCGTTATGATATTGATGTACAGCGGACGCGTGGGCATTCTGACGCTTTTTATGACGATCGCGGCGCGTCTGGGTGTAACTCAAGCCTCTGCTTTGAGAAACCCACAGGGAAAAATTATCATAGGATAGGAGTGAAAACGATGAAAACAGCCTTGATCATCGGCCTCGGCCGCTTTGGCAAGTACCTGGCGATCAATATGACGGAACTGGGCAACGAGGTCATGGTCGTCGACATCAGGGAGGAGCGGGTCAATGAGCTGCTTCCCTATGTGACGAGGGCTCAGATCGGCGACTGCATGGATGAAAGCGTGATGCAGTCACTTGGGGTGAGCAATTTTGATATATGTTTTGTCTGCATAGGGGAGAATTTCCAGGCCTCGCTCGTGATTTCCTCGATGCTTGCGGAAATGGGCGCGAAGCATGTGGTATCAAAAGCGGATCGGTCAATCCACGAGAAATTCCTGCTGCGAAACGGTGCCGATGAGGTTATCCACCCTGAAAGGGATGTAGCGATCAGAGCGGCACGCAAATACAGCGCCGCCAATGTGTTTGATTTTATTGACCTGACGGATGATTTTTCGATCTTTGAAATTGATGTGCCCGAAAGCTGGGCAGGCAAAAGCATCAAACAGGTGAATGTCCGCATTAAGTATAACATCAACATCATTGCGATCAAGGAAGGGAAACATGTTGCGCCGGTCATCAACGCGGAGCATGTTTTTGAGCGAGGAGAGCATCTGATCGTCGGCGGCGATCCTGAAAGCTGTGAAAAACTGCTGTTTGTGAGGTGAGCAGAGCTTGGTTCAAGGGACCATTGACATAATTCCCTGCATTCTCCCGCGCCGGTAAAGTTGTTTACTCGAACACAAGGCCTGAACTGATGGTGAGGGTCACTTTGCCCTTTCCGGAGACGATGAGAACATCGCCATCCCTCAGCACCAGCCGGTATACTTTTTCCCCGGAGCTGTCAAATAAGGTAATATCCTTTTCCGGTTTTCTGCTGTCTTCCTCTTTCAGCATCTCTTCGGCAGTATAAAGATAAACGGAAGTCCACCAAGTACCTTCATGCATGCCTTTCAGGATATAGGTGCCTGCCGGAATATCCTTTCCGATGGTGTAGCTGCCATCAGGCAAGGTTGCTGTTTTTTCAATTTTTCGCTTGACGAGCTCTGCCTGCAGCCGTTGGGCCAATACAAGGATTTCATCATCGGACAGGGCCTCAAGGTCGATCGAAGAGGCAGCGGCGGGGCCGCAGCATAATAGAATCAAAACCGACAATAATGTTGCAATAAAACGTTTCATATTATAAATTCACCCCTTTTTTTAAGTCTAACAAATAAAAACAGGAAGTTCAACCATCTTTTGGACAGGGTTTGAATTTTTGCGCTAAATCTTCCTTTTCTTGTAACAACTCTTCATAATATGATAGAATATGATACCGTTCCTGTAGGAATGGAAGGAGGCCTGTGGTTGTTAGGCTTGTTCAAATGGCGTAAAACGCTGTACTCGGACGGAGAGATCGAGCTGTCGATGTCGCCCGGTGGTTTTTTAGAGTCGGGTGAGGGGATACAGGACGGCTATACCTTTGATATCTGCCTGCCTGATGTCCGTAAGCCTGTGGGCTATATCAGCCTTCGATTGGGCGAAAGCCCCGAGCTTTACTATCTGGGGCATATCGGTTACCGTATTCATTCAGAGTATCGGGGGCACGGCTATGCCGGCAAGGCACTGAAGCTTTTGATTCCTCTGATGCGCCGGGAAGGCTTGAGCCACCCGGTGATTACGACAGATGTAGGCAATGCTGCCTCACGAAAGACTTGTCTGAGGGCGGGTTGCGTGCTGGAGCGCGTTGTGCCGGTGCCCGAAAAATACAGGTTTGTATGCTCCGGGTCTGAATATAAGTGCAGATACATACTTTGTATCCCCGCTGAGAAAGAAAGAGATTGATGTTAACGCAAATCCTAGGTATTCCCTCACATATTGAGCAATACGGCGAAGCGGGAGAGGATGTGCTTTTGCTTCACGGATGGGGAAAGCCTGTTACTTTGAAAAAGCACCTGGAACCGCTGGCTAAACAGCTTTCAAATGATTACCGCGTTACGGCGCTTGAATTTCCAGCCCATGGGAAGACGGGTAAGCCGACGGAGTCCTGGGGTGTGCCGGAGTTTGCCGCCTGGGTCAAGGCGGCAATGGAACAGCTGAACCTTTGCGATGTCACCGTCGTTGCGCACAGCTTTGGCGGTCGTGTGGCGCTTTGGCTGGCGGCCAAGGAGCCCCGGCTGTTTCGGCGCGTGGTGCTGACGGGGGCGGCAGGATTAATGCGCGAAAGAACGCCTGAAGAGGAAGTCCGGACACTGCGGTACAAAAAAACGCAGGAGCGATTGTCAAAATTGAAGAATATCCCGCTGTTGGGACAGGGTGTGGAAAAACTGCAAAAATCCATGCGGGACAAGCGAAGCTCGCAGGATTATAAAGATGCGGATGAGGATATAAAACCCAGTTTTGTAAAAATCATCTCATTGGATCTGCGCCCCCTGTTGTCACAGATTGCCCAGCCCGTACTGCTTGTGTGGGGGGATAAGGACATGGCGACACCGCTGTGGATGGGACAGGTCATGGAACAGGAGATAAAGGACGCCGCGCTGATCGTATTTGAGGGGCGGGGACACTTTGCCTATCTGGAGGAGCTGGGGCGCTTTGCTGCCTTGGTGAAAGCTTTTATTGGGGAGGATATAAAGCAGCGTGGCTGAGGATATTTTATACTGGTTGTTGTGGCTGTCGCCGGCCATGGCGGCCGTACCGGCATCCAAAGGGTTGATCCATTTATTTCAATTGGAAAGCTATCAATTTGGCGGTTATGCACTGTCGCTTAAGCGACGGTGGAAACATGAAATGCTTGCCTTTATACTGCTTAGCGGGCTGTCCTTTGCCCTGTGCGTTGGTGCGGATCTCCTGTCCCGCCGGGCCGGCTCCTGGATACTGGCTTTAGGGGCCGTGCTGACCGGAGGGGCCGGTCTTGTGATTGGCAAATTGGTTCACCGACGGGCGAAAAGCCTTAAAAGCCTCAGCTATACTCCCCGGGTGAAAAGGCTGATCTTCAGCCTGGCTATTGTGATGTTTGCACTGGCTGTCCTGCTGCGCCGGATTCTGCCGGTGATGGGGATGAGCGCTTTGCTGCCCTTGCTCAGCTTTCTTTGGCTGGCAGCCGCGGCTTTGCTTATCCTGCCGGTTGAGGAACTGATCAAGTATCTCTATCAGCGTGACGCCATGGCCATGCTGGACAGGCAAAAAGGCCTGATCCGTATTGGCATCACGGGCAGCTACGGCAAGACCTCCGTCAAATTCTTTCTTGACACATTATTGAAGCAGCGTTACAGCGTGCTGGCGACCAGGGGAAGCTTTAACACCCCGATGGGACTTACCCGCGTTATCCGGGAGGACATGTACCCTGCCCACCGTATCATGCTGGCTGAAATGGGCGCGCGCCACCGGGGTGATATCAAACAGCTGTGCCGGATGGTTCGCCCGCAGATCGGGATCCTGACCGCAGTAGGCCCTCAGCACCTGGAGACCTTCGGCAGCATCGAGCGCGTGCGCGACACCAAGTATGACCTGATCCGCAGCCTGCCGGATGACGGATTTGCCGTCTTTTATAACGACGGGGCTGTGGTGAAGGAGCTGTACGATCAGACAAGAAGCCCTGCCAAAGCCATCGTGGGCGAGGCAGGCGATGATGCCTGGGCTGAGGACGTGATCAGCGGCTACGAGGGCTCCAGCTTCACATTGTGCTTCAAGGACGGAACCAGGATTATCTGCGAGACGGAGCTGATCGGCGAGCACAACATTTCAAACATTTTGCTGGCCGCTGTTACCGCGCGACATCTCGGCCTGACCGATATCCAGCTGAAGCGAGGCATTGCTTCGCTTGAAGCGGTGGAAGCCCGTATGAAACCTGAAAAGCAGGAGGACGGGAGCATCCTGATCAACAACGCTTTTAACGCTAACCCTCAGAGCAGCCGGGCTTCTTTGAAACTTCTGGCCGGCTTCCCCGGCCGTAAGATCATTGTGACCCCCGGTTATGTGGAGCTGGGCGCGCAGGAAGAAAGCTTCCACCGGGCTTTCGGTGAGGGCATTGCAAAGGTGGCTGACCTTGTGCTTTTGATTGGGGCAAGGCACACATTACCCATCCGTGAGGGCCTTCTGTCCGGGGGCTTTAAGGAGGACAATATTCAGACCTTTCCCAACTTCACGCAGGCAAGGGCCTACCTTGATACCATCTGCGGCGAGGGCGATGTGATTCTTTATGAAAATGATCTGCCCGACCAGTACAACGAGGGTTGAGGAGGCAATGTCATGAAAAAAATGCAACTGGGCGTCATCTTTGGTTCCCGCAGCTGTGAACACGAAGTGAGCATCATCTCCGCCGTTCAGCTGATGAAGCATGTTGATTTGGATAAGTACGACCTGATTCCCGTCTATATTTCTCAGGAGGGGGCCTGGTATACGGGTGACCCGCTTAAAGCAATAGAAAGCTACATCCCCCGCTTTAATTCAAAGCAAGCGGGCGTCACGCGCGTGCAGCCTGACTTGACTGCCAAGTCAGGGGCTTTGTTATCCTATATCAAGGGCGGCCTGCTGGCCGGTGGGCGCCAGGATATCGCGGCCAGGCTTGACTGCGTGATCCCGGTGATGCACGGCCTGCACGGCGAGGACGGCAGCCTGCAGGGGTTGCTGGAACTGATGGATATTCCATATGCCTCCACCGGTATCGGCGGCAGCGCGATCGCGATGGACAAAATCATGATGAAACAGTTTTTCCGCGGCTACGGTTTTCCGGTTCTCAATGATATGCCGGTGATGCGCAGCGCCTGGCGCAAGGATGCGGTGGAACTGATCAAAGCAATCGAACAGAAGCTGCCTTACCCTGTGTTTGTAAAGCCCGCCACACTGGGATCTTCCATCGGTGTAAGCCGGGCGACTGATTTTAAAAGTCTGTCGGACGCGCTGGAACTGGCCTTCTCTTTTGATCGCCGTGTATTGGTGGAAGAGGCGGTCACGCGCCCCATTGAGGTGAATTGCTCGGTGCTTGGCTTTGATGAGGATGTGCAGGCCTCAGTGGTGGAGATGCCGATCACCGGGGGCGGGCTGCTTGACTTCAGCACAAAGTATACGCGAGGCCCCGGCAGCAAAGGTATGGCATCCCTAAGCCGTGTTGTGCCGGCACCAGTCGGTGAAGAGATGACCAAAGATATCCAGGCCTTGTCCTGTGACATCTTCCGCGCGCTTGACTGCAAGGGCGTGGTGCGTATCGACTACATGATCGATCCGGTGTCCGATCGGCTTTCCATCACAGAAATCAACGCTATTCCGGGGTCCTTGGCCTTTTATCTGTGGAATCAATCCGAGCCCAAGCTGTCGTATCCCGAGCTGATTGACCGCATGGTCCATAGCGCCATAACTGCCTACATGGAAAAGTGCGAAAATGATGTCGCCTATCGCTCGGACATTCTGAAAGGTGCTGTGCTGGGCGGGGGAACGAAGGGCGAGAAGGGAGCGAAGTCATGAGCGGCCTGTCCGTATTTGATTACCAGGGGAAGCGTCTGCACCTGGTTGGAATTGGCGGATCCAGCATGTCGGGACTGGCCAGGATGCTCTTAACGGATGGCTTTGCGGTCAGCGGCTCAGACTCTCAGGAAGGCTATACCCTGGACGCTCTGCGCGCGCTTGGCATTCCGGTGTATGTCGGGCATCATCCTGATCTGGCCAGACAGGCTGACCTGTTGATTTATTCAGCGGCTATTTCTCCGGTTGATCCTGAGCGCATTGCGGCCTTTGAAGCCGGCATCCCGCAGATGGAGCGGGCCGTTCTGCTGGGCCAGCTGATGGAAGGATACCGCAATACTGCCTGTATCTGCGGTACCCACGGCAAGACTACCGTATCGTCCATGCTTGGGCAGGTGCTTTTGGACCTTGGGAAGAATCCGACCGTGCATATCGGCGGCAGTCTTGACCGTCTTGGGGGCGGGTCACTCGTGGGCGGTAAGGAGTTTTTTGTGGCGGAGGCCTGCGAGTTCAACCGGAGCTTTCTCCATATGCCGCCCACGCTGGCCATGATCACCAACATTGAAGCCGACCACCTGGATTGCTATCGCGATTTGGACGATATCGAATCGGCCTTCGCGCAGTTTGTCGATAAGCTGCCCGAGGACGGGCTGTCCATCGGCCTGGCGGATGATGCCCGCGTAATGCGCGTGATGACGCAAAGCGGGCGCAAGTATCAGACCATTTCTCTGTCGGAGAAAGCGGATTGGACGGCCGCTCATCTCAGCTATAATGAAACGGGCTGCGCGCGCTTTGATGCCTGCCTGCACGGGGAAATTGTTGGTCATATTGAGCTGCAGGTAGCAGGGAATTTCAATGCCCTTCACGCATTGCACGCCCTTGCCGGAGCCGTTGCCCTGGGATGCCTGGTGCAGGACGCCTGCCGGTCACTGTCAGCGTTTGCCGGCGTGCATCGCCGTTTTGAGCACACCGGCGATGTGAAGGGAATGCGCATGTACCACGACTACGGTCACAACCCTGCGGAAATGAAAAGTGCCGTAGGAGTGGCGAAAATGCAGCACAGGCCCGTCATTGCCGTGATGCAGCCGCATACGTACAGCCGTGTAAAAGGCCTGTTTGATGACTTTCTCACCTGTACAATGGAGGCGGATATCACGCTGGTCACGGATATATTCGCTGCACGCGAAGTTGATCCCGGTGATATTCATAGCAGTATGCTGGTGGAAGGCATGAGAAAAAAAGGCATCCGGGCTTACCTGACCCCTACCTTTGAGGATACCGAAAACTGGCTGCTTGAAAACGGACAACCGGGCGATCTGGTGCTAACGATGGGCTGCGGCAACATCAACCTGTTAAATGACCTGATGCAGAAGCATTGGGATGAGAAGCAATCTGAACTGGAGGGCGAAACGTGAACGAGCGCTTGGAGAGGATCCGTAATTTCTGCATTATTGCCCATATCGACCACGGCAAATCCACCCTGGCCGACCGAATTTTAGAAAAGACGGGTGTCTACGCGCAAAGGGAAATGGTATCCCAGATCATGGACTCGATGGAGTTGGAGCGTGAGCGCGGCATCACCATCAAATCCAAGGCCGTCACCATGCGCTATCAGGCAAAGGATGGTAAGGAGTACACACTGAACCTGATTGATACCCCCGGCCACGTTGATTTCACTTATGAGGTAAGCCGTGCGCTGGCCGCCTGCGAAGGGGCGCTCTTGGTGATAGACGCCACCCAGGGGGTGGAGGCGCAGACGCTTGCGAATGTCTACCTGGCACTGGAACACGACCTGGAAACCATTCCGGTGATCAATAAAATCGATCTGCCTTCGGCTGAGCCTGACCGCGCCTGCGAGGAAGTCGAGGAAATGATCGGCCTGGATACACAGTTCTCTCCCAGGGTGTCTGCCAAGATGGGCATAGGAATTGACGAAGTGCTGGAGGTCATCGTCAACCATATGCCTCCGCCCAAGGGGAAAGAAGATGATCCCCTGCAGGCGCTGGTGTTTGACGCGGTCTATGATAATTACCGCGGCGCCATCTGCTTTGTGCGGATTGTCAACGGTGTGCTGAAGCCGGGCATGAAGATGCGCATGATGCAAACCGGGGCGGAGTTTGAGGTAGTGGAAGTAGGCATCCGAAGCCCAGGCTATGTGCAAAAGGAAGTCCTGCGTGCCGGAGATGTCGGTTATGTGGCTGCCTCCATCAAGACGGTCAGTGACACCAAAGTGGGCGATACCATCACCGATGCGGACAGACCCGCGGCAGATCCTTTGCCAGGCTACAAGGCTGTAACCCCGATGGTTTACTGCGGTATTTATCCCGCGGACGGCGCTGATTACCCCGCATTGAACGATGCGCTGGAAAAACTGCGCATGAACGACGCTTCCCTGCACTTTGAGCCGGAGACAAGCGCGGCCCTGGGCTACGGCTTTCGTTGCGGCTTCCTGGGCCTGCTTCATATGGAAATTATTCAGGAACGCCTGGAGAGAGAGTTTGACCTGGATCTGATCACCACCGTACCCAGTGTTATCTATGAAGTCAACAAATCAAGCGGGGAGAAGCTGCTGATCGACAACCCGACCAACCTGCCTCCTGTCGGTGAGATTGAGTCGATGGAAGAGCCTTTTGTGTTCGCCACCATTTATACCCCACAGGATTATGTGGGCACGCTGATGCAGCTGTGTCAGGAAAAGAGAGGCATGTTTCTGGACATGCAGCATGAGGGAGGCCGTGTGAAGCTGACCTATGATCTTCCGCTCAACGAAGTGATATTTGATTTCTTTGACCAGCTGAAGAGCCGAAGCCGCGGCTATGCCTCGCTGGATTATGAACTGAAGGGGTATCAGGAGAGCGAGTTGGTGAAGCTGGATATCCTGCTTAACGGAGATTTGTGCGACGCGTTCACGATGATTGTCCACCGAGACAAAGCCTATGAGCGCGGCAGGTCAATTGCCGAAAAGCTGCGCGAGGTCATCCCGCGCCAGCAGTTTGAGATTCCCATCCAGGCGGCTATCGGCGGCAAGGTTATTGCCCGGGAGACCGTCAAGGCTCTGCGAAAAGACGTTCTCAGCAAGTGCTACGGCGGTGATATTTCCCGTAAGAAGAAGCTGCTTGAAAAGCAAAAGGAAGGCAAGAAGCGGATGCGCCAGTTCGGAAAAGTCGAGTTACCCAGCGAGGCTTTCATTGCAGTCCTGAAGATGGGCGATGACAAATAAAAGAACAAGGTCAACCTTTTAGCGAATTGCTGCGCCGGATATGATGTTTGAATCAAGAAACTTTATTGCAAACAGATAGACAAGCCCCGAAAAGGAGTTCAAATCGATGATCTGCCCCAAATGCGGTAAATGGAACCGCGCCAGTTACCCTGTCTGCTTTGCCTGCGGCGAGCCTTTGTCTGAGCAGTCTCCCCCTGCAATCCCAAAATCCAGGGAGGAGATCAAAGAGGATCGTCCTGTAGTCGTTGTCTTTGACGAGTATGGGGAAGAAAAGATTCTTGTTGACAGCAAGACCAAGCTGGCCCAGGAGATGCGGGATTTGCATGAGCGCAAGCGCGCGGGTGAACGCCGCCAGGAAGAACTGAGGCGACAGGCAGCCCGGCGCGGCTACGCGCCTACGGGCGTGGGGGTGACGGCGTCCAGCCGCCGGGGGCGCATGTTTGCGGGTCAAAACGACGCGAATGAGTCCGCGGCCCAGGAACAGCATGTAGATTATGACGGCTATATGGCGGAGCCCAATTACTCCTACGCCACCGATGAGCTCAGAGCAGTCGCTCCGCCGCGCCGCGGAGGCGGTATCAAAGGTCACGGGATACCCATCACATCAGGGAAAGCACGCCGCGCCCGGCTTTTTGGGCTGAGGAGGGCGATGCCCTATATTGCAGGATTGTTAATTCTGGCGAGCATCGCTTTTGGGGCCTACCAATACATCTATCTTCCTGGGCTGGAGGGCAAAGAGCAGGCTGAGGAAAATGTGCAGGTTGAGGTAACGGCTTCCATCCTTGACGATATGGCGGCGCACACCATCCGCATTCCCGCGCCCGAGGGCTCACAGATTTATATTAAGGAGCTTCGCCGCACGTATATTGTCACAGGCGGCTATGCCACCTTCCAGGTGCAGGACTATATCTGGTATGACGATATGCAAGGAGACATTCCTGAATCCATGGATGTGAGCATCACGCCGTATATCAGAACAAGCGCCGGAGAGCAGGTGCAGATGGATATCATCAATTACCGCATTGATATCCCGCTGTCACCCCTCACCCTCATCAAACCGGATGTGACATATATTCAAGCGTCCACGCCAATTTACAACATCCAGTTTCACGTGATGCAAAACAGCACCGTTTACATCAACGGGGAGGATTATTCCTCTTACGTCAATACGCAGGACGGTTATATCAGCTACAACGCCCCCATCCAGCCTATTGGCGAGAACATGATCCATATCTCTGTGCGCAGCCAGTATTATCGGGAAAACCAGACGACTCTGACCATCTACCGAGCCGTGCAGGATGTGCCTTTGGACCTGTCCAGCACCCTGGAGGACCGCAGCAGTGATCCTTATATGACGATATCGGCTACCACGCGGGCGGGGGCAAAGATTACCATTTTAAGTCCCTATAATAAATTTGACGACAGCGCATTGGCTTCTACGGGGGCGTTCAAGTTTGAAGCGGTCTTCAGCCGCATCGGCACCAATACGGTGATCATCCGGGCGGATTACCCGGGCAGGGAGCCAACCCTTGTTGAATACGATGTATACTATATGCCCGACCCCGATCATTACACGCCCAAGGCCTGGGCTTTGGATGAAAAATTCGGCTATGCCAACTTGCTGGCTAATCTGGCGACGCATGTGCGCAACACACAGATATATACCTTTACAGGACCGGTTTTGCGCATTGTTTCCACCAAGCCTCAATTGGTCATCATTGATTGCGCGGATGGCCGCACCGCATCACCGCTTGAAGTCATGGTCGAAAACCAGACCAAGACCCAGTGGGAGGTAGGGCAGCGTTATCGTCTCTATGCGGACGCCACAGGCTCCTACGGCGGCATTCCAAGGGTGACAGCAAGGTATACCTATAAACCAAAGAACTGATATTAAACGATTCAAAACCTTAACGAACCCGATGTGGTATAGATTTGGAAGCCGAACAAGTTTTCAGGAGAATGATCTTTCTAAAGCCGTAATCGGCGAACATTGCAAGTTGCTTTTGAAAAGGCATTGCAATGTTCCATTAAAAAAATTTTAATTATATTTTTATAAACCAAAAAGATAAATAGGCTAATTCACGTATCAGAAGAAAGGAAAGAGGTGAGTTTTTCCGGGATAAAAATTCGACAAACATCTTTGAAACCTCTCAAGGATACATTCTTCCTTTGTTTTACAGGAAACATTTCATATTTTCTTCCATCAAGAATTATCCTTAGCGGTGCAATACTGTAAACTATCGTAACAAATGCGTGCTATAAATTTTAACAAACTGTAAAATGCTTCTATATTTTGAGAATGGCAGGATGTTTTATGGTATAATGAAAAACCTGATTAACAGGATGGAGGGGACACGGTGTTTGGCAAATTCATGAATAATTATTACTACGGGAAGTCGGGCAAGGGAGATTATCAAAAAGATGATCTTCCTCGTACGCGCTGGCAGCTATTTTGGGAAATGCTGCGGATACGATTAGCCGGACTCTTCCGGTTGAACATCACCAGCGCGATTGCCTGGTTGCCTGTCATGTATGTGTTAATCCAGCTGATGAGTGATATATTCAATATCGCAGGCATCAGTCAGGCGGTGGAGATGGATCCATCGTCCGCAACGCCGGAGCAACTGGCGCTTGTGGCAAACCTGGGGTCGCTTTACCACAGCGTGATCACACGCTCTTTGTTGTATCTTGTTCCGGCTGTCTTTATTACCGGCCCCTTCCAGGCAGGCATGGCCTATGTGACGAGAAACTGGGCGCGGGATGAACATGCTTTTGTGTGGAGTGATTTTAAAGACGCTTTCAAATCCAACTGGAAGCAGTCACTGGTCATTTCACTGATCACCGGCTTGATGCCCTTGATTCTGTATGTGGGATACCGCTTCTATGGCGATATGGTGTCCCAGAGCATACTCTTTATCGTTCCGCAGATGCTGACTGCCATGCTGGGTGTTATCTGGTCACTGGCCCTTGTCTATTTTTATCCTTTGCTGGTGACGTATCAGCTGAGTCTGAGCAATTTGCTGCGCAACGGTTTTTTACTGGCGATCGGCCGTCTGCCGCAAACCATAGGCGTGAGACTGGTTATGCTGTTGCCTGCTTTGGTCGCGCTGATGGTTTCCTGGTTTATGCCGGCCTATACGATCTACGCTTTGATGACGCTTGCCGGATATTACCTGCTGATAGGCAATGCCCTGGCCCGCTTTGTGTATGCCTCTCTTTCCAACGCTGTGTTTGATAAGTTCATCAACAGCCGCTTGGAGGGGGTTGAGACGAACCGCGGCCTGGCTGAGAAGGAAGATCTTGATGAAGAGGATGATGAAGAGGGCGAACAAGGCTGATGTATGCGGATTTTGCGGCTCTTTATGACGAGCTGATGGCGGAGGTGGATTATGCAGGCTGGGCAGATTACTATGCAAGCTTGCTTGAGCGCGCGGACATCCCCCAAGGCGCTCGTGTTACTGAGTGCGCCTGCGGGACAGGCAGCCTTACCCTGAGGCTGAGCCGTTTTTATCAGATGAGCGGTGTCGATATTTCTCAGGAAATGCTGTCTGTCGCGGCGGATAAGCTGCGTTCTGCCGGCAGCATGGTTCCGCTGATTCGCCAGGATATGCGCAAGCTCAGCATGCACAGACCCCAGGACGCGGTTCTTTGCACCTGCGACGGTGTCAACTACCTTTTGGATGAGGGATCTCTTCAGGATTTTTTTAAAGCCGCGCTCAAGACCTTGAGGCCCGGGGGAGCGCTGTGCTTTGATCTGTCATCCTTATACAAGCTATCCAACATCTTGGGGAATAATACACTGGTCAATACCTCCGGACGGGTACATTATATCTGGGAGAATCGCTGGGACGCGGCAAGACGGCTGCTTGATATGCGCTTGCAGCTCTACGCGCGGGAGGGTGAAAACACTTTTCGCCATGTGGAGGAAAGGCAGCGTCAGCGGGCCTGGACAGGAGAGGAACTCATCAGCCATCTTGAGACAAGCGGGTTTCAGCAGATTGAGCTTTTCGCAGACAGAACATTCAAAACGCCGGGGGCCAGCGAGCAGCGCTTGCATTTATTGGCTCTTAAACCATTACACTGAGAAAGACAGAAAGATACAAGATGCAAAATGATTTAATTTTTAATGAGGCCGATGGTTTGCTTCGCATGCTGATCAAAGGCGGGCAAGCCCGTGTGCTGATGTGCCGGACGACCAGACTGACCCAGCAGGCAGCGGATATCCATGCAGCCTCCGATGTGGCTGCCGCCGCGATGGGAAGGCTGCTGTCCGGCAGCGCCATGCTGTTTGGCAGCGTGGAGGATGAGGAAGGAAGCGTTACAGTAACAGTAGCCGGCGATGGCCTTGGCGGCAGAATGACGGTAGTCGGCCATCATGGCGGCGATTTGAAAATAGCGGTTGAAAACCCACAGATTGAACTGCCTGTGCGAGAGGACGGCAAGCAGGATGTTTCCGGGTTTGTCGGCAGGGAGGGGCGTCTGACCGTCGTGCGCGACAAGGGTGCAGGCGAACCCTACATTGGCATAGCCAACCTGGTATCAGGTGAGCTGGGACTTGACTTTGCCGAGTATTTTACGATGTCTGAGCAGACGCCTTCCCTGGTGGCGCTGGGCTGCCTGAATCAAAACGGCGTGGTTCTGTCGGCAGGAGGCATCCTGATTCAGGCTTTGCCCGGCTGTGGTTTGGATGTGATAGAGGAACTTGAAAAGCGTGAACCTTTTTTTCGTGGCATTAGCCGGGAGCTTTATGACCGCCCAATGCGTCAGCTGGCTGAGTTCTGGTTCCAGGGGATGGATCTTGAGATTGTTTCGGAGGAGCCCTTACGCCTTAAGTGTGATTGCTCACGCGGGAAGATGGCCAAGGCACTCTATTCGCTGGGGAGAGAAGAGTTGCTTGAAATGGCGGCGGAAGGTCGGGACACCGAGATGGCTTGTCATTTCTGCCGTTCCACCCACAGCTTTACTCCGCAGGAAATACTGGCGATGGCTGAACAAGATTGAGGGGTCATGCGATGCAACTGATTGATTTTGATGAACGGTTTGCCGATTACCTGCGCGTATGGATGGCTGGCCATGAGGATGATTTTGATAATGCAGACCAGATGGAGGATGCAGTACCGGAGGTGTATCAGAGTTTTTTGGACACCCCTGCTGACTGGCTGGGGGGAATCAAACCCGGCGAGTATTTTGACAGCTTCCATGACGCGGCTGAACTGATAAGGCTGATGAATGCGTACATCGACCGCGGAGTCAGCCTGCCTGATATGCTGTTGAACCGTCTGGTGGAACTGGGCGGGGAGGCAGAGGAATCCCTGATGGCTCTGCTTGATGATGATGGAGCCGGCGCTGAAAAAAAGATGCTTTGTGTTACCCTCCTTCGAGAGCTTGAAAGCATCCTTCCTATGGAGCGCTACATTGCCTGGCAGTATGAGCGCGAGGATGAAGATGAGCTGTGTGATAACGCCATGGAAAGCCTGGAGGAAATGGGTGAAACCGCTTGCGCTGCGATGCTTGATGCCCTGGAAGGGGCAAGCCCCGCAGGCAAGGAAGCCCTTTTGGTATCCTTAAGCCGCTATCCCGGTGATGATCGTATTCTGGAGGGGCTTTTGCAGCTGATTGAGTTGCGGCCGCATCGCCTGGCGATCCTGGCTGCCAGCCTGGGCAGGCTGGGGGATGCAAGAGCGCTGCCGATTCTTAACCGGCTGGCCGAGGAGGAAGGGCTTAGATATCTTGATTATATTGAGCTTCGCAGCGCCATCGAAGCCTTGGGTGGTGAAGCGCCGCAACGCGAGTTTTATGATGATCCGGAATATGAAGCTTTGTTTGCCACGCGGAGTGAGTGAGGTATGATCTGTAACCACTGCAAGAAAGAATCAAATCCACAAAGCCGAATCTGCCCTTACTGCGGACAGTTTATGTCAGATGAAGTCAGCCCGCTGATCGATGGAGAGGCTGTTCCCGTCTATGATGACAGCGATTATAAGCCCAGAGAGCGGACAATCCCAAAAGACCAGCCCAAGCGCAAGAAAGGCCGTCGCCGTAAAAAAACAAGCGGCCGGGCAGAGGCCAAGCGCCGAAAGCGGGAAAATTATCGCGGACCGATGATCAACTGGGCCATGGTTGGACTTGTCCTTTTGATCGTGAGCTTTGCTGCAGCTCTGGGCTCGTACATTTTTTTGGAGTTGACACCGCAGGGCCAGCTTATTTTAGCGCGTATGGGCAGGGACGCCAACGCTGATGCCTATTGGGAGCTGGGCGAGGAATACCTGGATCAGGGATATATTTCCCGTGCGGTGCAGACCTATGAAAAAGCGCTGGCGATGCAACCAGAGCATCCCGAGCTTGTGAAGCGGTTGATGCTTCTTGCGGAAGGATATGAAACGGCTGACCGCGGAAAGGATGCCGAGGCAGTCTATACGCGCATCTATCAGGAACTGGCCCCGGAGGATACCATCGGTTACCGCAATGCCATCCGTTTGATCATGCAGGAGCCGGACCGTCTGCCTGAAGCTGTGGGCATCATGGAACTGGCTGCGGAGAAGACAGGCGATCAAAGCTTTTCAAAACAACGCGCAGGCTATGTGCCTCTGCCCCCGACGGCGACGGTTCCATCCGGCCGCCATTTGATCAGCCAGACAGTGGAGTTTGTTTCCCCGCAAGGATATGATATTTATTATCTCAGCGGCCCGGGGCAATTACCCGAGGACGGTATTCTCTATGAGGGGCCGATTACCATGGGGGAGGGGACCTACAGCTTTCGTGCCGTATGCGTATCTTCCAAGCTGGTCAGTGATGTGATGGATGTCAAATACGTGGTCAGCCTGCCAACACCGCCTTCGCCAAAGTCCAATCTTCAGTCAGGCAAGTATGAGGGCTTTCGCAGCTTCCGTTTGAGGGACATGACGGAAGACAAAAAATCCCCCAATACGCTTTATTACACCTTAGATGGCACGGCGCCCTCGCCGGAGGATTCTCCCCGCTATACCGGAGAGCCCATCAAGCTGGCGGCCGGTAAGACGAAGGTACGGGCTATCGCCGTCAACAGCTATGGCAAGGTATCGAATGAAATGGTAGTCGATTATGAAATCACCAAGGTGCCAAAGTTTAAACTCTATTTTAACGGAACAGACGAATTCCAGAAGTTTACCCTGATGAAGACCAACTACGAGGATTTTGTCGCGCTTTACGGTGAACCAATGAAATTCAGCGAAGTCAATGACGAGGATGTCGGCACCCAGAGCTATGAGGCCATCTACCCCTGGGGTGAGGCACGCTTTACTCAAAGTGATGTCGGCCGGCTGGTCTATTATGTCAGCACGGATGATGAAGGAATGATCGGGCCCAGAGGCGTGAAGACAGGCATGGATATGGTGGATATCACGGCCCTTTTCCGTGACATGGGACAGTTACCCAATGACCGGGGGGACCGGGGAATCTATTTCAATATTGATGAAGGTTCTGCCCACTACAAAGCTGACTCCGACGATCCAACGACCGGAGAACTCAATTACACTGCTACACTGTTTAATGAAACGGCATACAGCCGTCTGATGACCATTGAAATCATAGCAGGTAAGGCGGTGCGCATCAGCTTTGGCCATGTAGCCCGCAAAGTTGTCAATTATTATTAGGAGGAACCCCGACGATGAAAGAAGTAAAATCCCCAAGAAAGCCGCTGTTATTCTACTATGCCATTGTGATGGTTGTGATGATGCTGCTCAATGCCTTCGTCTTTCCCATGCTGACACGCCGCCAGATTACGGAGACAAGCTATAAACAGTTCATCGATCAAGTGGAAGGAGGAAGCGTCGGCCTGGTACAGATCGATGATCAGCGCATCCTCTATACCCAGAAGGATGATGAGAGCCAGGTTTATGAAACAGGGCGGATTGATGATCCCGGACTGGTACAGCGCCTGACAGACGCAGGCGTAGATTTCAGATCAGAGATTGTCAGAGAAGCTTCGCCTTTGATGAATTTTCTCCTGTCATGGGTTTTACCCATCGCGTTGTTTGCGGTGGTAGGGCAGTACATGTCGCGCAACCTGATGCAGCGCATGGGCGGAACAAACGCCATGCAATTAGGCAAGAGTAATGCCAAGATTTATATTGAGTCAAAGACGGGAATCAAATTTCAGGATGTGGCGGGTCAGGATGAGGCAAAGGAAGCGCTGAGTGAAATCGTTGACTTCCTGCATAATCCCGGCAAGTACACAGAGATCGGTGCGGTTATGCCCAAAGGCGCGCTGCTGGTGGGCCCTCCCGGTACAGGAAAAACCCTTTTGGCCAAGGCAGTCGCGGGCGAGGCCAATGTGCCTTTCTTCTCTATTTCAGGCTCCGAGTTTGTGGAGATGTTTGTTGGCATGGGCGCAGCCAAGGTACGTGATCTTTTCAAACAGGCCAGTGAAAAGGCCCCTTGTATTGTTTTCATTGACGAGATTGATACCATCGGTAAACGGCGTGATCAGGGTGGATTGCCCGGCAGCAACGACGAGCGTGAGCAGACATTAAACCAGCTGCTCAGCGAGATGGACGGTTTTGACGGGCGCAAGGGGGTTGTTATCCTGGCTGCTACAAACCGCCCGGAGGTACTGGATCCGGCCTTGTTGCGTCCGGGCCGCTTTGATCGGCGCATTCCGGTGGAACTGCCTGACATGACAGGGCGTGTCGCCATACTGGGTGTGCATATCAGGAAAGTCAAAACCGATGAGAATATCAACCTGGATTCCGTTGCCAGAACGGCAGCGGGTGCTTCTGGCGCCGACCTGGCCAACATTGTCAACGAGGCCGCTCTTCGCGCCGTGAGGGAAAAGCGCAAGGCGGTTACCCAGGAGGATTTGGAAGAGAGCGTTGAGACGGTCATTGCCGGCGCGCAGCAAAAAAGCCGCGTGCTAAGCGATAAGGAAAAGAACATAGTAGCGTACCACGAGATCGGCCACGCCCTGGTGGCGGCCAGCCAAACGCACTCCGCACCGGTGCACAAAATAACCATCATCCCCCGCACTTCGGGCGCTTTGGGGTATACCCTTCAGGTAGAGCAGGATGAACATTTTTTGGTAACACGCGAGGAGATCGAAAACAAAATTGCCACCCTGACGGGAGGCAGATCGGCTGAGGAGATTGTCTTTGGCTCAATCACCACGGGTGCATCCAACGACATTGAGCAGGCCACCAAACTGGCCCGCGCCATGATCACACGCTATGGCATGACGGATGAGTTTGGCATGGTTGGCTTTGAAGCCGAGGGAAATCGCTATCTGGGCGGCGGAGGGGTGGGGAACTGCTCTGATGAGACCAGTTCCCGTATTGATGAAATGACTGTGGCAATCGTCAACAAACAGCACGACCGCGCGCGCCAGATCCTCAGGGAGAAGATCAGTGTTCTGCACGCTCTGGCCAAGCATCTTTATGAGAAGGAGACCATCACGGGCGAAGAATTTATGGAGATCTTGGAGCGAGAAGAGGCTATGTGCATGTTGCCCCGGGAGGAAAAAGCCTGAAAGCGATCTGAATAAAAGGGGGAGAGGGCTATCAGACGGCTGAGAATACTGCTTGTCGCAGACCAGGAAAGCAAGTTCATCTGGGATCATTTTGACCGCGAGCGATTCAAAGGCGTGGACGTGATTATTTCCTGCGGCGATCTGAAGCCCAGCTACCTCTCCTTTCTGACAACGATGGTGGCGGCACCGCTTTTATATGTACCGGGCAATCATGACGGAGAATATCTGCACAATCCGCCTGAAGGTTGTGACGACCTGACCGACAAGATGGCAATCATCAAAGGCGTTCGTTTCATTGGTTTTGGCGGAGCTCACAGCCGCAGCCCCAAGCCATTTCATTACACAGAAAAAGATTTATCCAGGCAGGTGGTGCGCAAATTGCCGGAGATCTGCATGCACGGCGGCTTTGATGTACTGGTCACGCACGCTCCGGCATATAGCCTGGGGGATGGGAAAGACAGCTTTCACCAGGGTTTTCGAGGCTATCTGGCCATGCTGCATCAGTTTAAGCCAAGCTACTTTCTGCACGGCCACCAACACCTCAACTATGACGGGGCTGTCGCCAGACAGGAATATAAGGGGACCAGTGTAATCAACGGGTTTGGTTACCATCTGATTGATTTGGAGGTGCCGGATCGCGCAGTCAAACGGCTTTCTTATTTGAAGACGCGTTATGATCTGGCGAAGCAATATGGACGGATCGTATAAGAGGGAGGCACGGCAGGAATATGACCGTGCGCTCAAACGTGGCCGAAGAGAATATGCCGCATTAACGGCAAAAGGAGAGCGGGGACACCTGGTCGTGCTTGATGAGCTGACGCAGGAAAACCGTATTATGGCCTATATCAAGCAGCCCGAGCGCGAGATCTCTATGAGCCATGTGACAGGTACCTATACCTCGGGACGCGCGCGCAGCTTCAGCGCGGGCTTTCTGCCTCTGCATGACGAGAATACAGAGTTTGCCTCCAAGTGGACGGAACTTTGCGCTATCCATATGACGGAGGGGCTGCGCGACCCGATCCAGGTTTATGAATACCTTTGGAACTACTATGTTATCGAAGGCAACAAACGCGTCAGTGTACTAAAATACTTCGGCGCGCCCTCTGTGCGGGCCGAGATCACCCGAATGATCCCGCAGCTTGATCCTGACGATCCCAGCACGGCCACTTACTATGCCTTTTTACGCTATGATCAAAAGGGATTGTTTAAAAACATCCGCCTCAGCACGCCGGAGCGCTACCAGGTGCTGGAAGCAACCGAGCAGGTACTCTTACGCCATCTTTCGCAGCAGGAACTCGAGGAGCTTAACTTTAATTCCATGTACCTGCGTTTTGAGCTTGCCTATGAGGAGGCCGGCAGTAACCTGTCGCTGGGCGACGCCTTCCTTGAGTACATGAAGGTCTATGGATTCATACAGAATGATCCGCTCAGCCTGGTGACCGAGCGCGTTCATAACCTTATTCCCCAACTGGAACTGGCTGAAAATCTGGACAAGGAACCTACCCTGCTGCTGGATGTACAGGAGGAAGCGCCTGCGCCCAGCCTGATCAGCCGATTGTTCGGCGGGCGAAAAACAGCGGATGTTCTCTTTGCCTATGAAGAAGGCCGCACGGAATACAACTGGATCGGCGCGCATGAGAAAGGCAGGCGGCAGATGCAGGATACTCTGGGCGAGGAGGTATCTTCCGATTTTCTGGACGGCCTGACGCCCGACAATGCCTATGAGATAATATCAAAGGAAGCAAAAGACAAAGATCTCCTGATCGTCACATCCTCCCGCCTGGCCCAGGCGGCGCTGCGTTTTTCCCTTGAGAATCCCTCCTGTATCACACTGGTCTATTCCAGAGCCAGGCAGGACAGCCGCTTGAATACATACTATGGACGCTACTATGAGCCTGTATTCTTATGCGGTGTGGCGGCTGGCCTTGCGACCCGGACGGATAGGATTGCCTACATCACGCCCCGGGTGTCCGGTGTGCGTCACACCAGTGATATCAATGCATTCGCGCTGGGGGTCAAGTCTGTAAGATCTCGGGCGGAGGTCTACCTGGTGATGAAGGATGTGTCGCCTTTTGATCCTAAATCCTGTGAATTGGGTATCCGCCAGGCGGTCGGGTTGGGCTGCGATATTGCCTTGACGCCTGACTATCCGGGCCTGAGCATGGAAAGAACGCCGGAAAGCAGCTTCTCCTACCTGCTGCGCTTGCATGGCCATGGCGCTCCTTCCGATTATCTGGCTGCCCCCGCATGGAACTGGGGTCGCTATTACACGGAGATTGTGCACAGCTACTTATCCAACAGCCTGGAATTCCTGCGTTTGATTGATCGCGGAGACGATCCTTCCGTTACCGGCTTCTGGTGGGGCATTGCCAGCGGCGTGCTTGAGTTCCGGTCCACTGAGTTTCTGCACCCGATGGCCAACAACCTGTTGCAATACATGCGATCCAGTATCGAGCTGGGCCGCTTTAAACCCTTCCGAGGTCCCATTTTCGATGAAAAGGGAATAGAGCGGGTGCCCGCTCATTCGGCACTGAGGCCCTACGATATTCTATCGATGACCTGGCTGGCGGATTTTATTAAAGTCATTAGTGATTAATCATATTTACTTTGAAAGGAAACGAATATGACACTTGAAGGGATAACCGCAGCCCGCAGCTGGGCGGTCGGGTTACTCCGACACCTCAATATACAAAATTTCGAGGTGAATGAACATGGCCAGGTGACAGCCACTATGCCCGTCACTAAAGAGATCCTTAATCCCCAGGGTGTCGCGCACGGAGGAGCGGTCTTCGCGCTGTGTGACTCGGCTGCCGGGGCACAGGCGGCGCAAAGCAAACACAATCTTGTTACCCAGGAGGGCAGCATCCATTATTTCCGCCCTGCAATGCCCGATACAATGCTGACTGCCACCGCTTCATTGCGAAATGGCGGAAAAACGGTTGCCGTTGTGATGGTAGAAGTGACAGATGACCAGGGCAGGCACATCGCTGACGCGACATTCAGTATGTTCTATAAAGAATAGACTTTCGGGCGGCAGGCATAATCGTCAGGCCTTGCTGTTTAAAAAAACATCTTGTCCATAGGGAGAGGACAGGAGCTGTAGATGAGATATGTATAAACAAAGGGATGCCGTCAGTTTTCACCGCGGCATCCCTTTGCTTATTATTGATTTTTTATGCTTCCCAGTTGCGCTCCATTGCGCGAGCCTTATTTTCGCCGAGCAGATAGGCGATCAGCTTATCCTGCGTCATGCCATTGATGGTCTCCCCTTTGCGGGTACGGATGGACACTGTGCCCTCTTCAGCCTCGCGGTCGCCCAGCACCAGCATATAGGGGATTTTCATCATCTGCGCTTCACGTACCTTGAAGCCGATCTTTTCGTTGCGAAGATCCGCTTCCGCGCGCAAGCCGGCCGCTTCCATTTTTTCTTTCAAAGCTTGCGCGGCTTCATCCGCGCGGTCAGTGATGGTGAGGATTCTGGCCTGCACCGGAGCAAGCCACAGGGGGAAGGCGCCGCCGAAGTGTTCGGTCAATATGCCGATGAAGCGTTCAATGGAGCCGTAAACGACGCGATGCAACATGACAGGCCGGTGCTTTTCGCCGTCCGCGCCGACATAGCTGAGGTCAAATCGCTCGGGCAGGTTCATGTCCAGCTGGATGGTACCGCATTGCCAGCTGCGGCCGATGCTGTCGCGCAGGTGAAAGTCAATCTTGGGGCCATAGAAGGCGCCGTCACCTTCATTGACGGTGTAGGGTACTTTCAGATCCTCCAGCGCGTCCTTGAGAGCATGCGTGGAGTGCTCCCACATTTCATCGGTGCCGATCGAGTTATCCGGCCTGGTAGACAGCTCAACCTTATAGGGGAAACCGAAGGCGCTATAAACATCATCGGCCAGTTTGTAGATGGCCATCACTTCTTCCTTTACCTGTTCAGGCGTACAGAAGATATGCGCATCATCCTGCGTGAAACAGCGTACGCGCATCAGACCGTGCAAGGTTCCTGACTTTTCATGACGATGGACCAGGCCCAGCTCGCCCATACGGCGGGGAAGATCACGATAGCTCCACTTGCGGCGCTTGAAAGCCAGGATATCGCCGGGACAGTTCATGGGCTTGATGGCAAAATCCTGATCATCAATCCGGGTGGTATACATATTTTCGCGGTAGTTGTCCCAGTGCCCGCTTTGCTCCCACAGCGAACGGTTGAGGATGACCGGCGTCTTAACCTCTTCATAACCCGCTTTTTCATGGATTTCACGCCAGTAGTTTTCCAGGGTATTGCGCAGCACCATGCCCTTGGGGTAGAAAAAAGGGAAGCCGGGGCCTTCATCCAGGATGTCAAACAGGTCAAGTTCACGGCCCAGCCTGCGGTGATCGCGTTTCTTGGCTTCCTCCAGCATCTGGAGGTATTGATCAAGATCCTCCTTGTTGGTGAAGGCTGTGCCATAGATTCGCTGGAGCATCTTGTTTTTCTCATCGCCCCGCCAGTAAGCGCCCGCCACGCTGGTCAGCTTAATCGCCTTGATGCGTCCGGTGCTGGGCAAATGAGGCCCCGCGCACAGATCGACAAACTCTCCCTGGCGATAGAAGGATATAATCTCATCCGCCGGCAGGTCTTCTATCAGCTCCACCTTATAAGGTTCGTTCTTTTCCTTCATGAAGGCGATGGCCTCATCGCGCGGCAAGGTGAAGCGTACCTCCCGGTCGTTCTTTTTGAGGATATGTTTCATCTGCTTTTCTATTTTCTCAAGGGCCTCAGGCGTGAAGGGTTCATCCACATCAAAGTCATAGTAAAAGCCGTTTTCGATGGCGGGGCCAATAGCCAGTTTGGCGTTTGGATAAAGGGTCTTAACGGCGGAGGCCATCACGTGCGAAGCGGTATGACGCAGCACGCGCTTGGCTTCATCATCCTCAAATGTTAAAAACTCAAGCCTGCCTTCCTGCTCGATGGGAGCCATAAGCTCGATCAACTCGCCGTCCAGTCTGGCGGCGACAGCTGTTTTTTTCAGTTCGTTGTCTGATCCGGACAAAATGTCCAGCGCGTTAATACCCTGCTCATATTGCTTGCTTTCTCCGTTGATCACTAAGTTCATACTGTCTCTCCTTTTATATATGGACGATGTTTCTATAAATAAAAAGCACTCATCCCAAAGATAGGGACGAATGCATCACATCCGCGGTTCCACCCTGATTGCTAATCATAGCCACTCATGCCCTGATATCGCTGGGTTGCGCCTTGCCCTCCGGCGGTGGTACCCGAACCTTCCATACCCAAACGCGCTTTCAGCCGCGGCGCGTCCTCTCTTAGGGCGGTGGGGCAGGGCCTGTCCTCCTTCATCCGGCAGGTAAATGCAGTATAGACCCGCATGTTTATGATGTCAAGAACAAATCCAAATGAAACAATGCTGGATAAAATTAAGAACAAAATGTAAAATCTGCTTCAATACGCAAAATTAATCAATAGATTACGGTGTTCGTCTATTGAAATAAGAGTTTATGTAATGTATACTAATACATGTTTCGAAACTTGTAAGGGGCAAGGAACGAGATAAGAAAAGGAGTGCCATCAGTATGAAACGTAACATCCAGAACCTACGGGAAGGGTTACCCGTATTCAAGGCGCTTGCGTCCGACACAAGGATTGCCATCCTTGAGTTGCTGATGAATAAAGGACCCATGCGTATGACTGCCATTGCCGAGTCTCTCAAGATCACCGGCGGTGCCATCACCAGCCATGTGAAGGCGTTGCACGAAGCCGGCATGATCAACATTGAAACGCGCGGCGGCAAGCATGGTGTGCAGAAGATCTGCACAGCTGTAACCGATCCGATCGCGATTGACGTGAAAGGCTCGATGAAGTCCTGACCCATAAAACGGCGTATGTCAAGCGACCCCGCCGTTTTCAAAAAGGAAAGACACGCGCAAGCGAGGTCTTTCTTTTTATCTGAAAACGATTTCAGATGAGGCCCGGGCAAAGGATCATTCACCTTTTCACTTTTAGACCAGTGTGGTATACTGTAGGTTAAAGAGGGGGTTGAGTATGCGGAGTATGACGGGCTATGGTCGGGGAAGCGCGTGTGCGGATGGGCGCGAACTGACGGTCGAGCTGAAAAGCGTCAATCACCGGTACCTTGATCTCAGCTTTCGCATTCCTCGGGCGCTTGGTTTTTCCGAACCTTTGTTGCGTAAGATCCTTTCGGAGAACCTGGCTCGCGGACATGTGGATATCAGCCTGAATTACCAGAACCATCGGCAGGACGCCAAGCGTGTGGAGGCAGATGTTGCTCTGGCAATGAGTTATCTGAGGGCTGCGGCGGAGATTGCAAAGGCTGCGGATATGCCGCAGAACCTGCCCATTGGCGATTTGCTGTGCTTGCCCGATGTGCTGCGAGTGACAGAGGCCGCGGAAGATGAAGAAGCCTTGCAGTATCTGATCCGGGAAGCTGGAGATCGGGCAGTGCAGGCCTTGATCCTTGTCCGTGAGCGCGAAGGGGCAAGCATTCGTTCCGATCTGCAGGGACATCTGGATAGCCTCAAGGGCTTGCTGACACAGATGAAGCGCCTGGCTCCTGAACAGCCGGAAAGCTATCGGCACAAGCTGACAGAGCGCCTTGCGTACCTTCAGGCCGAAGGCATCGAACCCCAGCGCCTGGCGCAAGAGGTGGCTCTGTTTGCGGATAAGACTGCCATCGATGAAGAGCTGGCCCGCTTGGGCGCGCACATTGTACAGATGGATGAGTTGTTGACATCCCGGGAGCCTATGGGGCGCCGGATGGACTTCCTTGCGCAGGAAATGAACCGGGAAGCCAACACGATCGGCAGTAAAACAAGTGAGATTCAGATCACGCGCCTGGTATTGGAAGCCAAGAACACGATTGAAAAAATGCGCGAGCAGATACAAAACGCGGAATGATCAAGGTGGATGAGGGGGAGGCGAGCGAATGAGGGAGCGCCACAAAGGCATGTTATTGGTTGTGTCAGGGCCGAGCGGCACCGGTAAGGGCACCTTGTGTGAACGTCTGCTTCGCAGCGATCCGACCATTATGTTCGGCGTATCTGCCACCACGCGCAAACCGCGCGAGGGGGAGATTGATGGCGTGCACTACCACTTCATCGATGAAAATCTCTTCGATAAAATGCTTGCTCAAAACGCTTTTTTGGAGCATGCCACTGTCCACGGTCACCGCTACGGTACGCTCAAGGATCAGGTGGAGAAGGCTATCGAGGAAGGGCGAAATATCCTGTTGGATATTGACCCGCAGGGAGCCTTGAGCGTGATGGCTGCTATGCCGGAGACTGTCAGTGTGTTTATCCTTCCGCCCAGCTATTCCGCCCTGCGCGAACGGCTCCACACCCGCAATACCGATGATCCCGATGAGATATTGAAGCGACTATCCAATGCCTATGGTGAGGTACGCCTGCTAAAGCATTACAGTTATGCGCTGATTAACGATCAGCTTGATCAGGCGTTTGCGTTGCTAAGCGCTATCATTACGGCGGAGAAACACCGAACTACCCGCTACTTCCCAGAAATATACGAGGAATAAGGAGAACACCATGCCCATTAACAAGCCCGGTATCGAAGAACTAAGGAAGAAGACCGATTCAAGCTATACCCTGGTAGTGGAGGCCAGCCGCCGCGCCCGCCAGCTGATGGATGGCACGCAGAGCTTGCTGGAGGATGAAGAGCAAAAGCCTCTTTCCCAAGCGATCTCCGAGATCAACCGCGGCCTGATCACCTATCATCGCAAACTGGAAGATGAACAGTAACACAGGATCCTTGCAAGGAAAAACCATTGTCCTTGGGGTGACGGGGGGCATCGCTGTATACAAGGCCTGCGACTTGGTATCGAGGATGAAAAAGGTCGGGGCTCAGGTACACGTCATCATGACGAAAAATGCCTGCAAGTTTGTGCAGCCCCTGACTTTTCAGACGCTCAGCGGTAACCCTGTCGCGTGGGATACGTTTGAAAACCCCCAGTATTGGGAGGTGGAGCACATCGCGCTGGCCAAAAAGGCTGATCTGTTGGTGATCGCGCCCGCGACGGCCAATATGATTGCAAAACTTGCACATGGCCTGGCGGACGATATGCTAACTACCACCATTTTGGCGGCTACTGCCCCCCTGCTGATTGCCCCTGCCATGAACACTCAGATGTATCAGGCCAGGGTGACGCAGCAGAATTTGAAAATATTGTTGGAGCGGGGCGTGCACACCGTCGGCCCGGAAGGCGGCATGCTTGCCTGCGGAGATGTCGGGGCGGGTCGCATGAGTGAGCCATATGATATCCTGGCGGCCTGTGAGGAGATACTGGCTCCTCGGAATGACTTTGCTGGTTTGCGCGCTGTGGTGACGGCAGGGCCTACCAGAGAGCCCATCGATCCTGTACGCTTTTTGACCAACAAATCCTCGGGGAAGATGGGCTATGCTGTAGCCGAGGCGCTGGTTGCCCGGGGGGCTGAAGTCACCCTGATTTCGGGACCTGTCAGCATTGAAAGACCGCTGGGCGCTGACATTGTAGAAGTTGAGACGACGGATCATCTCTACCAGGCGGTGATAAAAGAAGCGCCGCTGTGTGATGTATTGATCCAGGCGGCAGCGCCTGCCGATTTTGCGGCGGCGGAGCTTTCGGATATCAAGATCAAAAAGCAAGGGGATGATGATCTCCTCTTACGCTTGCGACAGACGAGGGACGTCGCGAAGGCCGCCGGAGAACACAAAAGGCCGCAACAGGTTTTCGTGGGTTTCGCGGCGGAGACCGGCAGAGATATGGAGCAGGTTAATGATAAGCGAAAGCGCAAGAATCTTGACCTGATCTGTTATAACGATGTCACCCAGCCCGGCGCCGGCTTTGACGGGGATACCAATATCCTCACCCTGATTACAGAGGATCAGGTGGCTGAGCTTCCTCTGCTTAGCAAGCGGCAGGCGGCGGATCGGATATTGGATGAAATTCTGAGGCTGAAGAAGGCGAAACAGGCGTGACACAGCCCCCGCGTTTTGCACAAGTTATCGTTGATATTGCCCATGCTGACTTGGACAGGGTGTTTACCTACGCCATTCCGGAGGGAATGGCGCTTCAAGTTGGTATGCGTGTAGCAGTGCCTTTTGGCCGCCAGGAGAAGGAAGGGTATGTGCTGGGCTTCTCGGACGCCTGCGACTTGCCGCCTGAGAAGGTCAGGCAGGTGAAGGAGGCACTGGAAGACTACCCTGCCATCCTGCCGCATCTGGTTGAGCTGGCCAGGGAGATGAGCCTCAGCGCCCACTGCCCGCTGGCAGAGACCTTGCGGCTGATGATTCCCTCACAGATGCGCGGTGGACGCATCGGGATCAGGACGGAGAAGGCAGCCAGACTGCTTCTTTCGGGCGAGGCATTGGAAAAAGCTCGCGCCGCCCAAACACGCTCGCCCAAACGCCGCCTTTTGATTGACTTGATGAGTGACGCGGAGATACACCCGCTCAGCGAACTTCAGCTTTTGGTGCGCACGCCGCTTGAACCCTTGCGAGCGCTGGAAAAGGAAGGCGTGTGTGTGCTGATTGAGCGCGAGGTGTTTCGTGCCCCATACCCGGACAAACCAGTCATCCAGACGGATCCGGAGCTGACGGCGGATCAGGAGGAAACGTTGGAGGAGCTGCTTGCGGCTTTAAAGAAAGGGAGTGGCGCGTTTTTATTGCATGGGGTTACCGGATCAGGGAAAACCGAGGTCTATATTCGTGCGGTTCGGGAAACCCTTAGGATGGGGCGAGGGGCTATCGTCCTGGTACCTGAAATTGTCCTGACTCCTCAGATGGTACAATGGTTTCGGGGGCGCTTCGCGGATGATGCGGCGGTGCTCCATTCCCGGCTGTCAGCGGGTGAGCGGTTTGATGAATGGCGCAGGATACGCCATGGCGTTGCGCGCGTGGTGATCGGCGCCAGATCAGCTGTCTTCGCCCCGGTTCAGAATCTGGGTTTGATCATTGTGGATGAGGAGCATGAATCAAGCTATGTTTCCGACCGTGTTCCGGCTTATGATACAAGGGATGTGGCGCATAACCGGGCTGAGCGTGAGGGGGCCTGCTTGCTGCTGGCCAGCGCAACACCTTCCATACTGAGTTTTGCCAAGGCCCACCGAGGGGATTATACGCTGCTGGAAATGCCGCTTCGCGTCAATGGCATGAGTCTGCCTGAAGTGACGGTGGTGGATATGCGCGAGGAGTTGCGCATGGGCAATAAGGGTATGTTCTCTGGAGAGCTTTTGACAAGGCTGGAAGCCTGCCTGAAATCGGGCCAGCAGGCCATGCTGTTTATCAACAGGCGCGGCTACGCGCAGAGCGTGGTCTGTAGAAAGTGCGGTCACACCATGGGGTGCTCAGCCTGTGACGTCAGCTTGACGTATCATGCTGCTGACAACCTTCTGCACTGCCATTACTGCGGGCAACGTACACCGATGCCGTCTGCCTGTCCCGAATGTGGCTCAAGCTTTTTAAAGCCGGTGGGAGCAGGAACCCAGCGAGTGGAAGAAGAGTTTAAAAAGCTCTACCCTGATGTGCCTTTTGTGCGTCTGGATAATGATACTACTACGCATAAGAATGCACACGAAGAGCTGATTAACCGCTTCAGAAGCGGACAGGCGCGGGTGATGATTGGAACGCAGATGATTGCAAAAGGTCTTGATTTTCCAAGGGTCACGCTTGTAGGGGCGGTACTGGCAGATTCCTCGCTTAATCTGCCGGATTACCGCAGTGCGGAGCGCAGTTTTCAACTTCTGACGCAGGTTGCGGGACGTGCCGGACGGTCGAATCAACCTGGCCATGTTGTGATACAGACCTACAAACCTGAGCACTATGCCATTGTTGCTGCTGCTTCTCAGGATTATCGGCGTTTTTTCAACACAGAGTTTGAACGCCGCAGGCGGGATCTATATCCGCCTTTTACCATGCTTGTGAGGCTGCTATGCCAGGCGAAAGATGAAGAAACGGCCCGGCAGATGAGCGGCGAGCTTTACCGCAGGGTAGAGAAGTTTCTTAAAACAGAGCCTGCAAGCAAAAAACGCGTGCTCTTTTTGCGCGAGGATGAAGCCCCGATCAAAAGAATCATGGGACGGTCCCGCGCACAGGTATTTATAAAACTATTGGTTCATCCTGATAGCGATAAGGTGATTGCTGCCCTGCAGGAGATGACGAAGGATGAATGGCCGGGTGAGGTGGCGTTGGAGATTAATCCCGCTTCCCTGGTATGACGAGGAGAAGAAATGTCAAAGAAAACTATTTTGCACATAGGGGATCCGCTGCTTCGGGCAGTCAGCCACCCCGTCACTAAATTTGACCTCAGACTGCAGATGATTGTGCGTGATATGGGTGAAACCATGTACGCTGCCGACGGCGTTGGCCTGGCTGCGCCGCAGATCGGCCTGATGCGCCGTCTGATCGTTATTGACATCTATGACGACCATGGCCTGCGGGTTTTTGTGAACCCAGAGATTATCAAGGCGGAGGGCGAGGTGGCCATGGAAGAGGGTTGCCTGAGTATTCCCGGCCGCCGCGGATGTGTCAAGCGGCCCGAGAAAATCACAGTGAAATATCAGGACGTGAAAGGTAAAGCTCACGAGATGGAAGCAGAGGGCTTTCTTGCGCGCGCGCTTCAGCATGAGATTGACCATCTTAACGGAGTGCTTTACGTGGATCTGATGGAATATGAAGTGTTTGATGAGGATGCAGAAGATCAAGAGGAAGCGGCGGAGGCGGAAGCTTGATGCGCATGGTGTTCATGGGGACACCCGGATACGCCGTGCAATCGCTGCAAGCTCTGGTGGAAGCAGGCTATGAAATCGCGGGTGTTTTTACTCAGCCTGACAAACCCAGAGGGCGCGGTGGGAAAATGCAAATGCCGGAGGCAAAGATCTATGCCTTGTCTCAGGGGATTGATGTGTTTCAGCCCCGAAAGATCCGATTGGACGGTGTGGAGGCGCTTAAAGCTCTGAGGCCGGATTTGTGTGTCACGGCGGCATTTGGGCAGATACTATCGAAGGAAATACTGGATATTCCAAGGCTCGGCACAGTCAACGTACATGCTTCTTTGCTGCCCCAGTACCGGGGAAGCTCGCCGGTCAACTGGTGTCTGATCAACGGTGAGACGGTGACCGGGGTTACCACCATGATGACTGATGAAGGCATTGATACCGGCGATATTCTTTTGCAGAGAGAAACCAATATCCTTCCTATGGAAACGGCGGGCGATCTGATCCAACGTATCGGTGCCATGGGAGCGGAGCTTTTGCTTGAAACGATCAAAGCGCTGGAGGCCGGCACATTGCCAAGAGCAAAGCAGGATGAAAGTTTGATGAGTTACTACCCCATGCTCAATAAGGAGATGGGAAGGATTGACTGGAGCCAGTCGGCGCAAGCAATCGCTGACCGCGTGCGGGGATTGCATCCCTGGCCGGGTGCATATATTGATACAAGTAATCACGGCAGACTGAAGCTGCTGCTGGCCGGCGCTGAGACAGGGGCTGACCAGGCTCCGGGGACGGTGCTGGAAGCGGACAGAAAGAAAGGTCTGTTGATTCAAGCGGGGGAGGGAGCAGTCCGTGTCTTCACCCTGCAAGCCCAGGGGGGTAAGGCTATGAAAGCCGGAGATTATTTGCTGGGACATCCTGTCAAAGAGGGCGAAGGATTATAAAGGAAGCCCGGCCAATATGCCGGGGAAGGAAAAACATGAGCGATAATAACAATAAAAAGGCGCCTTACGACCGTTCGAATCAACAGGGTGGCAAGAGGCCCTATGCCCGGCCGGCAAAGGAGGGTTCTCAGGGCGGCGAACGCAAGTATGGCAAACCTGCCGGAAGGCCGCAAGTGCAGGGCGCAGACAGGCGCTTCAATCAGCCTTCATCCAAGGAAGGAGAGCGCCGCTATGCCAAGCCCGCTTTCAGCCAGGGAGTGCCCCGTGAGGGCGAGCGCAGGTACGGAAAGCCTGCCGGAACGCCGCAAGGGCAGGGTACTGCAGACCGGCGCTTCAACCAAGCTCCTTCCAAGGAAGGAGAGCGCCGCTATGCCAAGCCCGCTTTCAACCAGGGAGCGCCCCGTGAGGGCGAGCGCAGGTACGGAAAGCCTGCCGGAACGCCGCAAGGGCAG
>CAZYKQ010000001.1:0-32971 GCA_964648235.1 uncultured Christensenella sp. | reverse complement strand
GGCGAAGACCGGCGATTCAACAAACCTTCCTTCGTGCCTGATACACAGGGACGGGATCATGAGCGCAGACCATTTACTCGTCCCGCCCAACCGCAGCAGCGCTTCGGCCAACCTGGTTTTTCAGGGTCTGTACGTACAAACGGAAGCTTCCAGCGCCCTGGAGCGCCTCGCCCCGGGCCAAAGCGTACAGACTTTCGCAATCAGCGGACCGATAACTCCGGCTATCGGGAGGAAACCGGGCTGAGCGCTGACGCGCGCAAGTCCGCTATGCTTGTATTAAACCGCGTGTTGCTGGAGAGCGGTTTCGCTTCGCTGTCTCTTGATGAGCATTTTGAGCGTGTGCGTCTGTCGCAGAAAGATAAACGCCTATGCACCCGCATTGTTTACCTTACGCTGGAGCATCTCAATCAAATTGATTTCGCGCTGAATCGTTACCTGGATGATCCGGAGCGCGTCGAACAGCGTGTGCGAAATATTTTACGGCTGTCTGCCGCACAGATTCTTCTGATGGATCGTATCCCCGACAGCGCTGCTGTCAACGAGGCTGTCAAACTAACGCGCGATTTGGGGATGGAGGAGCTGACAGGCCTGGTGAACGGCGTGTTGCGCAATCTGATACGAGGCCGCGAGGAGCTTGTCTGGCCCAGTCCGGATGAAGGCCTTGACTACTATCGCGTGATGCATTCCCTGCCGGAGTGGTACGCGCAGCGTGTTCTGGATGCTTACGGGCAAGAGGAAGGCAAGAAACTTTTATGTTATGATAAAACAGATCATTACATCACAGTTCGCCCCAACCTGCAGCGTATCAGCGCCGACAAGTTTGAGCGATTGCTTGAAAAGAAAACCTGGGAAGTGAGCAGAGGTATTCTGCCCGGTGCCTGGCACGTTGCCGGCGCTTCCGATATTGCCAAAGATAATGACTTTTTGGATGGATTATTCTCCATTCAGGGGGAAGGAAGCATGGTGGCTTCCATGGCTGTCAAGCCCAGACTGGGGGCGCAAGTATTGGATACCTGCGCGGCGCCCGGCGGCAAGTCGGCCTATCTGGCTGAACATATGCAGGGGACGGGGCGCGTTCAGGCATGGGATGTACACGAGCATCGGGTTGATCTGATTCAAGCGCTGGCCGATCGCCTGAGGCTGTATAATATCCGCCCTGCCATGCGTGATGCCTTGGTGTACCGCGAACAAATGGATCGTATGATGGATGCTGTTCTGATCGATGCGCCGTGCACCGGCACCGGCATGCTGTTTGAGAAACCTGATCTGCGTCACCATCTGAAGGAAGACAGCCTGAGGGAACTGGTCGATATCCAGGCAAAACTTCTTGATACCTGCAGCCGATATGTCAAGCCGGGGGCTACGCTGGTCTATGCTACCTGCTCTATCCTGCCGGAGGAGAACAGCGAACAGGTTAAGAATTTTCTTGACAGTCATCCAGATTTTGTGATGGACACTTTGCCCGAAGAGATCCCCGCGCAGTTGCGTGAGCTGACCGGGGAATACGGGCTGCAACTGCTCCCGCATCGCGACGGCATGGAGGGCTTCTTTGTGGGCCGGATGAAACGAGTATGACAAAGCCCGTACTGCTGCAGTTGTTTCCGGATGAGATAGAAGAATATCTCACGCAGATTGACCAACCTGCATACCGGGCAGGTCAACTGTTCAGCTGGTTGCACAAAGGAGCGGGCTTTGAGGAAATGAGCAATTTGCCGAAAGCTCTGCGGGAACAACTGGCGCGGGAAGCTGTAGATAAACCTGTTCAGATTATTGAACGCTTCGTCTCCAACATTGACGGTACAATGAAGGTGCTGTTCGCCATGCAGGATGGCCACTGCGTCGAAGGAGTTCTGATGCGCTATCGCTATGGTATGACGCTATGCCTATCCAGCCAGGTGGGTTGCCGCATGGGTTGCTCATTTTGTGCCAGCACGCTTGAGGGCTTGGCCAGAAATCTGACCGCGGCTGAGATGATGCATATGGTCATCCTGGCAAATACGGAGATGCCGGGGACCGTTGTTCATAACATTGTGCTGATGGGCTCCGGCGAGCCGCTTGACAACTATGATGAGGTAGTGCGTTTTTTGCGCCTGATAAGCCATGAGAAGGGATTGAACATCGGACTGCGTCATATATCGCTGAGCACATGCGGCCTGGCCGATAAGATCGACAGGCTCTCCGAGGAAGGGCTGCCGGTGACGCTGTCAGTCAGCCTGCATGCGCCTAATGATGAGATCAGGCAGCTCACCATGCCCATCGCCAGATCTGTCAGCATGGAACGTTTGCTTTCAAGTTGTCGTAATTACATCGATAAAACAGGCCGACGTGTGGTCTTTGAGTATGCGCTGGTGCAGGGAATCAACGACCAGCCGGATCACGCCAAAGAGCTGGCGAAAAGACTCCGAGGCATGCAGTGCCATGTCAATCTGATTCCGTTAAATCCGGTCGAAGAACGGCAATTGCGTGGAGTGACACGCTCCCAAGCCGCGAAATTCCTATCGCTTATGGAGGAATATCATATTTCCGCGACGCTCAGGCGGGAGATGGGCGCAGATATATCAGGGGCATGCGGACAGTTGCGCCGGCGCTACCTTTTAAAAGAGGGATCTGCTCAATCTCTTGAGCCGGAGCTTGGCAAGGAAGGGGATCAGGCTTGAAATCAGTCGCCAGAACACATATAGGTCGTGTGCGTAAAAGCAATCAGGATGCCTTGCTGGTCATGCCGGGTGCCTTCCCCGTCTATGCCGTCGCCGACGGCATGGGCGGTCACTTAGGCGGCGATATTGCCAGTTTCATGGCCATTGAGGGGTTGAAGCGTCTCGGCGGGGCGACGCCGTCCCGGGAGGCAATCAACAGTTGTTATCAGAAAATCACGCATGATATCTACCTTCGCCAGCAGTCGGAAGCGAAACTGCGCGGTATGGGCACTACCCTGACCATGCTGTGGGAGGCGTCAGAAAGTGTTTATCTTGGGCACGTGGGAGACAGCCGGGCATACCTGATGCGTAAAGGGGAAATGAGTCAGGTCAGCCTTGACCACTCGTTGGTGGGCGAAATGGTGAGAAGCGGTGCCCTGAAGCGTGAGGCAGCCAGAAGCTATCCCTATCGCAACGTGATTACCCGCGCTGTGGGGACGGAGGATCAAGTGCAGTGCGATACTGCCATATTTGATAAGCTGCCCGGTGACCGCTGGCTGCTCTGTTCGGACGGGCTCAGTGAGCATATGGATACACGTGCTTTATATGACTGCCTCCTGAATGAGGATCTGGAGATGGCTGCCGACCGGATGATTGTCGGTGCCCTGGAGGCCGGAGGCCGGGACAATATCACCTTGATTCTTCTGGAGGTGCCTAAATGAGCGTTAAGCAGATCATCGCTGAGCGCTATCAGATCCTGGCGCCCATAGGCGAGGGGGGCATGGCTTTGGTGTTCCTGGCACGCGATCTGCGTACCGGGCATGATGTAGCCATTAAGTTTCTTCGCCCCGAATATAAAGAAAACCCGGATTTTTTGAGCCGTTTTCAGCGCGAGGCAACCGCGGCAAGCAAAATGAGCCATCATAATATTGTAAACTTGCTGGACGTGGGCACAACGGACAACCCTTACATCGTCATTGAATATGTTAATGGGAAGACACTGAAGGAGATCATTAAAGATTCGAAAACGCTGCAGGAGGACATTGCGGTGCAGATAGCCATCCGCATTCTTTCAGCGCTGCAGCATGCGCACCAGGCGGGCATCATCCACCGCGATATCAAACCGCAGAATATATTGGTCAACCAAAAAGGGTATATCAAAGTGTCAGACTTTGGCATCGCGCGCATGGTCGGTACCAAGACAGCTACTATTCCCGACGCGGATAAATCCGTGATGGGAACGGTACATTATTTTTCACCCGAGCAGGCGCAGGGAGATACGGCTACGATATCAAGCGACCTTTACAGTGTGGGTGTAGTGCTCTATGAGATGCTGACCGGCAGCGTTCCCTTTGACGGGGAAACGCCTGTATCCATCGCATTGCAGCATGTTCAGGCCAAGCCCAGGCCGCTGCGCGAAACGAACCCCGAGGTGTCTCCCTCCGTGGAGGCGGTGGTATTGAAGGCGCTTGAGAAATCGCCTGTCAACCGCTATCATACGGCCCTTGAAATGGCTCAAGCCTTGAAAATTGCCCTGCAATCCCCGGAGAAAGAGAATACGCTGGACACGCCCGTGATTTCCATACAGAAGGAACAGCCCGGGAGGCCGAAAAAGCGCCGTCGGCGCAGGCGGGAGCGCGTAGCCATAGTTTTGACTGCGCTGGTCGTGCTGGGGCTGCTTACCTGGGGGTCACTGGTAATCGTTAACTCCGTGGTCAACAGCACCAGAGCTCCCTATTTGCTGGATTTGGACGAAAGCGCCGCTATCCGTGAAGCCAGGCGCGCAGGGCTTGACCCCCGTATTGCCCGCCAACCCAGCAATGAACCTGTGGGGCAGGTGATATTGCAGTCGCACGATTACGACCACCCGATGAAGCGGGGCGACACCATCCTGATCACAGTATCCTCAGGATCGGCCAAACAGGCTGTTCCGGTCATAACCGGCAAAACCCTCTCCAAGGCAGCTGAAGAGGCGGAGCGTATCGGGCTGAAGGTGTTTGAAAGCAACCGTGTTATGAATACAGCGGCTGCAGGCACCATACTCAGCCAGTCGCCAGAAAGCGGCGCGGTGCTTGACTATGGCGGAATCATCCAGGTTGTGGTGTCCGGCGGAGAGGTAACGGTGGCTGATTACAGGGGTCAGCAATACGAGACGATTAAACCGGGCATCGAGCGGGCCAAGCTGGTACCCAAGGTGATGCAGGAAGAGGTTGAGGTAGCGGATCCTTCCCAAGGAGGGCGTATTGCCGCCCAAACCCCCAAGGCTGGGGACAAGGTGATGGAGGGAACGCAGCTTCAGCTGATACTATATGTATATAAAGCTCCCGAATCAAAATCACCATGAAAAAGGGTGAGATCAAAGAAGGACGCGGTGGTTTTTATACAGTGCGAGATGAGGCCGGAAGTGAGCATATCCTGCGCGCGAAGAAGAAATTCAGGCGCGATGGGCTCAGTCCTCTGCCCGGTGATCGTGTACTGTTTACCCCGCGCAAAGGGGAAGAGCACGGATGGATAGAGGAGATACTGCCCCGTCGCAGCTTGTGTATCCGGCCGCCTGTCGCCAATATCAGCTTGATGGTGATCGTTATTGCCCACGAGCCTGTACCGGATTTCCTTTTAGTGGATAAGCTGCTGGTCTATGCTGACATGCAAGGCATCCGCCCTGTTATCGCGGTGAATAAATGCGATCTTGATATGGCGGTCTTTGATACTACGATGAAGGTATATCAAAGCGCAGGCATAAAGATATTGGCAGTCAGCGCATACACAGGCATGGGGCTGGAGGATCTGTGCCACGAGATGCAGGGGGAACTGACGGGCTTTGCGGGTCAGTCGGGCGTGGGAAAAAGCGCGCTGCTAAGCTGTGTGACAGGGATGGATCTTGTGTCCGGATCTATCAGCGACAAAATCAGGCGTGGAAAACAGACGACACGGCATACGACACTGATTTATCACGAGGGCATGAAGCTGATGGATACCCCGGGGTTTTCGCTGTTTGAACTTCCCAAGGACCTTTCGCCCGAGCAGTTAAGCCAGCATTATCCGGATTTCAGACCCTATGAAGAAGGATGCAGATTCAGTCCCTGCCTGCACTTGACGGAGCCCGGCTGCATGGTGAAGCAAGCTGTACAGACAGGGCGTATTGATCTGATGCGCATGGCGCGTTACACAGAGTTGATGGACATAGTCAAAAAAAAATGGAGGGAACGGTATGATTGAAGTAGCGCCTTCGGTACTTGCGGCGGATACGCTGCGTATCGGCGAAGAGGTACAGAGAATTCTGGATGCGGGTGCAGACATGCTGCATGTTGACATCATGGACGCGCACTTTGTATCCAATCTGAGCTTCGGGCCGAACCTGTGCCGTGCTCTAAGGCGCGGCTTTCCGACAGCCTGGCAGGATGTGCACCTCATGATGGACAACCCGGAGGTTCTGATCGAAGCCTTTGCAAACGCAGGAGCTGATGAGCTGACCATCCACTGCGAGTTGGGAGAAAAGATCGGACCTGCCCTTGAGCGCATCAAGGGTTTTGGTATCAAGCCCGGATTAAGTCTCAGACCGAATACTCCGGTTGAGACCTTATATCCCTTTCTCCATCTGATCGATCAGGTGTTGATTATGACGGTTGAACCGGGCTTTGGCGGACAAAAACTTATGGAGGAGCCGCTTGAAAAGGCCCGGCTATTACGCAAGGAAGGGTTTACAGGGACGATCTCCGCGGATGGAGGGCTCAGCTCTCAGAACGCTGCTCTGGCCGTTGACAAGGGCGTGGGGCGCCTGGTCATGGGTACGGCACTGTTTGGCGCGCCGGATCCTGCGCAGGTTATCCGGGATCTGCGCGCCCTGAAAACCGTATGAAGAAAAAAATATCGCGCGCTGGCGCGGAAAAGGGTTTCCGCGCCAAACAGGCACTGGGTCAGCATTTTTTAAAGGATGAAGCCTTGCTGGACGAACTGGTCCGATTAAGCGGCATAAAATCAGAAGACCGCGTTTTTGAGATTGGCCCAGGCCTGGGTGCTCTGACTGAAGCGCTTGCAAAAACAGGCTGTCAGGTGCTGGCAATGGAGGTGGATCCCCAGCTGCTTCCCGTTCTGAGGGTGACATTGCACGGCTATGATAATGCGAAGGTCGTCCTGGGTGATGTGATGGAGCCGGGCCTTGAAGAAATGTTGATGGGGCTTGGATCGTTTAAGATCGTTGCCAATCTGCCATACTATATCACGACGCCGATACTCAACAGATTGCTAAGGCTGAAACTTCCGATCAAATCCATCAACGTGATGGTGCAAAAGGAGGCAGCGGAGAGACTGATCGCCCAGCCTTCTACATCGTGCTATGGGCCCTTGGCTCTTCTTGCACAGTACAGGTCAAGGCCCGAGATCGTTAAAATCATCAGCGCTGAGATGTTTACGCCGCGGCCAAAATGTGAAAGCGCTTTTGTGGTGATGCCCATGCGAGAGGTGCCGCCGGTGCATGCGGACGAAAAAAAACTGTTTGCCTTAATCGAAGCCGCCTTCCAGATGCGCCGCAAAACCTTGCTGAATAACTTGATGCCCGCCTTTGCCCTCAGCCGGGGAGCGGCGCAGGACCTGATCAGAAAAGCAAACCTCCCCGCCGGGATACGGGGGGAGGCACTGAGCCTTGATGAGTTCGCCAGGCTGTCTGATTCATTGTAATCAGAAACGTATCCGCATCGGTTTTTGGAGTGGTTGCTTGAGGGGAAGAATGTAATATTCCTGCTTTCCCTTTTTTTGTACGGCAACATAGTCATCAAAACTATAGATGCGATCCACTGCGAAATCCGTCAGTTGAATCACCTCATCAGGGTTATCCCGGTCAATCATACTCAGGCGGTTTTTATTGGCAGCGTCTGCAAAGAACAGGCAGGTGTCATTAGCGTTGAGAGCCGTTGCTTTTAGCTTGTCCAGCTCTTCGCTTACGCCTCCCTCAAGGGAGAGGCAGTACAGCCTGTCCTCCCTGTTTGTCCATATCAATTTGATTTCCTCGCCAATGGGGGCCAGGGTATAATGCTTGACTGATTCCGTAACCAGAGGATCTGCCAGCTGACCATCAAGCCAGGCGACGTAAAGATGCCCTGTCTTATTCTCCCTGATGTACATCCGCCCATTGTATGGAAATACGTCCTCAGCTTTGATTTCCCGTCCGTCGTGATAGACGCGCAGATCGATGGAGCGATTACGCTCACCGTCTAAAGCGCTGCGCTTCATCAACTCATCATGGCCGATAAACAACAGCAGCTCAGCTGTGACAGAAAGACTCCGGCATGCATCCTTATCAAGGCTGACCAAGGTACTGCGGCCCTTGCCTCCAATAGGGTCGCGGGCGATGCGGTGGATATAGCTGGGAATACCGGATTTTTTGGAAGCTCCTTCATCCAGGTAACTGTGGAAGTAATACAGAGTATCAGACAGGCTGTCAATATGAGCGTAGCGTCGTGCTTTAAACAGCTTGTCGGCTTTCTTGTCAAAGGGTGAACTTAAGTGGTACAGGTAACCTTGACGGTCAATAAAATAAAGGATATCGCTCTGCATGGTCATCTGTCCGCCGTTTAAGGCATTGGAGATGCCGGCCAGGCTGTCGTTCCCCTCGCCGATAACAGAGATATCCTCCCCGCCCGCTTGCAGCTTTAAGGGGTCAAAGGCCTCAATATTCAAGCGATAGTTAATAAATGTACTGCCGGAAGGGTTAGTGACGCGCACGGTGAAGTGGTACTGTCCGGCGTCCCTTGGCGCACCCGAAAGAATGCCCGTTTCCGACAGCCGCATGCCCTTAGGAAAGATATCAGCAGCCCCCTCACCCGTCACCAGGGCGAACACCAGCGGAGTCTCGCCTGCGGCGCTGATGCGGCTGGCATAGTGAACGCCTGCCATTCCATCCACCAAGCGCGTGGTTGATACAACAGGCAAGCCTGTGGCTTCAGCCGCAGACAGGCTGAGTGTTAACGCAAGAAGGAGAAACAGTGATATACATTTTTTCAGCATAGGAGACTCCTTTCTAAAACAAGACCCCGTCGTTGTCCGGCGAGGCCTTGAATATGCTTACCGGACGATCATTCCTCATCCTCCGGTAGTTGACGGGTTTTTGCCGCCCGCCGGCGTGGCTGACGCTGTGGGGGTTGAAGATCAGAAGCCTCTTCCTTGGTTTCCCGTACCATTTGATAAGCGCCTTCTTCAGAGACATCGCTGTCACCCGATTCGTCTTCCGGATCTGTATCGGGTTCTTCGCTCTTCACGGCCTCTGCCTTGGGGAGATCTTCGTTAAGATACTTATGGTGAGGAAGCTCCTCCTCCTTCACTTCGCGCGTGATAATGGGAACTGAATGCTGTGATTGGTTAAGGTCGCTGTCGTCTTGCCCGCTCTTTCCCTGATAGGTATCAGGATCGGTATAATCGCGCCTTGGCTGTATATCCAAATGATCGTATGCTGTATCAGATTGTCTGCGGGCATGGGCGCGCATAAAGGAGCTGATTAAAAACAATGCCAGGCTGCCCGCCAGCAGGACGCCAACAGCAGAGGTCAGGATGATCAGGGCGTTTTTACCCTTTGCCATCGTACTGTCGTCCTGATTGACCGGAATGGGGCTATAGGTGACTACGGGGGCGACAGTTGCCTGTATTTCCCTGGTGGGTTCAGGAGTAAGCGGTGAAAACCCAATACTGATCTCATTGGTGTCAAAGGTGACCAGATTATTCAGAGAATCCTCCGTTCGCACCGTAAAGCGGAACTTGCCGGCCTGGCTGATGTTGAACTCACGCGTTACTGTCGTGCTGGCTCCCGGGGCCAGCTCATCGATATAAGCGATGCGCTGGTTTCTGTCATAGACGGTAACAGGTTTAGCGGCAACATTTGAATCGTTGGTTATGTTGATGCTCATACGCACCAGGCCTGGCAGCGAGCTGACCGTTTCACGGTCGGCGGACAGTTGTCCGTTGAGGCGCATCATTTGCCCCTCGGCGTAGGCGGAAACCTTTAGCTCGTTGGTTGTCTGTGTTTGTGATACACCGGTATTATCAGACATCGAAATGTTGAAGCGGAAAGTGGTTGGGATGTTCATGATGACGTCCTTGGTTTGTTCCAAGGTTTCACCTGCCGCAAGGGAAAGGCCGGTGAATACGTCGCCAATGCGAGCGTCTGTTACATTGATATTCTTATAGCTGATATTACCATCATTTTTGAGTGTCAGTGTAAGCGTCACTTTCTCGCCGACAATCACGGACGTTTTATCCGCGCTCAGCTCCGATGAAAAAGAGGGTTTGGCAAGCGGAACCTTCACGGCCTCCATCGTTTGACGAAGCTGTGTCTTAGAGCCGTCCCTGTAATATGTTATCAAAGCGGAGCTTTCCAGATCCGCGCCGCTGACCTTTTTTTCAAAAGTCAGCTTCGCTGTAGCGCCCGGCTCAAGCGATTTAACCGATTGTGAACGAGCGGAGATCAGCGTATTTTCCTTTACGATGATGTCTGACAGCTTCACAGTGCCGCTGTTGACCAACTCATAGCTGACAGTCACGGTACCGTTCGCCCGAACAACCTCGGGGCTGATGGTGCGTGTAACGCTCAGATCCACAGTTTCACCTTCGAATACAATGGTAGCGGATGCGGGAATGCTGACCTGGGCGATTGCGCCTGAAGCATCAGTTGTATTCAAACGCAGGTTAAAACTGAACTTCCCTGCATCAAGGTGCTTTTGAGAGACTGTCCATTGCCCAGTATAATCACGGCTCTCGCCAGACTTAAGCTGGCTGAGGACGCCGCCGTCAAAAGCAGCGGTGACGATCTTCTCGTTCGCGTCATAGAGGGTCATGGGGACCGTAATGTCCTCCGAACCGTTGTTGGTGACAGTAATGTTGACCGTCACAGGCCCAGGCGCTTTCAGCGTCGTCGGATCAATACTCAACTCAAAGCCGATGCTGCTGGCATTGCTCAGGGCAGCAGCCCCCAGGCTGAGGGCGATCAAAAGGATCGCGGCTACTATGGTAAATACTCTTTTTTGCATATGGATTTGGGCAGTAGTCAAAGCCCGTCCCCTCCTTCCGGCGCTTGTTGCGCTGCGGACGATATTTCCGAGGTTGTACATCAGTATTTTATGGTAAATCCTTATGAGTGTCAAGCAAATCCCATGATTTTATTACGGTTTTGAATCATAATTGTAACATTTTTTAAAAAAAGTGGGGATCAGAGACCTGATCTTCTGGCAGGCAGTGGTAAATATGTTATAATGTGTTTGCGATAAACCGATGCAACAACGGAGGAATTGGATGAAAAACAGCAAAAAGCGGCCCCACGAGCCGGATAGATATGATGATCAGCAGGAATCATCCCGGCGTAGCCTGTTTAAAAAGCGGACGCGCAGACCAAGCTTTGCTTTAGCAGTTTTTGTTAATGCTTTCCGATTGCTGCTTGTGCTTACGCTGATCATCGGCTTGGCTGGTATCGGTGCCGTGATCGGAATAGGTAAAGCTTATGTGGACACCTCGCCGAAGCTTGATATACAAAAAATCGACGAGCAGGCACAGACCAGTTTTTTTTATGATGCCCAGGGCAATCTCATCACAGACTACAAGGGCACAGAGAATCGTGTGATGGTGCCTATTGCCGCTATGCCCCAGCGGCTGCGCAGTGCCTTTGTCGCGGTGGAGGACGCGCGATTTTACTCCCATAATGGAATTGATATCAAACGTATCATTGGTTCCTTTGTTACGAACTTTCTCACCGGCTCCCAGCAGGGAGGCTCCACCATTACCCAGCAGCTGATTAAAAACACCGTGCTCACAAACGAGATGAGTTACAAGCGAAAGATACAGGAAGCCTACCTGGCGATGCAGCTTGAAAGTGAATACAGCAAGGAAGAAATCCTGGAATCCTATCTCAATACAATTTTCCTGGGGGAAAATTACTACGGAGTTCAGGTTGCGGCACAAGGTTACTTTGATAAGGAGCTGTATGAGCTGACTTTGCGGGAATGCGCCATGCTGGCCGGTATGACGACAAACCCTCATTATTATAACGCCAGGCGTAATTTTTATCTGCGCAGCGGAGAAACCACCGACTATCCTGCTATTACCAATAACCGCACCAACTATGTTCTGCGTATGATGTATGAAAATCAGTTTATCACACATGCCGAATATATGGAGGCACTGGACCCTTCCACAGCGAATGTTCTGCGTGAATCACCTCAGACTCAGGAACTTTATCCTTATGTACACTATGTGGAATATGCGATTAAGGATGTAATCCAAGCTCTGCTGGAGTTGAATGGTCTTGAAGACACCGCAGCAAATCGCGGCGCCATGGAAAAAAAGCTGCGCACCGGAGGCTACAAGATTTATCTTGCTCTTGATACCCAGATTCAAAAGCAGGTAGAAGATACCCTCTATAATTATAGTGACTATCCTTCCCTGCGTGATCCGGCAGACCGGGTGTACCGTGCCCGTAATGCTGACGGCACATATGACGAGATTCCTCAGCCGCAAGCTGCGGCCGCCGTGATAGATTACCGAACGGGTGAATTGAAAGCTATTGTCGGCAGCCGCACAGAGCCCACCAGCCGACTGACGCTTAACCGTGCGACGGACATGAACATGCCGGTCGGCTCTTCGATCAAACCAATTTCTGTCTTTGCACCGGCCATTGAAATGGGCTCGGGACCGGCTTCTGTCGTCTACAACATGCCTTTGCCTATTCAGGGATGGACAGGTTCCGGCGGGAAGGACAGCTGGCCGCAAAACTATGGCGGATCCAGCTACCGCGGCCCCCAAACCCTTCGCACCTCCCTGGTCAAATCAGATAATACGGCTACTGCCCAGGCTCTGATGAACTATGTAGGCGTAGATCGTTCCGCGGATTTTCTGTTGCGGCTTGGTGTCAGTGAAAAGCATATCAATAAAACGCCCTTTGGCCTGGCGCTGGGTTCTTCAGGAGTATCAGTGGTGGAGATGGCTACCGCCTTTGGCGTGCTGGGCAACGGAGGCATTTATCAAAAGCCTCTGAGCTTTTTGGGTATTGCGGATAGCAGCGGCAAGGTGATCTACGATGCGCATCAGCGCCAGACGCGCAGACAGGTATTCAAGCCTTCCACAGCCTGGCTGACTGTAGACATGATGAAGGAAGCTGTTTCAAGCGGTACCGGTACCCAGGCCAAGATATCAGGCCAGACTGTAGCCGGAAAAACAGGTACGAACTCTGAGCAGCGCGGTGTGTTTTTCAGCGGTATGACAGGATACTATGCCGGTGCCGTCTGGATCGGCCACGACAACTACAAACCTTTGTCTTCCAAGACAACGGGAGGCAACAGCGCCGCAAAACTATGGAAGAATTTCATGGAGCCTATCCATAAGCAAAAGGGTCTTGGCAATCAGGACATTCTCTCCGGCAGCCCTTCAGACTATGGCTTGGTGCAGGCTACTACCTGCGTGGTGTCCGGGCAACTCGCGACGGACGCGTGCCGGCATGACGCCATGGGATACGGAGTCGTCACTGACTACTGGGCGAGAGAGTCGGTACCCACTGTTAGCTGCCAAATGCACCAGGTGATGACTGTCTGCAATGAATCCGGCATGCTGGCCGGGCCCTATTGTCCGCTTGAAAATCTCAGTCAGAGCGGGGTGGTCATGCTGCCTCAGGGGCATCCGCTGGCGCGCTTTTTGAATACGGAGTACCAGGGCGTCCTGAATGACTACCTGGGCCGCTCGCTCACCGGGAGTGGAGGACAGCAGTGTACGATTCATAATGAGTACACCCAGTATAATGAGCAGCAGCAAGAGGAGTATTATCCTGAGCAGAATCCGGATTATGGACAACCACCGCTGGCTGATGACGCTCGGAATCTTCTGATGTATGCTTCTCAGCAGTTATCTCAGTTGCCGTCCGATCATCCCGCTTTCTGGGAGCTGCAAAGCGCCATCAGCGACCTCAATGCCGTTTTGGCGACAGGCTCCTATTCGGATAGCTTGATCAATGCCATGATCCGCTTGACAGAAGCGATGGCGGCGGCTCAGTAAGCGCGGAACTAAAAGACGCCCCATTTCTCGATTGGAGGAATGGGGCGCTTTTAAATGAAATCCTAAGATCAGCTCACGGTCAGATCCGGCGCGGTGTAGGCACGGGCAGCCAGCTCCTGGTCCAGCAGGTACATATTCTTTGGATCTCCGCCAAGCAGTTTAACTTTATCAATCAAAGTCTGGGCGTTAGCCTCTTCTTCGCCCTGTTCCTTGACAAACCAATCCAAAAACTCCTTGGTACGGTAATCCTTCTCGCGCAAAGCTACCTCATAGATATCGTTGATGGAGGCGGTGATATACTCCTCATGCGCCAAAGCGGCTTCCAGGATCTCCAGAATGGTGTTGGCGGGGGTTTCCGGCTTTTCAACGGCTTCCAAGGCTACCTTCTGGTTGTTGTGCTGGAGGTATTCATAAAACAGCATGGCGTGATCGCGCTCTTCCTGTGCCTGGATCATGTACCAGTGAGCGAAGCCCTGCAACCCACGGTCATTGAGTATATTCTGGAACTCCAGGTATAGATAGGCAGAATAAAGTTCTTTATTGACCTGTTTGGATAGCATTTCGGAAATAGTTGCTTTCATGGTGTTCTCCTTTTTTTCTCATCTTTAAAGAGGGTCTCAACCCTTACACATAAATATACCCTTATCCTGGCAGGCAAAACTTGAGCCCTTCAGGATTGTCATCCTCTGCATAAAAGGGTATACTTTGAAAGAAAATCGAAAGGATGTGAGCGCATGGACAGCGACCCGGGAAACAGGCGAAAGCGCCTCATCAAAAGGAGTCTAAGGACAAGGGTTTTGTGTACGGGCCGATTCAGGCGGATTTCCATGAGCTTATCGCGTATGGCATAATTGTCTGATCAGTTTTGTACCGCCCTCAGGCGGTTTTTTTGTAGCCGTATATTCTTAATATTTGTTTATTACAAATAAAACCGCGTCGCGTCGGATAGCTTGACCCGACGCTGCGTCCTTAAAAGCTTGATACAAGCTATTTGCGCTTTCGATTCCGGTCTGCCTTCGGAGAAAAATCCCTCCGCGCGTGGCGTCATTAAAGCTTTTCATTGATGTAAGAAGAAAGGAGTGTTTCCAATGCAGTTCATACGGAAGAAAAAAGTTTATCAGCCGGAGGCGAATGCCTCTCGTGAGGTGGAAAACAGGCTGCGTACCTTGGCTGCGCTCAGCATAGAGGATTTGTTGGCGAAGCTTGATACAAAGGAGGAGGGCCTCAGCAAAGAAGCATCTGAGCAAGGCCTGGAAGTTCATGGAAAGAATCTGATTACGGCCGGAGAGAATAACACACTGCTGCATCGTTTGCGTGAAGCCGTGATCAACCCTTTTAATATTATTTTGCTGGTGATTGCTGTCATCACGTACTTTACAGATGTGGTGGCTGCTTCAACGCCTGACTATCTGACAGTGATCATTATTATGGCGCTGGTCGGATTATCCAGCGGTATTTCCTTTTTTCAAGGCGAGCGCTCTAACGCGGCAGCTATGCAGCTTACAAAGTCTATTTCCAATAAAGCGGATGTTTGGCGTGGCGGAAAGTTGCTTGAGATTGCCATTGAGGATATTGTGCCCGGCGATGTCGTACACTTATCGGCTGGGGACATGGTGCCTTCGGACGTCCGGTTTTTGCGGACAAAAGATACTTTCGTAGCGCAGGCAGCCCTGACGGGAGAGTCAAACCCCGTTGAAAAGTTTAGCGAGGAGGAGATGTCTGGCGATGAGGGACTGATGGACATCAAAAATATCGCTTTTATGGGTTCTGACATTGTCAGCGGCAGCGCTCTGGCAGTTGTATTGCTGACAGGCGATGATACTTACCTGGGCTCCATGGCGAAATCCTTGTCAGGGGATCGAGCCAAGACCAGTTTTGAAAATGGTGTCAGTTCGGTCAGCCGGCTCCTGGTGCGCATGATGTTGATGATGGTGCCGCTGGTGTTTCTGATCAATGGTTTGATCAAACAGGATTGGGCAGCAGCCTTCCTGTTTGCTGTCAGCATCGCCGTGGGCTTGACGCCTGAAATGTTGCCGATGATTATGACATCTACGCTGGCTAAAGGCGCTGTCAGCATGTCAAAACATAAAGTGATTGTGCGAACGCTGGGTGCTATTCAGACCTTCGGGGAGATGGATGTGCTGTGCACGGACAAGACAGGTACCTTAACGGAAGATAAAATCATTCTGGAAAAATACATGAACACTCTGGGTGAAGATGATGGACGGGTATTACGCCATGCCTATATGAACAGCCATTTTCAGACAGGGCTCAAAAATCTGATTGATCTGGCCATTATCAACCGTGCGCAGGCGAACGGATTATCAGACTTATTACAGAAGTATCATCGTGTAGACGAAATTCCCTTTGACTTCACCAGGCGTCGTATGAGTGTTGTGGTTGAAGATGAAACGGGTAAGCGTCAATTGATCACCAAAGGAGCAGTTGAGGAGATCCTGTCAATCTGTGAGTTCATTGAGTTGCATGGTGAGATCCAGCCGATGGATGATCAAAACCACGCAAAGGCCATGGAAACGTATCAAAAGTTCAATGCCGACGGTCTTCGTATCATTGCAGTCGCGCAGAAAAACGAGGTGCCGGACGCTCACAGTTTTGGTGTGCAGGATGAAAGCGCTATGGTGCTCATCGGCTTTGTCGGCTTTCTGGATCCGCCAAAGGAGAGCGCAAAAACAGCCATTACAGCCTTACGTGAGCATGGTGTGCGTACGGTTGTTCTCACCGGTGACAGCGAGGGAGTGGCTTTGAAAGTCTGCGGGAAAGTGGGCATCAGCACGGAAAAAGTTCTTTCAGGGCGTGATGTGGAAGCCATGGATGATGATCAGCTCCTGGAGGTTGTCCGCAGCTGCGACTTGTTTGCCAAGCTCTCGCCTTCACAAAAAGAGCGTGTGGTCCGTGCTTTCCAGGCAATCGGGCATACTGTGGGCTATATGGGTGACGGTATCAATGATGCGCAGGCACTCAGGCAAGCAGACGTTGGCATTTCGGTAGACAATGCGGTGGATATCGCGAAGGAGTCGGCGGACATCATCTTGCTGGAAAAGGATCTGATGGTGCTGGAGGAGGGCGTTGTCGAGGGACGCCAGACCTTTGGCAACATTATCAAGTACATCAAGATGGCAGCCAGCGGAAATTTCGGAAACATGGTTTCGGTGCTTGTTGCCAGCGTGTTCCTGCCGTTTCTGCCGATGCTGCCTGTTCAGATTCTCACACAGAACCTGTTGTGCGACATCTCGCAGATGGGCATTCCTTTTGACCATGTGGATGATGATTATATCAAAACACCCCGCCGCTGGGAGACTGACTCCATCAAACGCTTCATGATGTACATTGGTCCCTTGAGCTCTATATTTGATTTGGCTTGTTTTGCGATCCTGTGGTGGATATTCAAGTATGACTCGACTGAAAAGGCTGCCCTGTTCCAGGCGGGCTGGTTTGTATTCGGTACGGTATCGCAGGTGCTTGTCATTCACATTATCAGAACTGGAAAGGTGCCTTTCATCCAGAGCAGATCGTCGGGTGGATTGTTGGTGTCCACACTGCTGATTGTGATAATCGCCATTATCATCGGGTTTACCGGCTTGGCGGTTGGAATCGATATGGCTCAGCTGCCCGCAGGGTTTGCGTCATGGCTGGCTCTCTTGCTGACAGGCTATTTTGCCGCTTCCCAGCTGATGAAAAAAGCCTATATCAAGAGGCATCATGAGTGGCTGTAGAAGCATAACAAAAGCTTAAAACAAGGGAAGGACAGCTCTTGCCGGAGTGTAAAAGGAAGAATGATTGATGGAGATTTTTGTATGTATCAAACAGGTTCCCTCCACCAATAAGGTGCAGGTGGATGAAATAACGGGTGTATTGAAGCGCGATGGGGTCGAAAGCAAAATGAACCCATATGATCTGTTTGCCCTGGAGACGGCCCTGCGGCTCAAAGAAAAAGAAGGGGGGCGCGTTGTGGTCGGAACAATGGGACCTCCACAGGCGCAGGCGGTCATTCGCGAAGCGTTCATGATGGGGGCTGACGCGGGCTACCTGTTTTCAGACAGAAGGCTGGGCGGAGCCGATGTGCTGGCCACAAGCTATACCTTGGCCCAAGCAATTCGTTCTGTTGGTGATTTTGATCTGATCCTCTGCGGCAAGCAGACCACTGACGGGGATACCGCGCAGGTAGGTCCTGCGGTTGCTGAGCACATGAACATACCGCATGCGGCCTGGGTATCGGATATTGAGGTAGCGGACGATGGGGTGAAAGTACGTCAGCAGTTGCAGGATGTGATCGCGACTGTATGGATGGGCTTTCCTTGCCTGATAACGGTGGAACAGGATATATGTACGCCGCGGCTTCCCTCTTTGAAACGGGGCAAAACGGTGAAGGACTGGCCCATTCTCGTGATGGGGCTTGACGATTTTATCGATACCATACCGGAACATTACGGGTTATCTGGCAGCCCAACTCAGGTGGAGCGCGTCTTTCCGCCCAAGCGGGATATGGAACATGAGCTGTGGGAAGGCCCGGACAGCGCAGTGAAGCTGATTGACTACTTAAAGCGCCACAAGTTTGTTGGCTGAGGAAGAGCTTATGGCACAAATATCTGTCATTGAAAGAAAATGTACCGGTTGTGAACAATGCCTGCTTGCCTGTCCATTTTCCGCCATCGATATGATGCATGGGAAAGCTCAGATGAACGCGGCATGCAAGGTCTGCGGTCTGTGTATAAAAGCATGCCCTCAGGGAGCGATCATCCGCCTGGAAACCAAAGTGGACAGCGTGGATAAAACCAAGTGGTCAGACATTCTGGTGTTTGCCGAGATGTCAGAGGGCAAACTGCATCCCGTTTGTTTTGAATTGATCGGGGAAGCACAGCGTCTGGTCGCAGCCGGCGATCAGAAGGTAAAGGTTGTCATCGTGGGCGAAGATGCACAAGGTATGGCACAGGAACTGTGCTACTGGGGAGTTGAGGAGGTGCACATCTACGAGGGGCAGGAACTTAGCTTTTTTCGCGCGGACGCATTTGCGTCCTGTGTGGAGGACTGCATTAAAAAGTTAAAACCTTCCGTGGTACTTGTGGGCGCGACGGCTCTTGGACGATCTTTGGCTCCCAGGTTATCCACCAGATTCCATACCGGATTGACGGCAGACTGCACGCAGTTGAAGATGAAGGAAAATACCGATTTGGTGCAGATACGCCCAGCCTTTGGGGGGAATATCATGGCCCAGATTGTCACGCCCAATACCCGTCCGCAGTTTGCCACTGTGCGCTACAAAGTAATGGAGGCGCCAAAGCGTATGGATATCCAGCGTGGAGAGGTCATTGTGCAACAGCTTCCCAAAGCAGCGCGCAATTCGCGCGTCAAATTGATTTCAATGGAACCTGTACCCAAGGTGACTAATATATCCGACGCGGAAATACTGGTTGTTGCTGGGCGAGGCATTCAAAAAAAGGAGGATCTGGAACTGGTCAAGGAATTGGCCGGGTTGCTTGGCGGTGAATACGCCGTTACGCGTCCTTTAGCTGAAAAGGGATGGGAGAGTAATCTTAGGCAGATTGGGCTGTCAGGCCGCACAGTTCGGCCTAAATTAATCCTTACCTTTGGAGTCAGTGGAGCAATCCAGTTTACAGCGGGAATGGATCAGGCAGAACAAATCATAGCTGTCAACAGTGACAAGAACGCTCCGATTTTTAAACTGGCTCATATCGGCATTGTTGCGGATCTCTATGAGATGCTGCCCCGGATGATTTCCTTGCTTAAGGAGAAAGAAGCATGACTGAGTTTAAGAGGGTAGAGCCGGATGATATCAGGATTTTTGAAACCATTATGCCGGGCCGGGTATTGTATGGCGAGTCAATGGCGGAGGATTATAGTCACGACGAGATGACTGAATATGGACGGTTTATGCCGGACGCTGTTTTGTTTGCCGATAGTACGCAAGAGGTATCCGCTGTCATGCGTTATTGCCATAAACAGAACATTGCCGTTACACCGCGGGGCGCGGGGACGGGTTTGTGCGGCGGCTGTGTTGCCAAGTGGGGCGGCATTCTTTTGTCCACAGAGAAGATGAAGCAGGTCATGGAGATTGACCGGCGAAATATGACCATCACTCTGCAGCCAGGCATCCTGTTGATGGATATGGCTAAAATCTTAGCAGATACCGATCTGTTTTATCCTCCGGATCCGGGAGAAAAGAGCGCAACCATAGGTGGCAATGTTATGACCAATGCCGGCGGGATGCGGGCTGTGCGTTACGGCGTCACGCGCGATTATGTTTTGGGTATGGAGATCGTGCTGCCAGATGGTGAAGTGATCAGCCTGGGCGGGAAAATTGTTAAAAACTCAAGTGGATACAGCCTGCTGGATCTGATGATTGGCTCGGAAGGGACGCTGGGCATTCTGACCCAGGTTACATTGAAGCTGATTTCTGAGCCCAAGGTCAACCTGAGCCTGCTGGTACCCTTCTCGGATCTTGAGCAATGTATTTATGCGGTGCCAAAGGTGCTTCATTGCGGAGAGCCGACTGCAATAGAGTTTATGGAGCGCGAAGTAATTAAGGCATCGGAGGAATATTTGGGACGCCATTTCCCGGACAACAGCGCGGATGCTTATCTGTTGATCCGATTGGACGGATCTTCTCGTCAGGCCCTTGAGCCTGCTGTAGAAGAAATGACCGACTTGCTTCTCTCGCTTGGCGCGGTGGATGTATTGCTTGCCGATACGGAGGAACGAAAGAGCACCATCTGGGATGCCAGGGGAGCCTTCCTGGAAGCCATCAACTCAAGCACTTCTTCGATGGATGAGTGTGACGTAGTAGTACCAAAGGATAAGATTGTGGAGTTTGTCAAAAAAAGCACGGATGTTGGGGTACAGTTCAAACTGCGCATGCGCAGTTTCGGGCATGCGGGTGACGGCAACTTGCACATTTATGTTTGCAAAGGTGATTTAAGCGATGAAGAATGGGAGCCCAAGCGAGCCGCCGCAATGGAGGCGCTTTACGCCGAAGCGGAGCGCTTGGGCGGAAAAGTATCGGGAGAGCATGGCATCGGCCACGCGAAGGTAGAGTATTTGGAAAGCCTGGTCGGTGAGCGTCAAATGGATTTGATGCGCGGTATCAAGGCTGTGTTTGACCCCAAAGGCATCCTCAATCCCGGTAAAGTTGTAGGTTTTAACGAATGAAATGACCCCAGGCCAAATTTTTGCATCCTATATTTAGGTGACGGAATTTTGAAGGCTTATCATTTGTTACTGCTGACAGATGGTCATTCGCTCTATTTTCTTATCGGGACAGCATGATCAAAAATCGTTCGATGCATTGGGCGCATCCTCCTGGCGGTAAAATTTGATCAAATCATCGGGCAACAGCGGCTTGCTATAATAATATCCCTGAATATAATCGCAGCCCATCTGTCTTAGCATCTCAAGCTGTTCCTCATGCTCGACTCCTTCAGCAACAACCTTCCTGCCTGTCTGATGGGCTGCACTGAGGGTGTGCCTGATGACCATTTTATAAGATTTATCCTCTGTGAGATGGTCGATAAACGTTTTGTCAATTTTAATATAATCTGTGGGAATCTGTACCATGTTGATCAAGGAGTTATACCCTACACCATAATCATCCAAGGAGATCTTCAGGCCTTTGTCGCGCAATTTATTAAAGCGTGATATCACAATGTCCCGGTTGCCCAGTATAGCGCGTTCTGTCAATTCGATTTCAAACATTGACAAGTCAATTCCCTCGTTGGCAATGATGCGCTTGTAATAGTCTATTACAGCGATATTGGATAAATCCCGGGGAGAGACATTCATCGCGATCTTGACGGATAAGCCAGCCTCCTGCCAAATACGGCTTTGATTGATAACACTTCGAATGACCCATTTGGTAATCTCTCCAATGAAGCCGATTTCCTCTGCTAGCCTGATAAACCTGTTTGGCTCTATATGGCCCAGTTTACCATTTTTCCACCTGATCAGCGCTTCAGCGCTTTTTTGCTCGTCATTATTCAGACTGAGTTTAGGCTGGTAAACCAGATAGAATTCGTCATTCTTGATTGCGTTGAGGAGCTGGGGAATCATCTCCGCCTGGCTCTTGCTTTGTTGATCCATGATGTCGTTGTATACACATAAGTTTGCCTCATCCGTTGCCTGCTCCAGAGCAATGCCCATCTTCTTGATCAGATCATCCGGGTCGACTGAGTTAAGCGGAAAACTGACGATACCACCGCTAATCAGCAGTCCAACGTGTACTCGGTCGATCACATAGGGCTCCATCGTCTTTGCTATAAAGTCTTTGCCCAGATGATAGGCAGCGTCAACCCGCATGCCCGGCAGCATGACTGCAAATTCATTGGGGTAAAAAGAATATACGATACCGCCGGTTATGTCCCGCACATCATCCAAGGCAAGCTTCATCACGCTCAGACCAATGTCATTGCTGATGTTCTGCATGATGCTGTTCATGTTCTTAACTTTAAAAGAGATCAAAGAGAATTCTTGTTTTCTATAGATTAGCTCAGCTAAATCCACCTGCAGTTTATTCATGTTGGGCAGACCGGTCAGAAAGTTGATGTAAGAGCGGTCTATTTCCTTCTGTTTGTAGCGGTTAATGCGCTGAAACAGAATGGAACAGGTAATTCCGATGATAATAAAGAAAACAGTTCTGAATATCCAGCTTAATGGGACCTGCATCAAATTCAGTTCAACATTTCTGGGGATCCATGGCCCCAGCGCGAAACCGCTTATTGCCGAGAAAATAATTGTTCCATTTGTGCTGAAATAATAGGCGGAAAGAAGGATGGGAAGATACATCATGTGCGGAAAAGCAGACTCTGTGCCGCCCATAATATGAACAAAAACAGCAACCATAGCAATGAGGGAGGAGATAACAAACACCAAAAACAAATTACGTGCCATTGATCTCGCATTATGTTTTAGCGTTTCAAACTGCATATTTTATCCTCCTTGCTTTATTCACTCCATACGAGATCAGCCTTGGATGATGGTCAACAGTATAAACCATCCCTCCTTTGTTGCCTATAGTTGCCGGACAATTTATTTGAACTCTATCCATGCATAGTAATACCTCAAAAGTAATAAAACAAGAAAAACATGCTCAAGCGCCTTGCGTAAGAACACCTCCTTATGTAAAATAGAGCGGAATTTGTTTTTGTTGGCGATGGTGTCTCCATCGCCTTTAGCATGAGCAACTTGGCAGAGGGAAAGGGGGCTTGTATGAAAACTGGTTTTGATCATCAGAAATACACCCGTATGCAGTCTGAGCGTATTCGGGAGCGCATCAAGCATTTTGGCGGTAAGCTGTACCTGGAATTTGGGGGCAAGCTGTTTGATGATTTTCACGCTGCCAGGGTATTACCGGGTTTTCAGCCAGATTCTAAGATTGCGATGCTGCTGGAATTAAAGGATCAATCGGAGATGATCGTTGTGATCAACGCCGATGACATTGAAAAAAATAAAGTGCGAGGTGATCTTGGCATCACCTATGATGCTGACGTTTTACGCCTGATTGATGCTTTCCGCGAGTGCGGCCTGGACAAATGCTCAGTGGTTATCACCCAGTACCGCAGCCAGCCTCATGCATCCAAGTTTCGCCGTCGGTTGCGTACTCTTGGTATTCCTGCCGTGGTACATTATCCTATTGCGAATTACCCTGGCGATGTCAACCTTATTGTGTCTGATAAAGGCTACGGAAAAAATGAGTTTGTGCAGACGGAGCGGCCCCTTGTGGTTGTCACAGCGCCCGGTCCCGGTTCGGGGAAGATGGCAGTCTGTCTGTCGCAACTCTATCAGGAGCATCAGCGGGGTGTGCAGGCAGGTTACGCAAAGTTTGAAACCTTCCCTATATGGAATCTGCCGATTAACCATCCGGTTAATATTGCTTATGAAGCGGCGACAGTGGATTTGGACGATGTCAACATGATCGACCCCTTCCATTTGGAAGCCTGTGGGCAGAGCGCAGTCAATTACAACCGGGATATCGAAATATTTCCGGTGCTAAATGCTATCTTTGTGAAGATATGGGGGAAAAGCCCCTATAGATCTCCCACAGACATGGGTGTCAATATGGTAGGTTTATGCATCACAGATGATCAAATTGTTCAGCAGGCAGCCCGTCAGGAGATTATTCGCCGCTATTTCAGCGCTTTGTGTGAGGCACGCAAGGACCATATTGGCGAGGAAGTGGTGGATAAACAGCGCCTGTTGATGCAAAAGCTGCATATTACTGAGGATGAGCGCTCTGTGGTTGCTGCCGCAAGAAAACGCGCGGACCAGACCGGTGCGCCGGCGGCCGCTATATTGCTTGAAGACGGTCAGATGGTGACGGCAAAAACATCTCCGCTTCTTGGGGCTTCTGCGGCCCTGATCCTTAATTCACTCAAGCGGCTGGCGAATATTCCAAAAGAGGTCAAGCTGATTCCGCCCGAGGTCATCGGCCCGGTGCAGGGCCTTAAGCTGGACTATCTGGGCAATCGAAACCCACGCCTTCATTCAGATGAGGTTCTGGTGGCGCTGTCCATTACGGCTGCTGAAAGTCCCGTAGCTGCCAAAGCGCTCAGTCAGCTGCCCCGGCTGAAGGATTGCGAGGTTCACACCAGCGTGATCCTCTCACATGTAGACGAAAACATATTCAGGCGCCTGGGTGTAAACCTGACCAGTGATCCCAAGTATCAGACAAGGAAGCTGTATCATCGATAAGCGCAGGTGTTGAACTACGCTATATCGATGTACTTTTGAAACTCCGGCAAGATGCCAATCTTATCTGGATAGTGGGCTGCGAACTGCGGGACAGCATGGCTGGGAAAACTATTGCCTTCGATCAGGGTAGGGCCTTCCTTTGTCAAAGCCACATCCCAAGCCACATATCGCATGGCAGGGACTAAACGCATAGCCTCCAGGCACATGGACTTGGCTTCCTCAAAATAGGGGAGCTGAAAACCGATGATCGGTGTGCCTGTGATCGGATGATGGGTGAAGGTGTTGCCCGCCTTATCGGCGGCAACTGTCAGCAGTTTCCCGCTGTTAAGATCCACCCTTGCGGCCATGCCGCCGCAATCAACATTGTCCATCACTTTGCCGTTACCGATTCGTAAAAAGGCATAAACGATGCCTTCTTTTTTTTCTCCGATCAGGGTAGCGAAGCGCACGGTGTTGACGGAGCCTGGGTTCATTTCAGCCATCTTCGGGTGCTGTACGATGCCTTCCTCAATCACTGACCTTCCGATGGAACGGACTTTACTTAAAAAGGCGTTTATGTCCGACCAGCCTGACGAGTCAAAGCGTTCGATCCCTTGACCGCTCGATCCTTCCAAAGGCTTGACAAAAACAGCATGCTTGTTCTTCAAAAAAGATTCAAGGGTTTCTTTTGTGGTGCTTTCATCTGTTTCTATCCAGTCTCTGGAAACCCATTTGGCGAAGGCCCTGTTGAATGCGCCCTTGTCATCAAAGTCGTGCCAGTGTGCCTTATCATTCATGCGGCGGACAATCTGATTGTTGATACCACGGGTTAACACCGTTCGGCGCTGAGCATCGTTTTGTTCCCACATGCGGGCGATCATATAGTCCATATATCCAGCGTTGTACCTGGCGGCGCATCTGAGCATATCGCCCATCAGCCAAAGGCGGCTCTTGCCGGAGCGTTTCTTTAAGATTTCCGTGGTAGACCACATTCTCTTGTAGTCCATTTTGGTCAGGCGGCTGACCATGTATGATAATCTGCTCATGGCTTATACATTGAAGCGGAACAGCGTGACATCACCGTCCTGCATGATATAGTCCTTACCCTCGCTGCGCACCAGCCCCTTTTCGCGGCAGGCAGCCATGCTGCCCAAGGATATCAAGGTATCAAAAGATACGATTTCCGCACGAATGAATCCTTTTTCAAAGTCAGTATGTATCTTGCCCGCGGCCTGCGGGGCCTTGGTACCCTTGATGATGGTCCAGGCCCTGCATTCATCCTCACCCGCGGTTAAAAAACTGATCAATCCAAGCAAGCTGTAGCACTGCTGCACCAGCCTGTCCAGTCCGCTTTGGCCGATGCCTAATTCCTGTAAAAATTCCGTACGCTCCGAATGCTCCATCGCGGCGATTTCCTGTTCTATGGCAGCGCTGATCAACAGGGTTTGCGCCCCTTCCTCATCCGCGATCTTCTGTACCCGCTCTACGTTGGGAATTTCGAAGGGAGCTGTGGTGATATCATCCTCTGAGATATTCAGGGCATAAATAACCGGCTTGGTCGTCAGTAAAAACCACTGCTTCAGAGTCTCCTTCTCTTCCTCGCTGGCGTCAAAGGAACGGGCAGGCAAACCTTTTTCAAAGTGAGCCATCAATCTATCCGCCAATTCGGCTTCAAAAGCATATTTCTTTTCTCCGGTTTTCAGGAGTTTCCGGGCTTTTTCGCCGCGCTTTTGCACCGTATCCATATCAGAAAAAATTAATTCCAGATTGATGGTTTCCATGTCACGCAAGGGATCAATACTGCCCTCCACATGGATGATATTATCGTCTTCAAAGCAGCGTACCACATGGACAATAGCGTCTACCTCGCGGATGTGGGAGAGAAACTTGTTCCCCAGCCCCTCACCGCGGCTTGCGCCGCGCACAAGCCCTGCAATATCCACAAACTCGATCACGGCGGGCGTGGTCTTTTTGGGGTGATACATCTGACTCAATTTTTCCAGCCGCTTATCAGGTACGGGTACCATGCCGGTATTGGGCTCGATGGTACAAAAGGGATAGTTGGCCGCCATTGCGCCCGCATTGGTGATCGCGTTAAACAGCGTGGATTTCCCGACATTGGGCAATCCGACAACACCTAACTTCATCTGATAATTGCTCCTTCACTTTTTGCGAATGATCTTATTTTGAAACCTTGTCTAAAGCTGTTTGATGGGCAAAACTCAACTGCGGATCACTCATATCACCCAAGGTCAACATACTGTGGTCCATCTCTTCGGGCATTTCAACGATAATGTCGGGGATGATGCCCAGTTCATGCACCTGATTGCCATTTGGTGTGAAATATTGTGCTGTAGTAAACTGAAAACCTGATTTGCCATCAGACAAGGGAACGACCATTTGAATCACTCCCTTGCCGAATGTCTTTGTGCCTACCAGGGTCGCACGCCCATGATCCTTCAGGGCGCCGGAAACAATTTCTGAGGTAGAAGCGGAGTGTTCGTTCACCAACAGAACAAGGGGGAGATCTTCCATGCCGTCGGTAGTATAGGTTTCTTCACGGCCCATTTTACCTTCGGTATAGAACATTAACTCTTTGTTTAAAAACAGGTCGGCCAGTGATATACCATCCTTCACCCAACCGCCGCCATTATCGCGCAAATCAATGATCAGGGCTTTCATTCCTTCGGATTTCAGGGATTCATAGGCGCGCTTGAAATCTTCATAACTTTCGCCCGCAAACTCATAATGGGCAATATAGCCCACTGATCCTTCAAGCATCAGGCTTTCCACCCGGTTAACGATGATCTCAGCTTTGGTAATTTCAAAAGGAATCACTTCCCCGTCACGCATCATCTGTACATTCACAACTTCGCCGGGTATGCCGCGCATGATGTCGACGGCATCCTGCATAGTGGATACGCTGACCAGGAGGTCTTCCACCATGTGAATGATATCGCCTTTCCTGATGCCGGCTGCCTCCGCCGGTGTCCCTTTAAAAACCCGGGTCACGGTAACCTGCGCAGTTTCATAGTTTCCCAGCATCTGAATGCCGATTCCTGCGTATTTCCCGGTATCATCATCCAGCATGCGCTGCCAGGAATCCTCAGGATAATAGAAAGTATAGACATCCTCTGTGCCGGACAATAAGCCCTGGATGGCGCCGTCAATCAGCGCGGTATCATCGACGTCCTTATAAAAATAATTCTCGATATAGCTTTTGACTTCATCTAACTTCTCATACTGTTGGAGGCGCTCATATTCCTCCTTGGGAATGGTTACCGTTTCGTTTTTGCTAAAGTTAAACGGGAAGGAAAATGCATGAACAGGAAGCGTGCCCAAAAGCAGAACAAGCGCCAAAATCAGAGAAAGAGATTTTTTCTTCATTGCAGGGGAACCGCGCGACCTTATGGCCGCTTTCCTTTAATTTTAATATTGCATTTTAAATCATACATCAGCTTGAACAAAAATGCATCGGAAAATTTGCGCACATCAAGACCCGCCAGTCGCTGCACCTTGTCCAGCCGGTACACCAGTGTGTTTCGATGAATGTATAGATGCCGGGCCGTGTCAGATAAATTGAGATCTTTTTGCAGGAACATGTCGATGGTTTCCAGCATTTCTTCTGTCAGAAGACGGGAGGTCTTTTTATTGAAGATCAGATTGTGATAATATTGTGCCCTTTCCTCAGGAATTTCAGAGAGAAAACGGGGAAGCAGCATATCGCGCCAGACAAATACGCTTTTCTCGGGAAGATATTGGGGACCGATTTCCATTGCTCGTTGCGCCTGGATAAAGCTTTGGCGCAGGCCATCAGGGGTTGTGGTGACATCGCCGATGCCGCAGGACAGGGAGAGACTGCTTTCCTCACGCACTGTTTCCTGAACAGCCATAACAAATTCCTGCGCCTCGTCATGGTGCTTTACGTCGTCCAGTGCTTTAATCAAAGCGACGCTCGCACTATCCAGAGGCAGCAACAAGTCGTCCTTTTCCAGCGGCATAAGAGAAGCCAGAAGCTCATATGCGTTTTGGCGCAGTGAGAGGAGACGAAGGAGAATCACACATCGGGGCTGGTGGGAAGCGATGCGGTGCTCTTCCACCAGCAAAGAACGCTCCTCATCAGAGATGTCTTCCGTCAGAAGACGACGCCATGCGCCGGTCTTTCCGTTATCATCGGGGTGCAACTGGCTGAAGGCATTCAGAGCCCCTGCGGCAAGGCGCAGCAAATCTTCTGCATGGTCGCTCATCGGGCACAGGAGGCTGAATGCATCCGGCATATCCAGCCGCATGAACAGATACCCTTTACTTTCCCTGACTTCGCCTGGACGCATTCCGTTTGGCAGGTAGAAGGAAATAGCCTCCCGTGGGATCAGGCTATCGCCTTGCGCGTCTACCAGCCGTATCTCCTGATGCAAGGAAGAGAGCAGGTCGTTCATTTTACCCCAAAGCCTTTCGTCCATGCGCATTCCCTTTCCTGTGTCAGCGTTTTGTACATTATACCATGAAGTCATGACCCTGAAAAGAAAACAAGACGTGAACTTGCTTGCTTACTTTTTCGGTGATATGCTTTGCTTAGTTCAGGAAGGAGGGAAATATGTCGCAGATCGAAGTAAGGCTTATATTCAGCCAGGAGTTTGAAGGGGAACTGAGCACCCTGAATACGAAGACGGCTGTCGGATCAGGCGATGGAAAGCTGCGCCCCTATGACATGCTGTTAGGCGCGTTGGGCGCATGCTACTATTCCACTTTTGTGGGCATCGCCAAAAAGATGCGGCTTAGGTATTCTGGCGCCTCTATTGAAGTCCGCGGTCAGAAACGTGAGGAAGTACCTACGACATTAAGTGTGGTTGATTTGATATTTACAATTCTGGGAGCTGAAGATCAAAAGGGATTCCATCGCGCGGCAGAGCTGGCGGCCAAACATTGCTCAATTCATGAGACCATTTCGAAGGTAGCTCAGATTCGTTTAGACGTCCGCTTTGACTAATGCCTTAAGCCAGGTGAAGCTTAGTACAAGGGCCATCACAAATGAGGCGATATAAAGGGCCTCCTTTGGAACAGGCAACTTTTCCCAAAATTCAGCGGCTATAAAGGAGACAGCTGATAACAGCAAGACTAAAAGACAGTTTGCTTTGTGACGAACGCTCAAACGCTTGAAAATCAATACCAGGATAACCAAAAGCACAATAAGCCCCAGCACCTGATTCATGCGGATGAAAGCATTGCTCTCAAGCCTTGGGTAATCGTCTTGGCGAAGGGACTCAAAAAAGATTTGCAGGGAAGTGAGCGGAATCAAAAGCCATAGCATCCGGTCGCCCGAACGTCCGGGTCGTCTTTTGCTGTGCTTCAGCCAAAGAGTAAGCGCCAAGGCCCAGAGCCCCTCATAGAAAAAGACAGCGGCGTCCCATTCGCCGTAGAGATTGCGAACGGCCATGGGCATGAAACGCAAAAATGGCGCGACTTCTTCCCCATACCCGCTGGAACCCGCGATCTGAGCCAGGAAGGACGCGGTCAAAAAGCCTCCAAGCGGTACAGCGGCCCAATCGAAGACGCGTCCTTTCTCTTGAGCAGTAAGCAAGGAAAACAGATAAATGCCAAGGGATGCCCCCAGAATGAAACCATATACGCTATGCCCGCCATCGGCTATCCGCAGCAGGGGGGAAAGGCCGAGGTAGCTACCGTCCATCGCGTCATAAAACAAACGGCTGGCATTCAGCAGAGCATAAATAAGCCGCGACATGGTGAAACCGATGATGCCCGCACAGATAAAAAGACCCGGTGCGCTGCCCTGGCGAATGTTCATGCGCTTTTCACTCTGATATAAAAGCACCAGAGAGAGGAGAGCGCCCAGGGCAAGGATGAGCCCAAAGACATGAACGCTCAGGGAGCCTAATTGAATCGATAAAACGGGGAACATATCAGGGTACCAGCGTCGCGAAGTAGATGATATCGCTTACTGGACGCTTTTTGGGATTGTTTGGAGAGTTGACCTTGTTACCGCCCAGTATCAGGGAATTGCTGCTGCCGCCGTCCAGATTATAGGCCACAAGGCAGGGCATGTTCAGGGCTTTTGCTGCTTCCAATATTGATTCAGCTGCCTGGTGAAGAAATAAACCCTTGGACCCGGGATCTTCAGGCCCCTCGGTAGAGAGAATGAGATATTCCAGCGGGCCGAGCTGAGCGATCACCGCGCGCTGGGCATATTTGAGGGGCGCGGTATTAAAGTAGCCCGTATCGGCAGGGAAAACAGACTTGTCATTTTCTACGAGAATGGGCCCAAAGGAAAATGCATTGTTTACGCTGCGTCCGGTGTTTTCGATTTTCTGTATTTTTGCGATGATGTCATCGCTGAGTGCATGGCGAATAGTATGGAAATCGCCTTCACTGTCAATTAAAAGCAGATCTTCACCCGTGGGGCGATTGCGTATCAGCTGGCCCTGGCGGATAATGAATCGCTCGGAGTTAAACTGAAAATAATCGCCATTAATGGCTGCTACGGCATGATAGCGCTTTGCGATGGTGGAGGCAAGCTGGTTGCCTTTTGATTTAAATGTGTTGGCAGGCGCCGTGCGGATTTGAGAGGGATGCGAGACTTTGATGTGGGCATAGAGAAGATCGGTATCAAAGGCGCGGCTCTCATAGATTCGGATATAAATGGAGTCATCCTGATAGCCTTTTCCATCCGGAAAGAATTTGCTGCTGTCCGGCTCATAGCCGTGGCTCAGATCGATGGGCAGGGGATCATAGGCCTTGCTCAGGGTTATATCCTCTGCTCCGACAGGTAACGTGAAAAAAATCATCAGCGCAATGATCAGAAAGGTTCTTTTTCTGTGCAGGATAAAAGGCTTCTTCAGCATGACTCACTCCTTTTCGCTTGACCATTGAAAAATATCATCGTTTGATAAAAGTGTCAATCACTGTTCGTGTTCTTTCATTACAGGTAAAAATTTTTACTGGTATTTATGCAGGCGGATGGCGCGCCCTTCAATGGACAGAATACCCTCATTCTGCATCTGATACAATGTTCTGGTCATTGCGCTTCTGTCTACACAAAGAAAGTCAGCCAGTTCCTGACGGGATAGAACCGGCGTCACTCTTTCCGAGCCTTGCAAGGCGGCCAGGTCTGACAGATAACTCATCAGCTTGTTGTGAATGCTTCGTTTGGATAAATGGCGTATATTATCTGTCAGGGAAATGTTCTTGTACGCCAGCATACTCGCCCAATTGGCATTTAACCTGCTGTGGAAGGAACAGCCATTGCTGCATGGGCTGAGCAGCGTATCCGTAGACAGGAAAAGGATGCGACTCGGCTCTGCCGCCGTGACCCCCAAGGGAATGCGACGTCTTGCAATGGCGAAGGACTCTGCAAACACGTCCATTGCTTCCAAGCGGTGAATCAGCGTTTGGTGCCCCCAGTAATCGATCTGCCAGACTTGCACACTGCCTGTTATCACTAAGCCGAGTTCTGTCAGCTTGCTGCCCGGTTCGACTACGGTTTCGCCTCGTTTGAATTCTTTTTCGCGCGCATTTAAACAGCGCAAGAGCTCCGGAAACTCATCAGGGCTTATCCCATCAAACATAGGGCAGGCCTGTAGGGTTGAATAAATCTTTTCCATCTGATCTCCTGGTGTTGCGGATGCAACATACATTGCAACTGAATTATCCTATGATATCCTTTGTAAGTCAAGGAGGGTGTGTATGATACGCAAAATTATTAGCATTGATGAAGAGCGCTGCAACGGTTGCGGTTTATGCGCCGGAGCCTGTCATGAAGGTGCCATTGCGATGATCGATGGAAAGGCGCGACTGATCCGTGACGATTATTGTGACGGTTTGGGCGCTTGCTTGCCCAGCTGCCCGGTGGATGCGATCAGCATGATAGTGCGCGAAGCTGATGCTTTTGACGAAGAGGCGGTTAAGGCTGCTCAGGCTGAAAAGGAAATGGCAAAAACAAGTCGGATCAGCCCCGCTTCGGCAGGTTGTCCTGGTGTGCGCGCCCAGGCTATTGAGCATGATGAAGTGACGCGTCCTATACAACAGGCAAGTGAAGTTTCGTTTGAAAGCCGCCTCGGGCAGTGGCCGGTGCAAATTCAACTGGCGCCTCTGAATGCTCCCTATTATGACGGCGCGGGTTTGTTGATCGCGGCGGACTGTGCGGCCTACGCACACGCAAACTTCCACAACCGGTTTATGAAAAACAAAGTCACCCTGATCGGCTGCCCTAAGCTTGATCCGGTTCATTATGCTGACAAGTTAACTGAGATATTGAAGAGAAACGCTATCAAGTCGCTTACTTTGGTGCGCATGGAGGTACCCTGCTGCGGCGGTCTTGAGCATGCTGTGGTTCAAGCCCTGCAAGACTCAGGAAAGTTCATCCCCTGGCAGGTCACCACCCTGAGTATCCGCGGTGATATCCTGGAGGAAAACTGAGTTTTTCATCTGATATTATAACGTGATCTGAATTGACACTCTACCCGGTTTGTGTTAAGATTCTACAGCCTTGAATTCGTTGTTTTGATCAAGGCACAAGCGCCCGTAGCGCAGCTGGATAGCGTGTCAGACTCCGACTCTGAAGGCCGTGGGTTCGAATCCCGCCGGGCGTACCATTGAATCCC